>JANOAF010000592.1:0-2879 GCA_031411015.1 Opitutaceae bacterium | reverse complement strand
CAAATCGGGATCGGGGAAATAGCGGTAGTCGTGCGCCTCCTCCTTGCTGCGAAGGGACTGCGAGGTGCCAGTCATGCCGTCGTAGTCACGGGTCTCCTGCGAGATGGTGCCGCCGCGCTCGAGCACGGCCAGCTGGCGCTTGATCTCGTGCTCGATGCCGTCGCGCACAAAGGAGATCGAGTTGAGGTTCTTGAGTTCGACCTTGGTGCCGAGCTTGGTCTGGCCGACGGGTCGGATGGAGATGTTGGCGTCGCAGCGGAGCTGGCCCTTCTCCATATCGCAGTCGGAGATGCCGCCGTAGATCATCGTCGCGCGGATCGACGTGAGGTAGGCGTAGGCTTCCTCCGCGCTGTGCATCGCGGGATCGGAGACGATCTCCATGAGCGGGGTGCCGGCGCGGTTGTAGTCCACGAGCGAATCGGTCGCGCCGTGGTTGAGCTTGCCGACATCCTCCTCGAGGTGGATGCGCGTGAGCGGAATTTTTTTGTGCTCACCCATCACGTTGCGCGCGGCGCCGGGCAGCTCGATCTCGACGGCGCCGCCGAGGCAGATGGGCTGATCGTATTGCGAGATTTGGTAGTTCTTCGGCGAGTCAGGATAAAAATACTGCTTCCGGTCCCATTTGCAGACGGGCGCGATCTCGCAGCCGAGGAGGAGGCCGGCCTTGATGATGGCATCGAGCGCGGCCTTGTTCATCACCGGCAGCGCGCCGGGCAGGCCGAGCACCACAGGATCGGTGAGCGTATTGGGCTCGTAGCCGTAGCCGGCGCCGACCCGCGTGAAGACCTTGGAACGGGTCTTGATCTGGACGTGGACTTCAAGGCCGATGACGGCTTCGTAATTCATTCGGAGATTCTGTTCACCACAGAGGACACGGAGAGCACAGAGAAATCAATTCACCCGGCGGATGATTCCGTCCTTCAATAGCGGCACGTTGAAATTGATGAGCAAGCCCACCTTCTTACCGGAAAGTTTTAGGTAGGTCATCAACTGCGCTTCATGGATCCGATCCACTCGCTCCACCGCCTTGAGTTCGACGAGCACCGCATCACCCACGAGCAGGTCGAGGCGATAGCCCACTTCAATCAGCAGGCCCTTGTAGCGGACGGGCAATGCAGCCTGCCGCTCGAACGCCAATCCCCTCGCGCTCAGCTCAAACGCCAGAGCCGCTTCATAGGTCGATTCGAGCAGGCCTGGGCCAAGTTCGCGGTGAACCTCGATCGCCGCACCGATGATCTGTTCGGTCAGTTGATTCGCCATCTGCTCCATCTCTGTGTCCTCCGTGTCCTCTGTGGTGAAACTCCCGCTCAGAGCGCCGGATGTCGCGTGGACCACTCGTGGCCACGTTCGTAAGCCTGCGCGATGGAGAGGAGGTTGGCTTCTTGAAAAGGCTGGCCGATCAGCTGCACGCCGATGGGAAGATGGCTCTTCGTGAAACCGCACGGGACACTGATGGCGGGGAGTCCGGCGAGGTTTACGCCGATCGTATAGATGTCGCAGAGATACATCGCGAGCGGGTCGCTCTTCTCACCGAGCTTGAACGCCGGAATCGGCGAGGTGGGCGTGATGAGCGCGTCGACCTCCTTGTAGGCGTTGAGAAAATCCCGGCGGATCAGCGTGCGGACCTTTTGCGCGCGCAGGTAGAACGCATCGTAGTAGCCCGAGCTGAGCACGTAGGTGCCGAGGATAATGCGGCGTTTAACCTCGGCGCCAAAACCCTCCGCGCGCGACTGGAAGTAGAGGTCGACGACGTCCTTGGCCTTGGTCGAGCGATGGCCGTAGCGGATGCCATCGTAGCGCGCGAGATTCGAGGAGGCCTCGGCGGTCGCGATGATGTAGTAAGTGTCGAGGCAGTATTGGGTGTGCGGCAGCGAAACTTCGCGGATTTCGCAGCCGAGCTCTTTGTAGAACGCGATCGCCTGCTCGACGGCGGTGCCGATCTCGGGATCGAGGCCGGCGCCGAAATACTCCTTCGGAATGCCGAGCTTCCACGGGCCGCGGCGCGTGGCGAGTTCAGCGCGGTAGTCGGGAATTGTGGTCTTGAACGACGTAGAGTCGCGCTCGTCGTGGCCCGCGATCGCGTTAAGCATGATGGCCGCATCCTCAACCGTGCGCGCGAAGGGTCCGATCTGGTCGAGCGACGACGCGTAGGCGATGAGGCCGAAGCGCGAGACAAGGCCGTAGGTGGGCTTGAGGCCGACAACACCGCAGAAAGCCGCGGGCTGGCGGATGGAGCCGCCGGTGTCGGAGCCGAGCGTCGCAATCGCGGAGCCAGCGGCGAGCGCGGCGGCGCTGCCGCCGGAGGAACCGCCGGGCACACGCGACGTGTCCCACGGGTTGGCCGTGGGGCCGGTGGCGGAATTTTCCGTCGAGGAGCCCATCGCGAACTCGTCGCAGTTGAGCCGGCCGTGGAGCACGGCGCCGGCGGCCTTGAGCTTGGTCGTGACCGTCGCGTCGTAAGGCGAGATGAAGTTCGCGAGCATCTTGCTAGAAGCCGTGAGCGGCTGGTCCTTCACCGCGATCACATCCTTGAGACCGATCGGAATACCATCGAGCGGGCCGCGCGATTGGCCAGCGGCACGGCGCGCATCGGACGCGGCGGCGCCAAACAACGCGTCGGCTTCATCAAATAGCAGAACTGCGCCACCTTGCTCAGCCGCGTCGAATACCCGTCGCAAATTCTTTTCCGTTTCTCCGATGTACTTGCTAACCACCGCGCTCAAGTCGATGCGAGATAGATCTAGCCGCAATTCGCACGCCCACTCCTCCGCTGCCATGGTCTTGCCGGTTCCACTTGCGCCCGCAAACAGCGCGCTAATGCCGAGCCCTCGCGAGCCCTTCGTGCCAAACCCCCATCGGTCGTAGACCATGGCTCGATG
>JANOAF010000591.1:0-2857 GCA_031411015.1 Opitutaceae bacterium | reverse complement strand
GTAGCCGCGAGCGTGAGCGAGTGGACGAGGCCTTTCACGCCCGCCTCCACTCGCTCACGCTCGCGGCTACAAAAAACTCCCGACCCGCTTTCTCATGCCGACTCATCCTTCTTTCGATCCCGCGCAGCACCTCGGCGAGGAGACGCGCCGGCATTTCTTCAGCCGCTGCGCGATGGGGCTCGGCGGTATCGCGCTCGCCTCGATGCTCGGCGAGCGTCAGCTCCGCGGGGCGCTCGCGCCCGGCGCGTTGCCCAATCCGATGGCACCCAAGCCCGGCCACCACGCGCCGCGCGCGAAGAACATCATCTATCTCTTCATGGCCGGGGCGCCGAGCCAGCTCGATCTCTTCGACTACAAGCCGAAGTTGATCGAGCTCAACGGCCAGCCGGTCCCGCCCTCGCTCATCGAGGGCAAGCGTTTCGCGTTCATGGACTCCAGCCACGGCACGAAGCTCCTCGGCACGCGCCGCGAATTTAAGCAGCACGGAAAAAGCGGCGCGTGGGTCTCCGAGCTTTTCCCCTACACCGCGGGCATCGTTGATGATGTCACGTTCGTCCACTCGTGCGCCGCGGATCTTTTCAACCACGCGCCGGCGAAACTTTTCATGAACACCGGCTCGGGCCAGTTCGGCCGGCCGAGCATGGGCTCGTGGGCGACCTACGGGCTTGGCAGCGAATCGCAGGATTTGCCGGGCTTCGTCGTGCTGCAATCGGGTCCGCGGGGACCGCGCGGCGGCGCGGTCAACTGGGGCAGCGGTTTCCTGCCGACGACCTATCAGGGCGTGCCGCTGCGCGGCAACGGCGACCCGATTCTCAACCTCACCAACCCCGAGGGCGTCACCGCCGCGCGTCAGCGCCAGGCCATCGACGCGATCCGCGATCTCAATTTGCAGCGCGCCGTCGAGACGGGGGACGCCGAGATCCACACGCGTATCGCCGCCTACGAAATGGCGTCGCGCATGCAGTCGAGTGCGCCCGAGCTGATTGATCTCAAGGGCGAGAGCGCAGCCACGATGAAGCTCTACGGCATCGAGGGCGACGCCCCGTCGTTTGGGCGCAACTGCCTGCTCGCACGCCGGCTCATCGAGCGCGGCTCGCGGTTCGTGCAGCTCTACCACACGAACTGGGATTCCCACGGCGGCCCCGGCGAAAATCTCCAGAAGGATTTCGAGAAAGTCTGCCGCGATGTCGATCAAGGCCAGGCCGCGCTCGTGCAGGATTTGAAGGCGCGCGGCTTATTGAAAGACACGCTCGTCGTGTGGGGCGGCGAATTCGGCCGCACGCCGATGGGCGAAAATCGCGACACCACCGGCCGCAACCACCACATCGACGCGTTCACGATGTGGTTCGCTGGCGGTGGCGTGAAGGCCGGTGCGAGCATCGGCGAAACCGACGAACTCGGCTTCAGCCCCACCGCGGATCGCGCGCACGTGCACGACATCCACGCGACAATTCTCCACCTGCTCGGCATCGACCACAAAAAGCTGACGTTCCGTTTTCAGGGCCGAGACTTCCGGCTGACCGACGTGCACGGCAACGTGATTACGAAGCTGCTGGCTTAAACCGCCTCACGACCGCGTCGCGTGCGCTCGCGGTCGTCCGAATCTCATTCGAGTCGATCGCGCCAGGCGGGAGCGTCACGACGGTGATGCACGACCGCGAACACAACAAGCTGACTGCCCTCGATCAGGTAGAGGACCCGATGCGGAAACTTGCGCAGCAACGCACGCCGTGCACCGGTCCCAGCGTCCACGATGACCTGAGCGGTCGGTTGCGCCTCGATGCGGGCAAACGCGACACTCACCGCAAGCAGGAAATCCGCGGCGGCGCGGACACTCCGCTCGCGATACCACGCCGCCGCTTCAGCCACATCGGCCGTGGCCTCCGGCGTGAGGATGACCTTCGCCGTCACAACCCGATCTGCTTGCGAATCTGTTCCTCGGCCACCGCCCACGATACGCTGCCGCCGGGATTTTGACGGTAGGCTGCCACCCGCTGATCGATGAGACGTTTTTCCTCGGATGAAACGGGCGCCGCTGCATCGATGGCGTCTAATCGCGAGCGGACTTTTTCGCGATCCACGGGAGTAAGTGCGGGCAATTGCGCGAGAATTTCTGTCGTGCTCATGATGGGGGATTCGATAGCCGGAAATCAACGGCGCGCAAGCCTCTGTCCTCGGATGCCCGCACGTCGATGGGCGAGAACCGCGACACCACGGACCGCAACCACCACATCGATGCGTTCACGATGTGGTTCGCCGGCGGCGGCGTGAAAGCCGGCGCGAGCATCGGCGAGACCGACGAACTCGGCTTCAGCCCGACCGCCGACCGCGCGCACGTGCACGACATCCACGCGACGATCATGCACCTCCTCGGCATGGACCACAAAAAGCTCACCTTCCGTTTCCAAGGCCGCGACTTCCGCCTCACCGACGTCCACGGGCACGTGATCGAGAAGTTGCTGGCGTGATTCGCCGACTGTCCGTTCTGGTTTCGTCCCGGCTGGACCAGACCGCTCCAGCGGGCCGGTCCTCCGGTTTGCCGCCGTGCATCCGACCAACTTCGTTACGCCGTCACCAAGGCAAGTTTCTCAGCGACGGAAAAAATATCGTCTCGATGCGCTTTGAGCGAAGCGCGAACGCGGGGGATGGAGTCGGCGACTTTGAGGTCGGCGGGGGTGTGGATGACGGCGGGGCGGAAGACGCTCGCGAGGAGGAGTTGGGCCATCATGGTGTCGGGCGTTTCCGGCTGGCGCGCGGGAGCGGTGGGCTCGGCTGGTTCGTCCTCTTCTCCCAATTCAGATGCGGGCATTCCGGCGAGTTCGCGGACGCGGGGGTAGAGTGCGAGGAGTAGGTCGCG
>JANOAF010000590.1:0-1830 GCA_031411015.1 Opitutaceae bacterium | reverse complement strand
GCGAAGTCGGGCACGACGTTCGTGGCGGGGCCGCCACCGCGGATGTTGGCGACGTTCACCAAGACGCCGGGCAATTCGGCGGGGAGCTGGCTCGCGGCCTGGAGAAATTCCGCGAGCGCGAGGATGGCGTTGCGCGCGTCGGTCGGAACTTTGGCGGCGTGGCCGGCGCGACCGTGACACTTCACGACGACTCCACCGGTGCCCTTGCGCGAGTGGACGATATCGCCGTTCGGCCGCGTGGGCTCGAACACGAAACCGAAGTGCGCGCGTTTCGCCGCGGCGACGAAGTGTGCGCGACTCCCGTGGGAGCCCGTTTCCTCGTCGGGTGTGAGCAGGACTTCCCAACCGATTTCGCCGGCGTGCGGCGTCTGCTCGAAGGCTTGGAGCGCGGCGAGCATCGTCACGATGCCGCCCTTCATGTCGGTCACTCCGGGACCGTTGACGCGCTCGGCGTCGAGCCAGCTGCATTTCTGAAATGGATCGGTCTCCTCGTAAACGGTGTCGAAGTGGCCGCTGAAGAGAAGCTGCGTGCGCGCCTCGGGTCGCAGGCGAATCCGCAACGCATCGGCGGTGCCGGGGCAGGGCAGCTCCTCGAGCTGCGCGCCGGGAAACCGCGAGAATTTCGCGCGCAACGCATCGAGCATCCGGTCGAGGCCGGCGCGGTGGCCGGAGCCGGAATTGATGTCGGCCCAGTGAATGAGCAGCTCGGCGAGTTCAGGCGTGCGCGAAGGCAGGCGGGCGATGGAATCGGGAATCGTCACGGCGAAAATCCCGAGACTACGGCGTGCGGTCGCGCGGCGTCGATGCGTTTGCAGCCACCTTCAGCCGGCGGACGACGCGCGCGACGAGCGACGGCACGATACGCTGGAGGTAGATGCCCGCGACCTCCTTGCCGCCGACGTAGATTTCGTTGCGCCGATTTGCGACCGCGCGCACGAGGGCGGCGGCGCATTTTTCCGGGGCGATGCCGCTGACGTGAGTGGCGTCCATCCGGCCATGGGCCATGCCGTCGGGCCCGAGCGCATTGTCGGAGACGGCGGTCTTCACGTAGCCGGGGCAGAACAGTGTCACGCCGATGCCGTGGCGCCAAACCTCGGCGCGGAGTGAATTGAAATAACCATGCAGTGCATGCTTCGCCGCCGCGTAGCTGGAGCGGCCGGGCACGCCAAGAAACCCCAGCACGCTGCTCACGACGACGATTCGCCCTGAACCCCGCGCCCGCATCGCGGGCAGCACCGCCTTGCTTAGCGCCACCGGCCCAAAAAAACCGATCTCCATCAGTTCTCGCTCGACGGCTTCGGCGGTGTCCATCGCGAGGCCGCGTTGGCTCACGCCGCCGTTGTTCACGAGCACATCGATGTGACCGCAGCGCGCGAGCACATCGGCGACGATCGCGGGAAACGTCGCACTGCGCGTGAGGTCGAGCGGGGCGACGAGATGTTCGTCGGGACGGGCGCAGGCACGGCGCACGCGTTCCAATTCCGCGGGTCGTCGGCTCGACAACACGAGCCGGGCGCCCTCACGGGCAAACGCAAAAGCAGACGCCTCGCCGATGCCCGACGAGGCGCCCGTAATCCACACAACTTGATTCGCGAATTTCACCGGTCGGTCGCGCCGGGGCGCGTCTGCGGTAAAACGCTCCCTGACTCACTTCTTTTTCTTCGCTGCCTTGTCGGCGTCCTTTGCCGCCGGCGCGTCCTTCACCTCGATGGAGGCGGCAGTCATCTTGTATTGGATGGTGACCTTGCTGCCGACGGCGAGCTTGCCGTCGACCTTGGCGGAACCGCGCGCGATTTCGAACTTCTCGTCGCCCTTCATGACGGTGACGAC
>JANOAF010000589.1:0-2535 GCA_031411015.1 Opitutaceae bacterium | reverse complement strand
CGGCGCCATGCCGCGCACGCCGGCCTCGTTTTGATAAATCGTCTCGGTGAGGAGATGCAGCGTCTGCGCGTTGCCCTCGAAACCGCCCCACTTCAGCATCAACTCCTGCAGCGTGCGTTCGCCCGAGTGTCCGAACGGCGGATGCCCGAGGTCATGCGCGAGGCACACCGCTTCGACGAGGTCGCTGTCGATCGTAAAGTCGGTTCGCAGCGGCGCGCCGCGCGAGCGCAGAAAGGCGCAAATCGAACGCCCGATCTGCGCAACCTCCATCGAGTGCGTGAGTCGCGTGCGGTAGAAATCGTATTCGCCGGAGAGGAACACCTGCGTCTTCGACTGCAGCTTCCGAAACGCATGCGCATGAATGATCCGGTCACGATCCATCTGAAAAGGTGTGCGGTAGTCGTGCTTGCGCCCGCCGCCGAGCGGCTCGCTGTCAAACGCGTTGTAGAACCGGTTGGTCATTGCTGGTAATGAGACCGCAGGAGCGAAGCGGGAAACAGCAGGTGAAACAACACCTGCTTTTCGCTTTCGTCGAAGCAATCGCCCGCCCACGCTGCGCGACGCTTTCAGTTACGGCCTGACCCTGCTTCGCCCATGCCCCACACCACATTCGCCACTCCGCTCGGCCTCTGTGCGATCGCGTGGAGCGACGCCGGCCTCACGCGCTTTCTTCTCCCCGATCCGGAACGCCCCTCGGGCGGCGGCACCGAAACTGAACCGCCGCCATGGATTGCCGCCGTCGTTGCCCGCGTCCAGCGCCACCTCACGGGTGAGGGCCAGGATTTTTCCGACGTGCGCTACGATTTCACGCGCGTGACGGAGTTTGTCGCAGCGGTGTTGCGCGCGACACTCGCAGTGAAATCCGGTCATACCGCGACCTACGGCGAACTCGCCGCCGCGATCGGCCAACCGCCCGCAGCCAGCCGCGCCATCGGCACCGCACTGGGCGACAACCCGTGGCCTCTCCTCATTCCCTGCCATCGGGTCGTCGCCGCCAGCGGCAAAATGACGGGCTTCTCCGGGCCCGGGGGCATCGCCACCAAAGCCCGGTTGCTCGCCCTCGAAGGCGCACAGTTGCTCTAGGTCGGGCTTTACGCCCGACAGGTTTCGGCAAAGCGTCAGACATACTATCCAACCCACGATGACTCCGCTTTCCACCGCCACGATTCACCGTTTGGAGAAATCTGCGCGCGCCGCCGCAAAAAAATCCTATTCGCCCTACTCGAAATTTTCCGTCGGTGCCGCCGTGCTTACGGGCTCGGGCAAAATTTTCTCGGGCTGCAACGTCGAAAACGCCTCCTACGGCCTTTGCAATTGCGCGGAACGCACCGCGATTTTTTCCGCGGTCGCAGCGGGTGAAAAAAAAATCCGGGCCGTCATCGTCTTCACGCCGACGCCGCAGCCGACGATGCCCTGCGGCGCGTGCCGTCAGGTGATCAACGAATTCGGACCCGACGCGATCGTCGCGAGTGTCTGCAACTCCAAGGGACGAATCGAGACCACGCTCGATGCGTTGCTGCCCGCGGCCTTCGGTCCGAACGATCTCTGCTGAAAAACCGCCAAGGCTTTCGGCGGGTTCAGCCTGCGGAAAAGAAGTCCCGCACGTGCGCGGCGACGCGATTGCGCGGCACTTCACTTTCCTCCCGCGTGGTGAGGTCGCGGATTTTCACGACGCCCTTCGCGAGTTCGTCACCTCCGTAAATCAGCGCGAGCTTGGCGCCGGACTCGGCAGCGGCCTTGAATTGTTTACCGAACGCCACCTCTTTCATCGGATAGTCCACGCGAAAACCCGCCGCGCGCAGCGCGTGGATGTCCCCGAACGCTGCCAGCCGTTCGGCTTCGCCGCCGATGACGCAATAGACGTCGGGCGCCTGCACCATCGTCGGCATCAGCCCGCGTTGCTCCAGCAGGAGAGCGAACGTCATGTCGCCAATCGCGAAGCCCACCGCCGGGAGCGCCGGTCCGCCGAGTTTCTGCACGAGATCATCGTAACGCCCACCGCCCGCCAGCGCGCGCAGCTCACCCTTGCGATCGAAAGCCTCAAAGACGAAGCCCGTATAATACGCGAGCCCGCGCACAACGCCGAGATCGACGGCGACGAAGCGGGTAAGGCCCATCGCATCGAGCGCACCCAGAAGTTTTTTCCAGTCAGCGAGGCGCGCGGTGATTTTCTCGCCACCGAGGCTCGCGATCGTGTGCTCCAGCGCATCGAGAGATTTCACTTGGAGAAATTCCAGAATCTTCTCCTTCAATTCCGGCGCAAGCGGACCAAACGACTCGGCGTAGCTCTTGAATGCGTCGTCGCCGTATTTCTCGTATTTGTCGATCGCGCCAAGCACAGCGCGCGAACGCGCCTCGTCGAGCCCGAGCGCTTCAAGGTAATAGAACCAGAGATTGCGGTCGCTCAGTCGCACGCAGAAATCCTCCGCCGTCAGACCGAACGCGCCGAGACACTGCACGAGCAACGCGATCAACTCGATCTCGGCCTCGGGGCCGGGTTCGCCGAAAATGTCGGCGTTAAACTGGTGAAAGCAG
>JANOAF010000588.1:0-1543 GCA_031411015.1 Opitutaceae bacterium | reverse complement strand
CCTCCTCATCGACGCGACGACGGTCTATTATTACACCGGCGGCGGAGACCCGGAGCTGCGCAACAGCGGCGCGGCTTCGCTGCTGGTGTGGAAGGCGATCGAAACGGCGTCGGCTCTGGGCAAGAAGTTCGACTTCGAGGGTTCGGTCTTGGAGCCAGTCGAACGTTTTTTCCGCTCCTTCGGCGCGGTGCAGACGCCCTTTTTTGAAATCACGAAAGTGAACTCACGCACCGCCGCCGCCGCCAAGTGGCTGCTCGGAACGGCAAAGGCCAAAGTGCGAGGGCGGCTCAGGCCTGGCGAGGGGTGACCGCAAAAGCGCAGAGGGTGTCGAGTCTTGCCTGGGTTCCAACGGAACAGTTAGCATTGATCCTATGACCCCAGGCCAAGAAACTCCCAGTTGCGCTCCATATCGCGACATTCCAACGAGGACCGAGGGACGTGCCATTCTGGGTCAGGTTACATTATTTGCGATCCTCACTTGCTGGATCTTCTCCGGCACTAATCACATCTTTTACACAAACCTGTATCAGTTCGTTCGTGCCGACTTTTCGTATGCGAACGATATCTACCTCCAGAATTCATTTTTCTACGGAAGCTCCGCGTTATGGTGGTTTTTGAAGTTTACAGGTCTGCCGATCGACAACGACATGGTCGGGCTCGCGGTGCATCTGCTATTGTCTGCCGTAGCGGTAGTCTTTGCCTGGCGGCTCATCGAGCGCGTCCTTCCGGCACCCGGTTTCCAGGACGGAATGAATCTGCTCCTGCTGCTTGCTGTTCATGACAGTTCCATCCTCGATACGACGCGGAACGGAATCCTGACGTGGCACTCGAATACGCCCACCACATTCGCGTACCCACTCATGTTCGGCTTGTTCCATTTCATGATAAAGGGGCGTTATTGGATAGCCTCCGTGGTCGGCACCGGTATGGTCTTGATCGCGGTTAAGGCCGCTTGGGCGCCGCTCGCGATAGCGACGTTCTTCGGCTGTTTCTTTTGTCGTGGTGGGATCGCCCGCTGGGTATGGTTCCTGCCGCCCCTGGCGGTGACGGCTCTCATGGCGAGGAATGCACCCCACGGATTCGATTCAGCGACGGCGTTAAAGCTCACCGAACTCGCTCTGACCCGAGACACTTGGGAAAGTGCCATCGATCTCCAGCCCCCGATGCGGTTGTTCCTGCTCGGAATTTCATTTATCGCCTTTATCGCCCTGAATTTTCGCATTCCGGACGAACGCTTTCGGCGCTTCGGGTGGGCCGTCCTGATCACCACCGTCTTGATCGTCGTGGGCACGAGCGCCTACACCGCGTTTGGTTCCGTCGAGCAAGTCGAGTTTCGGCGCCACTCCGCCGACCGAGCCGCCAGCGCTGCCGGGAGAATCCCTGCCATCGAGATACGTTCCGGGCACGACCGCGCTGTCATCCTCAGTGAGCGTGTATGCCGGGGCGCAAATCGTCGAAGAGGTAGCGTCCGTCCCCGTCGGTGCTTGCCGCCCACGTCACCGTCTGGCCGTAGATGTCGGTGCCGCTGAGCGCGATCGGGATG
>JANOAF010000587.1:0-1939 GCA_031411015.1 Opitutaceae bacterium | reverse complement strand
CCCGAGGAGTCGCTCGTCCAAGCCTGCTGCCCGCTGATTAGACTCAACCCAAGGTAGGAGGAATTAATCGTCCCCGTATAGCCACCCGCGGTAAAAGCAGCATTTTGCACCGTGACGAAACCACTGCCGTTTACGCTGACTTGGAGCTGCCCACCATCCCACGACGGCTCGAAACTATACCTCTGATCAAAACTGATCTGGTGATTGCCCGTGGCGGCAATCGACAACACGGGGCTGGTGAGGGTGAGGCCGATCCACGCGACCGTCGCAGAGGCCTCAAAATTATTGACGAACCACGCCCCGTTGTTGGCGCCAACTCCGGCCGTGGCGCTGTAGGTCCAGCTATTCGGCGCTAACTCACCGGTAGAACCCGGCAGCAAGCCCGCCGTGAATCCGCCACCGGTGGTGTTGAAATTCGTCGTAAACACCTGCGCAGGCAGCGCCGTCGGCGCGCTCAACAGCACAGCCGCTGCAATCGCGAGCGCGGGAAAGGAAATCTTCATGATGCCGACTCCTCTCCATTCGACACATTTTCCGCCTCCATTAACCACAAATCTTCCGCCAGGGATTAGTCCGCCAACTTGATCGGCTCCAAGCGCGGTGCGAGCACGTGCAGAATCAGCAGCGCGATGAGATAGGCGCAGGAGGCGATGATGAAGAGCGGGAGGTAGCTGCCGGTCGACGCGATGATCTTACCAGCGAAGGCCGCGAGCAACGCACCGCCGATGCCGCCCATCATGCCGCCGATGCCCGTCACGCTGCCGACGGCGCGCTTCGGAAACATGTCGGAGACCGTCGTGAACAGATTCGCGCTCCAGCCCTGGTGTGCGGCGGTCGCCAGCGAGATGAGCGCGATCGCGAGGACAATGCTCGAAGTCATCGACGCAAAAAAGATCGGCACGACGCAGAGGGCGCAGATGAGCATCGTGGTTTTCCGCGCGCGATTCACCGACCAACCGAGCCCGATGAACTTCGTCGCGAGCCAGCCGAAGAATATACTGCCCCCATCCGAGATCAGGTAGATTACGATGAAAGGGATGCCGACGGACTTGAGATCGAGTTTGGTTTCGAGCGCGGGGTTGTCGTTAAAGAAGCTCGGGAGCCACGTAAGATAGAACCACCAGATCGCGTCGGTCATGAATTTCGCGATCGCAAAAGCCCACGTCGCCTTGAACGGGATCAGCTCACTCCACTTTACCGGTTTGCCGCTGTCCTCCTCGCCATCGGAGCGGATGTAGGCGAGCTCAGCCTGCGACACTTTCGGGTGCGCCTCTGGTTTGTAGAACGCCAGGAGCCACACGAGCAGCACGACGAAGCCGAGCGCGCCCGTGATGATGAAACTCGCGCGCCAGCCAAGCGCGGCGACGATCAGCGGCACGCACGCGGCGGTCAGAATGATGCCGACGTTCGCCCCGGCATTGAACAATCCCGTGGCAAAACTCCGCTCCTTGCGCGGAAACCACTCGGCCACCGATTTGATCGACGCCGGGAAATTACCCGCTTCCCCCAGCCCGAGGAGGAAGCGAGTGACCGACATCCCCATGATGCTGTTCACGAAACCGTGCAAAACTCCGGCGATGCTCCACACGGTGATGCTAATCGAAAAACCGCGGCGCGTGCCGAGCCGGTCGATCATCCAGCCGGCGATCACGAATCCCATCGCATAGGCGATCTTGAACGCGGCATCGACGTAGCCCATCCGCTCCTTGAAATCCGCCACGTGCTCCGCCGTCAGGGGCGTGCCAGCGGCGAGCCCGAGCATCACCCGGCGAAACGCGTCGTCGAGCATCGTGAACGAGAGGACATTTCGATCCACGTAGTTGATCGTGGTCGCGACAAACAGGATCGCGCAGATGACCCAGCGGTAGCGACCGGCCTTGGCGGCCGGCGGGGGGTAGGAGGAGACGGCAGGAGTGGACATAGGGCGGGGGGAGTTGAG
>JANOAF010000586.1:0-22196 GCA_031411015.1 Opitutaceae bacterium | reverse complement strand
GTTCGTGCGGATCCCAACAGAAGGCCTGGCCCTCGGAGGGGAACGGCAGCGTCGCGATCCATTTCAACACCGATCCGGACTTCGGAAAATCCACGACGTAGAGTTCGGGATTATCGTGGCCGGTGAGGTAGAGAAGACCGCCCGGTCCGAATGCTCCGCCGGACGCGCTGTAGCCGCGGCCGCCGAAGCGCTCGATCAGGTTCGCTGGCAACGCCCAGCCGCCGGTGCGCCGCCATTCGTCGTCGAAGGTGATGATCTGCGTCCAGGCGGCGTCGCGGTTGGGCTCGGCGCCGCGGTTGCCGTAATGGACGAAGCACGCGATCCAGCGGTCATCGCGCCGGTCGAGCCAGGTGAACGAACCATCCATCCGCCCAAAACTGTGGGAGCCGACGTGCTGCAACGTGGCCGTGTCGAACAGTTCCAGCGAGCTGAGCATCGGCACTCCGGGATAATTCGAATGGATGCCGAAAATGCGACCCTCGCGCACAAAGCCGGCGTTGAGATGGATGATTTCGCCGCCCGCGCCGCCTTCCCAGCCGGCCACGCGCTCGCCGGTGGCCTTGCGGTATTTGCCGATCGTGTGGTTGTTGATAGCGTAGAAGAATTCGCGGTCCACGGCCACGCCCTGGCCGGCCTCGGGAGCCTTGAAGCGGCGCAGCTCCTCGTAACGCCAGCCGGGCGTGGTAAGTTCACCAATGGGCGGGGAGATTTTTTCTTCCGCCGCGCGGGCGAAGACAGCGGCGGCGAAAAGCACGATGAGGGAAACTCGTTTCACGGCCACATGGAGCGGGTGCGGAGGAGCGAGGTCAAACCCACGGTGTTCCCGCCATCGGAGTGTGACACACGAGGCGGCGCGAGGATGGAAGGCCCAAACCGCGAGGGCGTGCTTGCGGCCCGCCCGGGGGTTGTTAGCCGGGAGCGATGTCCGCCGCCCCTTCCGCTCCGTCATCCGCAGACCCTGCCGAATCTTTGCGACCGGAGCGACTGCCCGCGCGATTCGCGACGACGCGCTGGTCGGTCGTGTTGCATGCCGGCCGGGCTGGATCGAAAGCGTCGCTCGCGCACGACGCCCTGGCGCGTTTGTGCCGCACCTACTGGTTCCCGCTCTATGCGCATGTGCGTCGCCGCGGCTTCTCGGCCCACGATGCCGAGGATCTCACGCAGGAATTCTTCGCGCGCCTCCTCGCCCGGCAATCGATCGCACAGGCCGATCCGGCCCGCGGACGGTTTCGGACCTTCATCCTGACCGCGCTCAATCATTTTCTCGCCGACGAGTGGGACCGGGCGCGGACTGAAAAACGCGGCGGCAAGCGCGAGCTAATCTCGCTCGACATGGCCGACGCCGAAGATCGTTTCGCCCAAGTGACCGATCCCGCCGCATCGCCCGATCGGATCTTCGACCGGGAATGGGCGCTCGCCGTGCTCCGCACCGTTCTGGCGAGGTTGGAGGACGAATACGGCAAGGCGGGCAAGGCGGACTTGTTCGCCCTGCTCAAGCCGACGCTTACCGGGACGCGCGATTCGCAGCCGTATGCCGAACTCGCCGTGCAACTCGGGCGAACCGAGAACGCCGTTAAGGTGACAGTCCATCGGCTGCGACAGCGCTATCGTGCCCTGCTGCAGGCCGAGATTGCGGACACCGTGGCGTCGGAGGACGACGCCACGGCGGAAATGCGCGCCCTGCTCCTGGCACTCGCACGGTGAAACCGAGTTTCAAAATAATGCGGGAAGCCGCTGCGTTCGAAAACACGGCGGTAACCTTTCCGGGCTGATCCCGTAGCAAGGGACAACAGCCCTATGGAAACTTATCCCCGTTGCCCCAAATGCGAAAAACCGCTCGTTGCCGGAGCGCCACACGATCTATGCCCCGAATGTCTGCTCCGCGCCGGCTTCGCGACCGGCACGCAGGCCGGGCCGACCAAAACCACCGGCTTTGTGCCGCCGACCCCCGCCGAGCTGGCGCCGCTTTTTCCGCAACTCGAAATCATCGCGCTCATCGGCCAGGGCGGTATGGGTGCAGTCTATCAGGCGCGTCAGCCCAGCCTCGATCGTTTCGTCGCGCTCAAGATATTGCCGCCGCAAACTGGCCGCGATCCGGGTTTCGGGGAGCGCTTCACACGCGAGGCGCGTGCGCTCGCGCGACTGAACCATCCGAACATCGTCGCCGTCCACGAATTTGGCGCGGCGGGCACCTATCCCTATTTCGTCATGGAGTTCGTCGATGGCGTGACGCTGCGCCATTTGCTGGCCACGGCGAAAACCACCCCGCGCGAAGCGCTCGCGATCGTCCCGCAGATTTGCGATGCGCTGCAGTTCGCGCACGACCGCGGCGTCGTCCACCGGGACATCAAGCCCGAGAACATCCTCGTGGACAAAACCGGCGCGGTGAAGATCGCCGACTTCGGCCTCGCCAAATTGGTCGGGGCCGAGTTGCCGGATTTCAGCATCACGGGCGAGCACGACGTGATGGGGACGCCGCACTACATGGCGCCCGAGCAGATCGAGCGTCCGCTGGAAGTCGATCATCGCGCCGACATCTATTCCGTGGGCGTCGTCTTCTATCAGATGCTCACGGGCGAACTGCCGCTCGGGCGCTTCGCGCCACCGTCGCGCAAAGTTCAGATCGATGTTCGTCTCGACGAAATCGTGCTGCGCGCCCTGGAGAAGGAGCCCGAACTGCGCTACCAGCAGGCGAACGGTTTGAAATCCGAGATTGAGACGGTGGCGACTTCTGCGAGGCGTGGCCCAATCGCGACCGATACCGCCAGCGCCCCACCGAACCCAAGCGAGCGCGCATTTCAACCGCTCCGCGAAAGCCTTCGCGTGCGATGGCTCGTTCTCGCCGCGGTGTGGATTTTGGCGGGTGCGTTTCTCTGGCTGCAAGCGCGCCACGTTGACCGCTACCTGAATACCGCGGGCGAGTTGGGCCTGCGCGGTGCGACGGCTGCCGGCACTCCGTTGCAGCAAATCTATCCCTCGTTTGCCGCCGATGCGCAGATGTGGGTGCGCCATGCGCTCGCGCTGCTGGAGGGAGACAGCGTCCAGCTTCGTCACACCACGCTCGACAACGCGCCGCACGGCCGCGAGGTCCAATGGAGTTCAGCGTGGGCGTGGTGCATCGCCGGCGCAGGCAAGCTGCATCAGCTCTGCACCGGCCTGCCCCTGCCGCGCGCCGTGGAGCGAGCCACGCTGTGGCTCAATCCGGTGGTGATGCTCGGCTTCATCGTGCTGCTGTCCTCGTGGGCTGCGCGTCACCTCGGTCTGATCGCCGGCGTGGTGGTAGGCGTGGCGATGATTGGCCACGATCGAATCTATGAAGGTTTTGTTCCGAGCTACGTCGATCACCATGGGCTGATCGCCATGACAGTGCTCGGGCTGGTTTTGGGCACGGTCGTGATGGGAGGCGGATGGTGGCAGCGGGCGGGCGCTTCCGTCCTGCCCGGTTCGCCCGAGGTCGCGCGCAACGGCGCGGTCTTTTCGGCCCTGAGCGGAGCCTTCGGCATGTGGATCAGCGCGGCTTCGACCATTCCGGCGATCACCTTCGTCGGTCTTGCCGGTTTCCTTACTGTGCTCATCCAGGGACGAAACGCGGTTCGGCAGGGCGCAACGTTCGACCCCAAGTCGTGGCGGCTCTGGGGTCAGTTGGGCGCCGGCGCCAGTTTCATCTTCTATCTCCTCGAATATTTTCCCGGCCACCTGAGCCTGCGGTTGGAACCCAATCATCCATTCCATTCGTTGGCGTGGCTCGCGGCCGGGGAACTGATCGCGCAGTTCGGCGAGCGCTGGCTCGGTCCGAGAGAAAGACGCTGGAGGCAGCTGCAAGCATTCCTTTGGCCCGTGCTCGCCCTCGGCGTGATCGTGCTCGCCCGAATCCAAGCCTACTCCGTCTTTGATCCGTTCCTGCGGACGCTGCACAGCGACTACATTGCGGAGTTCTTTCCCTTGGTGCGCACCCTCCAGAGCTTCGACGGCTGGAGCCGCTTTCAGATTATCGTCATCGGTAATCTTCCCCTGCTCGTTGCGATCGCAATCCTCGGCCATCGCTGGCGCGAGAAATCCATCGGGCTGTGGTTTGCCACGTTGATCGTTGCGGCGCTGACTGTGATGGCTTGGTGGCAGGCGCGCTGGCTCCTGAATGCCGCGGGACCATCGATTGTGCTTCTGCTCGTGGTGCTGGCAGGGACAACCGTCACGTTTCGTCCGGGTGCGCGTTGGGCGGTGGCACTGGCGCTTTTGGGACTGTTCTTTGTTCCGAACGCCGTTCGGCGATACGCGAGTGCCTCCAGTCAAGTCACGGCGCGTCGGATCGCGCCGCAAGACGCCGCCAACGCCCTCAGCCGCGACCTCGCCGCCGCGCTACGCATCTCGCAACCGCAGGGCGACATCGTGCTGCTCGCCAGCCCGAACGCCTCGACGGGAATCGGCTACTATGGCCGGTTCAAAACCCTCGGCACCTTGTTCTGGGAAAACAGCGAAGGCCTTAAGTCTGCCGCGAAGATTATGAGCGCGGTCAGCGATGAAGAAGCCGCGGCGCTGCTTCGCGCTCACGGCGTCACCCATATCGCGATCGTTTCGGAGGAGAATTTCATCGCGCAATATTTTCGGCTGCTGCATCCGACCGCGACCAAAGCGGAGGTCGGTCAGTGTTTCGGGATGCGCCTCATGCGCGGCGAGAGCGCTCCGCCGTGGCTGCAAATGCTGCCTTACGAGATCCCGGGCGATCTGAAGGCGCTGAACGCGACGGTCGCACTCTACCGAGTCAAACTCGACTAGGCGTGGCTACGCCTTCAGCGACGCCAACGCCGCCGCGATCGGGACCGTCTGCCGCTTGCGCTCGAGGAAGAAGCTCACTTCGCGAAAACCCAGCGCCTCAAGCTGGCGCAGCGCGCTCGCGTAGCCGTCGCCCACGCGCTCCGGTCGGTGGGCGTCGGCTCCGATCACGATGGGGATGCCGCGTTCGCGGATCATTGCGAGGATGCGCGGGCCGGGATTGATCTCCGGCAACGCCTTGTTCACGCCTGACGTGTTGAGCTCCATCGCGACTCCGGTTTTTGCGATGCGATCCAGCGAACGGAGGATGAACGGCTCGATGCGCGCGAAATCCCATTCGTGCGGAGCCTCGTTTTTCACCAGGTCGGGATGCGCGAGGGTGTCGAACAGGCCGGTCTCGGCCGACTGCGCGAGGTGATCGAAATAAGTCTGCTGGTAGGCGAAGTAGTCGCCGTTGAAATAGCGCCCCCGATAATCGGGCACTTGCGTGTGCACCGAGCCGAGCACGTGGTGCAGTGGCACGCGGGCGTGGAGTTTTTCCAGCCACGGCTCGACGCCCGGATAAAAATCGCTCTCGAGCCCGAGCCGCACATCGACGCGCCCGGCATACGCGGACCGCGCGCGGGCGACCGCCGCGACGTAGGTTTCATACTGCTCGGGAGCCATCCGCACTGCGTGCGAGATTCCATCGGGCAGCGGGCAGTGGCAGGTAATGATGATGCCTTTCAACCCCCGCGCCTCGGCGACAGCCGCATATTCCTCGGGCTCGCCGCGGGCATGCTTGCACAACGGCGTATGCGAATGTGATTCGTAGAGAAGTGGCGCGGCGGCAGTCGTCATGCGTCGGAAAAAGAGGCTTCACGCTCGCGGATTCCAGCACGGGCGCAAGCCGCGGCTCACCCTGACCGCGCCCGCACTTTCGCCGCCCGCGGGCTTGCGCCGCGCATCGGCCTTCTCAATCTCGGCCTTCCCATGCCCCCTTCTCCCTCCGCCCACGACGACGTCGTGCACAGCGAGTCGTTTCTCCGTTCCCTGATGCGCCGCCAACTCAGCCTTTCGATCGCCTGCGCGGCGACCTTTCTCGTCGCGCTGCTCGGGATGCCGCTGCTGAATTACTTCGCACCCGCGTTCATGGCGACCCGCGTCGCCGGGTTCACGCTGAGCTGGCTGATTCTCGGGGTGCTGTTTTTCCCGTTCGTCTGGATCATCTCCTACATCTTCATCAAGCGCTCGCTGCGCCTTGAGGAAGACGAGGTCAAAGAGGCTCGCCGCTAAGCCATGAATTCCCTTTTCGCTCTCATCGGTGGCGTCGATCCGTGGATCTTCGCTTTCTCCTTCATCACCGTCGCGGTCACGCTGTGGATGGGTTTCCGTTCGGCGAAAAATTCCAAGACTGCCAGCGACTTCTTTGTCGCCGGACGCTCGGTGTCGGTGGGTTGGAATGCCTCCGCAATCTCAGGCGAATATCTTTCCGCCGCCTCGTTTATGGGCGTGGCCGGCATGGTGATGTCGTCCGGTTACGACGCTCTGTGGTATCCCGTGTGTTATGCCTGCGGCTATTTGTTTCTGCTCCTGTTCATCGCGGGTCCGCTGCGGCGATTCGGCGCGTATACGATTCCAGATTTTGCGGAGGGTCGGTTCGACTCACCGGTCTTCCGTAAGATCGCCGTGTGCTTCGTGCTGTTCATCGGATTTTTCTACACGATGCCGCAGATGAAGGGCGCGGGCGTGACGCTCGCTTACATTTTCCCCGGCCTGCCCTACTGGGTTGGCGTCGTCGTGGTCGGCGCGGTGATCACGCTCAACGTCGCCCTCGGCGGCATGAAGGGCATCACCCTCGTGCAAGCGGTCCAATACTGGATCAAACTCTTCGCGATCACGTTGCCGGTCTTCGTGCTCATGGCTGTCGTTGGTTTCTACAACGGTCAGATTGGGGCCAACGCCGCCGCCGGCGAAACCACGCCGGTGCTGTCGTCGGTCGAACGCAAACCCCTCGTCGAAAAAGCCCCGAAAGACACCGCGTGGATCGCGCCTTTCGGGCCGCTCACGACGAAGGCCGTCAACGCCGCCGCCGCCGCCCTCCCCGCCGAACAGCGCTCCGAGTTTCTCGCCGAGCACCAGAAGCCCTACTCCCTGCTCTACACTTACTCGCTGATCATCGCGCTCGTCTGCGGCACGGCCGGATTGCCGCACATTCTCGTGCGCTTCTACACCAACCCCGACGGCGTCGCCGCCAAGCGCACCACCATGTGGGTGATGATTCTCATCGGCGTCTTTTATGTTTTCCCACCCGTGTTCGGGGTCATCGGGCGAAACCTCATGCCTGAACTTTACAGCGGTGTCGGGGCCAAGGGCACCGACAAGGTCGTGCTGGAACTCCCCACCTTGATCAGCGCGAAATATGGCGTCGTCGGCTCCATCCTCAGCGGCATCACCTGTGCCGGCGCGTTTGCGGCCTTCATGAGCACGTTCAGCGGCCTGCTCGTTTCCATGACCGGCGCGCTCGCGCACGACGTCTATGGACGCATGCTCCGCCCGAAATCGTCGCCCGCCGAACGCATGTTTGCCTTCAAATTCGCGGCCGTGCTCATCGGCGGAGTTGCGGTTACGCTCGGCTGTTTCGTCGAGCCGCTCGAGATCAACTTCATGGTCGGCCAAGCCTTCGCCATCGCGGCGGCGAGTTATTTTCCCCTGCTCTTCATGAGCGTGTGGTGGCGCGGCATGACGATGAAAGGCGCCGCCACCGGCATGCTGACCGGCGGCCTTTGCGCCTTGGGCGCCGCGGCCCTCACCAATCTCGGCACCCTCGCCCTCGACAAAGGGCCCATGGGGAAAGTCTTCTCGAGCTTTGCGCCACTGAACAATTTCTGGGCGCAGCACCCACTGCTCCGCATCCTCTGCGAACAGCCCGCAATCTGGTCTGTGCCCCTCGCCATCGGCTTGATGATCGTGGTTTCGAAACTCACGTCCGCCTCGGTGCCAAACGACATCCGGATGAAGATGCTCGTGCTTCACGCGCCGGAGAAACTCGGGCTGAAGCAGGAATACATTCAGGAGCATCAAGCCGGCGCGGGGCACTGAGCCCAAGTAGGGCGGGTCCTCCGGCCCGCCGCTCGACTGCCCCTCACACGCGAAAGGGCGGGTCACAGACTCGCCCTACTTCGATCACTTCGTTTCCCGTTTCAGCTCGCGGGCCATCAATGCCGCAAGCGCGGCGGCGGGGCGTTTGTCCTCGAATAGAATCGCGTGCACCTCACGCAAGATCGGGGCGTCGATCCCGCGCTGCATGCAGAGTTCGGCGAACGATTCCGCCGTTTTGTAGCCCTCGACGACGGTTTTGCGATGCGCCACGAGCTCCGCGACCGTGCGGCCCTCCCCGAGGCGCTGGCCGAATTCGCGATTGCGACTCCAACCGCCATAACAAGTCGCCACCAGATCGCCGAAGCCGCTCAGGCCGGAAAACGTTTCGGCGCGCGCGCCGAGGCTCACCCCGACGCGCACCATCTCGGCGAGCGCGCGCGTGAGGAGCGCGGCCTTGGTGTTGTCGCCGAATTTCAGACCGTCACAACAGCCGGCGGCGATCGCGTAGATGTTTTTCAAGCAGCCGCCGAATTCGACGCCCGCGAGATCGTCGCTCGTGTAGATGCGCAGCGTGGGGCCACTGATGGCGGCCTGCAAAACGGCGGCGCTCACTCCCGTCGTTGCCAGGACCATCGCCGACGGATCGCCGCGAGCGACCCCGAGGGCGTTGGTCGGCCCGGTGAGCGAACCCACGATCGCACCCGGCAGCACCGACGCCATCACTTCCGAAGGCCGCAAATGGGTGCCGAGCTCAAGGCCCTTGGCGAGGCTCACGACGATCTTCGCCGAGCCCACCCGAATGCACGTTTCACGGAGCGCCTGCGCCGGACAGGCCAGCAACACCACTTCCGCCTCGCCTACCGCCGCTTCGAGATCGGCGGTCACTCGAATTTCAGCGGGTAACGTGAGTCCGGGCAGATAGTCGGCATTGAGCCGAGTCGCGCCCAAGACTGCGGCCTGATCCGCGCGACGCGGCACCAGCGTGACCGCCTGCCGTGCCCGCGCGAGGTGCAGGGCAAACGCCGTGCCCCAAGCGCCTGCGCCGACGACGACGAAATTCATGAACAAGGCTTAGCGCACGGAAGACACCGAAGACACGGAGAAATTCGGGCAACTGGCCAAGGCGGCGGATATGCCTCCTTGTCCTCTGCGAGGTGGGTGGGCCACTCCGAAGCTCACTTCAAAAACGCCGGAATTTTTTCCCCTGCGATCAGCTGCTCGAAAGTTTCGCGAGCGTTGATCAGTTCAAACGCGCTGCCCTTCACGAGCACCTCGGCAGCCATGCCACGGGTGTTGTAGCGGCTCGACATCGTGTAACCG
This sequence comes from Opitutaceae bacterium, assembly GCA_031411015.1. Lineage (GTDB taxonomy): Bacteria > Verrucomicrobiota > Verrucomicrobiia > Opitutales > Opitutaceae > ER46. Next base: position 13,025 of record JANOAF010000586.1, on the reverse strand, counting down.
TAGGCACCCGCACTCATGAAGGCGATGAGCTCACCCTCACCGACTTCCTGGAGCTCGCGATCCTTGGCAAAGCAGTCGCCGCTCTCACAAATCGGGCCGACGATGTCAGCGGTCAGCGCCCGACGTGAAGAGTCGCGGTGCAGCGGCACGATTTCGTGAAAGCTGTCATACATCGCGGGACGCACGAGATCGTTCATCGCGGCGTCGACAACGAGGAAATTTTTCCCGGCGCCGCGCTTCAGGTGCTCCACGCGCGCGAGGAGCACGCCAGAGTTGCCCACCATAAAGCGGCCGTGCTCGAGGAGAATTTTTAAGCCGAGCGGCCTGAGCAGCGGAACGAGCGCGGCACCGTAGGTCTCGGGTGTGAGCGGCCGCTTGTCGGCCGGCTGCGCGTCCCACCAAGCCTGCTGGCCGCTGGCCAAGGCGTCTTTGTAGACGATACCCATGCCGCCACCGATGGAGAAATAGGTGATGCCATACTTGGCTTTCAGTTCGGCGGCAAAAGGTCCGACCTTCTCAACCGCCTCGACGAACGGCGCGACTGAGGTGAGCTGCGACCCAATGTGCATCTGCACGCCCTTGATCTGGAGGTTCGGGTATTTCGCGGCGGCTTCGTAGGCGGCGGCGGCATACTTGAGCGGAATGCCAAACTTATTGTCGCTCTTGCCCGTGGTGATCTTCGCGTGAGTGTGGGCGTCAACGTCGGGGTTAACCCGGATGGCAATGGGGGCCTTTACGCCGAGTTTACCGGCGACGTGGTTAATGCGCGCCAGCTCCGGTTCGCTCTCGACGTGGAAGGAGAAGATGCCGTTTTCCAGCGCCAGCTTGATCTCGGCCTCAGATTTGCCCACGCCGGCAAAGACGCTCGATTTCACATTGGCGCCGGCGGCGAGCACGCGGCGAATCTCGCCACCGCTCACGAGATCAAAGCCCGCCCCGAGATTCGCAAAATGGCGGAGGAGCGCGATATTCGAGTTGGCCTTCATCGCGTAGCACAGCTGGGCGTCGAGCCCGGTGAGACCGCGCTGCAACCGGCGGAAATTATCCTCCATCGTCGCCGCACTGTAGACGTAGGTCGGGGTGCCGTAGAGCTTGGCGACGCCGGCAAGATCGACGGATTCGCAGTGTAGATCGGAGCCGGAATAGTGGAAGTGGTGCATGGGTGCGCAGGCGCGAAAAGAAAATGACGTGAAAGGTCGAAGGTAGCGGCTTTCCCCTTGAAAAAACCACTTCAAATTTCGACAACCGCACTGTGCTGCGCGCGCTAATCAACCTCTGCCTCCATTTGCCCTTCCGTTTCGGACGACGGCACGGACCTCAGGGACGGTTTAGCGATCCGCGATTCGTGAGTTTCATGGCGAAGAACAACCGCCGCACGCTCGACACCGATCTGCGCGACGCCGTGTTGCAGGGCCGAAAGGTAATGAAAAATTGCCTGCGCCTCGGACTCGCACTCGGGGCCGCGTGGGTGGCGCTGGAAAGCGCCCGCGCTCTTTCCGTTTTCTGATCGCCGCGCGAAGGCTAGAAACAAAACGGCCCCCACGCTCACGCGCAGGGGCCGCCTCCAGTAGAACCGACGCCCCAATCAGGCCGCCAGTCCAAATCGTTCCTTGCGCGTGCGCAGCGTCGCCATCGCACGCTCCATGCGCAGCACGCGCGGCTGGCGCGTGTAATCGGCGGCGACAATGGCCGCGAAACCGAGAGCGAAGAGCAAGGTGCTCGCGATGACAAAGCCGGCTGGGAGGAGGAAAAACGCCGAGGGCGCAGCGAGCGCGGCGAGGAAGGAGAAACTCGTGATAATTTTCATGACGTGCAGTGATTTTAGTTAACGGAAAAACCCGGCACGCGGCGCATAGTTACAAAAAAAGACGCGACCGGTGGGTCGCGTCTGAAAAATGCGGACCGTGCGACCGCGCGCATTTCCATTTCTGCCGCGTCAGCTCCCGCCGCCACTCGAGGCACTCGACACAGGCTGAAACGCCGCCCGGATCGTCGCACCGAGGTAGTCGCGATTCATGCGCGCGATAAAGTCGTGCGAGATGAGTTTCGGGCACGCGGCGCTGCACTCGTATTGGTTGGTGCAATTGCCAAAGCCCGCGGCGTCCATCGTCGAGACCATGGCCAGCACGCGCCGGTCGCGCTCCGCCTGACCCTGCGGCATCAGCCCAAGGTGCGAAATTTTCGCGGCGACGAAGAGCATCGCGCTGGCGTTCTTGCACGCGGCCACACACGCGCCGCAGCCGATACACTGCGCGGCGTCCATCGCGAGATCGGCGTCGCCTTTCGGGACCGGAAGCGCGTTCGCCTCGGGGGCCGAACCCGCGCGGGCCGTAATAAAACCACCCGCCTGCTGGATGCGGTCGAACGCGCTGCGATCGGTAACGAGATCTTTGACAATCGGAAACGCCTCAGCGCGGAACGGCTCGACGGTGATCACATCGCCATCGCGGAACGAGCGCATGTAAACCTGACACGTCGCGACGCCCTTGCCCGGGCCGTGCGGCTTGCCGTTGATCGTGCAGGAGCACGTGCCGCAGATGCCCTCGCGGCAGTCGTGCGCAAACGCGATCGGCTCCTCGCCTTTCAAGGTGAGCTCGTCGTTCACGACATCGAGCATCTCGAGGAACGACATGTTGGGGTTCAGGTTGGCCGACTGGTAGTCGACGAACTGGCCCGGAGTTTTCGGCCCGGCCTGACGCCAGACACGGAGCGTGATCGAGATGGGCTGGGTGGAGTTGGCGGAAGCAACCATGGGAATTTTCGGTTTTTAGATTTTGGGTTTCCGATTGGCGGGCTTTGCGGGAGCAGGCGAACCGGACTTCGTTTTGATCAGAGTGTGAAAGCCGATTTCTTTTTTCGCCGTGGACGCAGGTGGCGTCATGAGTTCGCGGATGGCGTCGAAGACCATTTTGAATTGCGCGTCGTATTTCTTTTCGAGCGCCGCGAGCTTGCGCGCGAGGTCGACGTTGGTCGCGATCAACTGCCGCAGGCGCACGAAGGCGCGCATGATCTCGATGTTGACGGCGATGGCGCGGGGCGAATTGAGCAGGCCGGAAAGCATCGCGACGCCTTGCTCGGTGAAGACCCAGACGCTCTTCGAATACTTGAGGCCCGAGGATGTCTCAAATTGAGATATCCTCGCCACTTCCTCGCGGGTCAGGACAAACATGAAGTCATCCGGGAACCGCTCCAGATTACGCCTGACGGCCTGATTCACGAGGCGAGTCGTGGTCCCGTAGAGTTCGGCCAAATGCCTGTCCAAAAGAACTTTTTGTCTGCGCACCAAGAAAATCCGCGAGTCGATCCGCTCGATCGGGATGACCTCGGAGATCGTCGGCGTCGGCCGTTCAGAGTGGTCGGCAGAGGATGTCACAAATTGGGATATCCTCGGGGCGCCGGCTTGCGCCGGTCGGCCACGAGAGAGGGGCTTACTTATAATTCCGCACGCTCATCTTCACGAACTCGTAGTTGAGCGGCTCGACGTTGCGGATCGGTGTGTGGCCGACGCCTTGGAACTCCCACGCGGCGACGTGACCGAACTTGTCGTCGTCACGTTTGCACTCGCCGTCGGCGTATTGGTATTCCTCCCGGAAGTGGCCGCCGCAGCTCTCCTCGCGCGTGAGCGCGTCGCGACACATGAGTTCGCCGAGCTCGATGAAGTCGGCGACCCGGCCGGCCTGTTCGAGCGATTGATTGAGTGTGGCAGCGGAGCCGGGGACGTTGACCGTGGCGTGAAACTCTTCGCGGAGCGCGGGGAGTTTTTGCAGAGCGGCTTCGAGGCCTTCCTTGGTGCGCGCCATGCCGCAGTGGTCCCACATTATTTTGCCGAGGCGTTTGTGGAAATGACTGACCGGTTGCTTGCCCTTCGTGTCGAGGAAACGCTTCGACATTGCGCTCACGCTGTCGGCCGCGGCTTTGAACTCCGCTGAGTCGGCGGCGGGACGTGAACCCGGTTTTTGGCCGGCAAGATAGTCGCCCACCGTATAGGGAATGACGAAATATCCGTCGGCCAAGCCCTGCATGAGTGCGCTCGCACCGAGGCGATTGGCGCCGTGGTCGGAGAAGTTCGCCTCACCGAGCACGAAGAGGCCAGGGACGTTCGACATCAGGTTATAGTCCACCCAGAGGCCGCCCATCGTATAGTGGACGGCGGGGTAGATGCGCATCGGCGCCTTGTAGGCGCTCTCGGCGGTAATCTCGTGGTAGATGTCGAAGAGATTGCCGTAACGCTCACGGACGCCGTTTTCACCGAGGCGCTTGATCGCGTCGGCGAAATCGAGGTAAACGCCGAGGCCGGTCTCGCCCACGCCGCGGCCTTCGTCGCACATGCGCTTGGCGGCGCGGGAGGCAACGTCGCGCGGACAGAGGTTACCGAAGCTCGGGTAAATGCGCTCGAGGAAATAGTCGCGATCGGCCTCGGCGATGTCGCCCGGAGCCCGGCGCGCGTCTTCCTTTTTCTTCGGGGCCCAGATGCGGCCGTCGTTGCGCAGCGACTCGGACATGAGCGTGAGCTTGGACTGGTAGTCGCCGCTCACCGGAATGCACGTCGGGTGAATCTGCGTGTAACACGGATTTGCCATGCACGCGCCGCGCTTGTAGGCGCGCCAGATGGCGGTGGCGTTGGACTGCCGCGCGTAAGTCGAAAGGTTGAACACGTTGCCATAACCGCCGGTCGCGAGAATGACCGCATCGGCGGAGTGCCGCGTGATCTCGCCCGTGATGAGATCGCGAATGATGACGCCCTTGGCGTGGCCGCCCACGACGACGAGATCGAGCATCTCGGAGTTGGTATGCAGCTCGACGAGGCCGGCACCGACGGTGCGCGAGAGCGCGGAGTAAGCGCCGAGGAGAAGCTGCTGGCCGGTCTGGCCGCGCGCGTAAAACGTGCGCGAGACCTGGGCGCCGCCGAAGGAGCGGTTTGCGAGGAGGCCGCCGTATTCGCGCGCGAACGGCACGCCCTGCGCGACGCACTGGTCGATGATGTTGGCGGAGACTTCGGCGAGACGGTGGACGTTGGCCTCACGGGCGCGGTAGTCACCGCCTTTGATCGTGTCGTAGAAGAGGCGGTATACGCTATCGCCGTCGTTCTGGTAATTCTTCGCCGCATTGATGCCGCCCTGCGCGGCAATCGAGTGCGCGCGGCGCGGGCTGTCGTGAAACACGAAACACTTCACCTTGTAGCCCATGTCGGCGAGCGACGACGCGGCCGAGGCGCCGGCGAGGCCAGCGCCGACGACAATCACCTCGTATTTCCGCTTGTTGGCGGGGTTGACGAGCTTGATGTCCACCTTGTGCTTGCGCCACTTGTCGGCGAGCGGACCAGAGGGAGTTTTGGAGTCGAGCGTAGCCATGGGGTGCGCGTGCCGCGCGAGTTGAAAGGTGAAGGTTGAAAGTTAAGAGACGATCAGCGCGCAGCGGGAGCGGGCGCGGCACTCGCCATGCGCGGCTGGAGTTTGCCCGCAAGCACGGCCCCGGGAATCGCGAGGTTGCCGAGGAAGTAGGCGAGGCAGAACACCACCGTGACGCGGCGCAAAAAGCAGGACCACTTCTCGCTGCGCAAGCCCAGCGTCTGGAACATGCTCTCAAAACCGTGCAGCAGGTGAAGCGTCAGCAGGCCCACCGCCACGATGTAGAAGACGGCGATGACCGGACTCTGAAATCCGCGGATCACCATCGAATGCACGTCGAGCACCTTGGCTTCCGCCGCGACGACTGGGAAACCGGCGACGCGGTATTCGTGCTGCATCGTGTAGCGCGGCAGCGCATCTTTGAAGGTCTCGGTCTGGATGCCGCCAAAAGTGAAATGCGCGAGGTGGTAGAACAAAAACGCGAGCACCACGAGGCCCGTCCACCGCATGGCGCGCGAGGCGAGCGTGGCCCGGATCGTGATTTTCACGCCGTAGCCCTCGGGACCGCGCGCCTTGTTGTTCTCCAGGGTGAGCACGGTCGCCGCCCAGATGTGAATCAGGACCGCGACGATCAAACCGATCCGCGCGACCCAGAGTAGCGGCCCGAGGTTGTGCAGGAATTGGGCGTAGCCGTTGAGGTGATCGGGGTCTTGGAAAATCTGGAGGTTGCCCACGAGGTGCCCGATCACGAAACCGATCAGGATCACGCCGGTGACGGCCATGAGGATTTTCCGACCGATGGAGGAGCCAAAGAGGGAGCCGACGAGATTCATCGCAAAAGATCGCTGTGGGGAGTGGAGCTCAAGGCGGCGAAAAAATCACCGACCGTCTCGACGAAGTAAAGGGGCGCGTCTCGCATGGCACGCACAATTAGCGAGCCTTACCTTTTTGAGAAGGCGGGCGAGTTGGGCCAACGCGCCCCACCCTACTTCGCCCAGGGCTTCAGCAGGGCAAATTTCCCGCTGGCCGCTGGCGCGATGAACTTGCGCCGAAACGCATTCACCCGCGCGCCGCCACCGAGCAGTTGCGCGAGCGCCGCTTCCACCGTCGCATGATCCGCCGTGTCGTCGGCGACATAGTGGAAATCCCAGCGCGTCTCCCCCGTCTCCACCAGCGAGTAATGCCAGCACGCAAAGCTCGCCGGCAGGACAGCATCGATGTCGGTGGGCGAGACCAGCGAGCCATCAGCGCGGAAGTAGAGGCTACCCTCGCGGCCGAGCAACCGGAAGCCCGTCGGAAATCTCTGCACGATGTCGCCCGTGTGATAGCGCAGCAAGGGCATCGCCTCGCGATCGCGCGTGGTCACGTAGATTTGAAACACGTCCTTCAGCTCCGTCCGCCACGGCACGAGTTCGATGAAGGCGTTCGCATCAATCACCTGCGAGTTGTCCTTGAACGCTGCGCCCACGAAGAGGTAACCGGCCTCGGTCGAGCCGTAGAGATCGACTTGGGCCGCGGGAAACACTTCGGCGATCCGCTTACCGTGCTGAGTGCTGGCCTTGCCATACGTCAAAATCACCGCCCGCACGCTGGGCACGGTCACGCCGCGTTTCTTCGCCGCTCGGGCGAGGAGAGAAAGATAAACCGGTTCGCCCTCGATCACCTCGGGCTTGGTCGCCTGCAACTCACGCACGATGCGGTCCCATTCACCCTCGGGAAACGCGAAGGGATCGCTTGAGAGATTCAGGTAGACGACGCCGTCGAAGTAGCGGTGCGGAAACGGGTGGTCCTCGTAGGGACAGAGGTTGCTCGAACATCCCACCGGGGCGAGCACGCACTTGCGATAGGGCCGGTCGGCAAACTCGCGCAGGATGGGCGACGCGCGGTAGGCACGCGCGGTCTGCGCGTTCCACCAGCCCTCCTCCATAATCACGGTCATCGGCGCCTGCGTGGTGCCACCGGTGCTCTCGTATTCGAATTTTTTCTCCGCCAGCCCGCGCTCGATCACCGCGTAGTCGGCGAAAAAGGCCTGATGGCCACGCTCGACGATTTCCTTTTTGGTCAGCGCCGGAATCTCGGCGAAACACGACCACTGCAACGGCTCGGCGTGCAGAGGGAAACGCGTGCCGTAGAGTGGGCTCCGCGCGTAGATCTTGCGCACCTCCCGCTCCAGCGCGCCAGGCACGACTTCACGCGGCGCATTGCCGACGGATTCGGGTGGGTTAGCGAAGAGAGGCACGGGCATCAGAGGAATCGCAGGGAATACCGAGGGCGGGCGAAGTCAAACGCGGCTCACATCACCGCGTAGGGCGTCTGTCTTGCAGACGCCGTGGTGCGACCACTCAAGACGGCGCGTGCAAGACACGCGCCCTACAACTTCCGCCGCGCGCGCCAATGCGGCTCGAAAAGCATTAGCGCATTCAGCACGAGCGCGTGAAAAATCTCGCCCGAGTGCGCGAGCGCCAAGACCTCCTCGACCGGTTTCGTCATCACCGCAATCTCCTCGTCGGTGTCCCACTCAGTGGCGTGCGCACGCACGGCAGCCTCGACCAAGACGAAATGACAGCGGTTCGACTGAATCGCTGGATTAGGCCGCACCGTGCCGATCAATTTCGCGGACCCGCCGGAGAACCCCGTTTCCTCACGGAGTTCGCGCAGACCGGCCGTCACCGGGTCTTCGCCCGCGTGGTCGATCACCCCACCGGGAATTTCCAACGAGAAGCCGTCGATGCCATAGCGAAACTGTTTCACGAGCACGAGGTGGTCGTCGGGCGTGAGGGCGACGACGTTCACCCAATCGGGCGCCTGCATGACGACGAAGTCACGCTCCGTGCCGCGGCCCGGATGCCGGTAGCGGGCACCGAGCACATCGAAGACGCGGGTCTTCAGTTTCGTGTCCTGTCCAAGTTTTTCCCAGCGCGCGGGACCGGTATTCGGCGTTTGCATGGTAAAATAAAAATGCCTCCCGGCCCGAGGCGCGAGAGGCACTTTGAAAATTTTCTGCGGAGAAATTACTTCTTCGCCGGCAGCTTGAGCTTTTGGCCAACCTTGAGCTTGGTCCAATCCACCCCGGGATTAACCGCCTGCAGATCCTTGAGCGCTACGCCATTGGCGCTGGCGATCTTCGTGCCACCATCGCCGGACTTGACGATGTATTCGTTCGGACCGGCCACGGCGGCCTCGCCACCCTTCTTGCCGTCCTTCGCCGCGACGACCGGCTTCTTCGCCGACTCCTCGATCTTGGTCACGGTCGTAACCAGATTCCGGATCGCCTCGCTGATTTCGTTGAAGCCGCTTTGGGTCTGCTGGCGGAGCGCCTGCACATCCTTGGTCGTCCGGTCCGCGGCGGCGGACGCGGAATTCGCTGCTGCTTCCACCGCTTCAACGCGCGCCAGCTTGTTGTCATGGTCGGCGAGCCGGGTGTTCACCTTTGACAGGGTGATGGCGGCGTAACCGCCGAGCAAAAGGGCGATCACGCCAACGATAATGGCGCCGACCGGAAGCATGCTGTTGTTTTCGCGAGAAATAGTGTCCATGGAGGGATGAAGAAGTCGGCAGAAGAAAACGGTTTGGTAGGCGATGCAAGAAGAGATTGTCCACAACGTGCTCACCGGGCGAAAATCAGGTTTTGCGCATCCGCTCAAACTCACCGCCGGGACGCCCGGGCCGCGTCGCAAGGGCGTCCCGCCCATGTCCTCAAACCGGCCGGTCGCTCAAAACCTGATTTGCGCCCGTGTTCACCTCCGCGTTCCGCGCAAAAAAATCCGGAGCCTGCCTCGGACGTTTTTTAGAACGAGACGGTCATTGACTCTGCCTCGCCAAGGCCAACGGTTCCGCGTTCGTCGTCCGGGGTGTAGCTTAGCCTGGTAGAGCGCCTGGTTTGGGACCAGGAGGTCGCAGGTTCGAATCCTGTCGCCCCGACCACGACCCGCCGGGCGTTGATTCCCACAACGACGGCATGGACATCGGGTCGGTGCCTTGCTTGATCCGCCCCATGCGTTTCGGTCTACTCGCGCTCTGCAGTTTTCTTGCTCTCCAAGTTGTCGCGCTCGGGCAAAACCAGCCTCCTTCGTTCACCGCGCATCCGGCCAGCGTATCGGCCTTCGTGGGCGAAGCGGTCACGCTGAGTGTGACCGCCGAAGGTTCGGCTCCAGTGACGCTACAATGGCAGAAGGACAGTTCACCCATTCCCGGGGCCGTTAACCCCACGTTCACTCTCGCCGCCACGCAGCTGACCGACACGGCGCTCTACAATGTCGTCGCGACCAACTCGTTTGGCACGGTGACGTCTTTCTCCGGGTCGGTGCTGGTTTCGAAGCGCCCGCAATCAATTACGTTTATGCCGACGGTTACGACGACCGTGGCCGGTTCGGGCCTCACATTGGCTGCCACCGCCAGCTCCACCTTGCCCGTCGCGCTCACCTTGATCTCCGGATCGGCCACGCTCAACGGCACCAGCATTGTCGGTTTGGGGGGCAACGTCGTGGTGCGGGCCGCGCAAGCCGGCAACGATTTCTACGCCGCCGCCGATCCGGTCGAGCGGACGTTTACCTTCGTGGTCGGCGCATTGTCGCCGTTCATCACCAGCCCGCCGCTCGATCAGACCGTCAACGCCGGTGCGGCCGTGACGTTGCAGGCCGCGGCCATCGGCACGCCCGCGCCGGCCTACCAATGGCAGAAAAACGGCATCGATCTCGCCGGTGCGACCGCGTCTGCCCTCAGGTTCGCAACCGCCACGCTCGCCGACACCGGCCGCTACACGATAACCGCGACCAATCTCGCTGGCACCGCCAGCGCCTCCGCCACGCTCACGGTGCGCAGCGCACCCATCATCAACGCTGCGCCGGCCAGTCGCACGGTTTCCGCCGGCGACAGCGTAACCTTCACCGTCGCCGTGACCGCCACGCCCGCGCCGACCTACCAATGGCGGAAAAATGGCACGGCCATTCCCGGCGCGACGCGAAACACCTTCACCCTCGCCAGCGCGTTCCCTACCGATGCCGGCCGCTTCGACGTCGTCGCCAGCAACACCCTCGGCTCAGTGGCCAGCGCCGTGGCCACGCTCACGGTAAACTCACGCGACTTCAGCGGGGCCTATTTCGATCAGTTCTCGGATAGCACGGGAAACTTCGCGCTCTTCGTTCGCCCTGACCGCACCGCCGTTTTTATCGGCCACATTCCCGGCCGACAAACCGCCGTCGCTGCGCTCAATCTTCGCGTCGACTTGGGCGGTAACTTCTCGCTCTCCCTTCCTACGCTCGCTGCGACGCCCCAATCGGTCACGCTCCGCGGCACACTGAATGACGAGACCGGCAGCGTCACCGGCAGCATCATCGAACTCGGGGTCACGTTTTCCGCGACGCGCGCCGCCCGCACGGGCACTTCGTTAGACAATGCCGGCTATTACCAGCTAGGCCTCATCGGCAGCGCGACCGGACGCGCTTTCGCCATCGTCGCCGCCGATGGTCAGGCCATGCTGCTCACCTCGGGCGCCGGCGCGCCCGACGCCGCGCGCGCCACCGTCACTGCCGCCGGTCGCCTGCTCGCCACCACCGCCGCGCAATCCGCCCTCGATCTCGTATTCGCCTCCGGCGGAGTCGCCGGCATTTTGCGCCCAAATCTGGGCGCCACGACCAATCTTCTCGGCGTGGCCGATACCCGCGCCGGCACCGAGCGCTTGATTAACCTCTCGGTGCGCAGCGTCACCGCGCCGGCCACCCCGTTAATCGCGGGCTTTGTCATCACCGGCACCACCGCGAAACTAGTGCTCGTCCGCGCCGCCGGTCCGGCGCTCGCCCCCGCGCCGTTCAACGTCCCAAACGCCCTCGTTGATCCCGTGCTCCAGCTCCTGCGCGGCAACACCGCCATCGCGCAAAACGACGATTGGGGCGTGCCCGCGGCCAACACCCCCGCGCTCACCGCGGCCACGACTCGCGCCGGGGCGTTTCCCTTCCGCGCCGGCAGCGGTGACGCCGCCCTCCTCACCACGCTCGCGTCCGGGGCTTACACTGCGACCATCGGCGGCGGCACTGGCGTAACGCTGGCCGAGGTCTATGAGGTTTTGGAAACCGCCGAGGTCGTCGGCGCTCGCCGTCTCATCAACGTCTCCGCTCGTGGCCTCGTGACGCCCGCCGCGCCATTCATTGCCGGCTTTGTGATCAATGGGATCGGGCCCCAGCGGGTGTTGCTCCGCGGGGTTGGCCCGACCCTCGGCACGCCCGTCTTTGGCGTCGCGGGGGTGCTGCCCAATCCCGAACTAACTCTTTTCGGTGGCACGACCGCCGTGAAAACCAACGACGACTGGTTCCGCGATCCCGACGCCGCGGCGATCCGCGACACGGCTGTGCGCGTCGGCGCCTTTGCCCTCGGGGCCGCCAGCGCTGATGCCGCCATCCTCATCTTCCTTGAGCCCGGCGCCTACACGGTGCAGGTCAACGCTCCGGCCAACACTCCTCCCGCCAACACGACCGGAATCGCGCTCTTGGAAATCTACGAAGCTGCGCCGTGAGGTGGCGGCTGCGATCAACGCGACCTTTCGTGCACCATTATCCCACAGAGCGCGTGTCTCGCCCGCGCCGCTACAGCGTTAGCGCACCGGGGCACCTCCAAGAAAGACGTGCTGGGATGTTTTTTGAAATGCCGCTCCAAACGAATCCATATTCCGTCGTTCAGCCCGCGGGCGGGCGCGTTTCGGAGCGCGCGCCAGCGCGCTGGCCTACCTCGGCAGAAGTCAAAAACACTGCCTGGGCCACCGGCCGCCTCACTTCTTGACCGGCAATTCCAACTTCAGGCCGGACGTCGCCGCCTCGTCCTTCTTGTCGGTCACCGGAGTAGCCGCAGCCGCGGGTGCGGGCGGCGGCGGGGGTAACATCGCGCGCAGGGCAAACGCCCGTTGCATCCACGTGCCCATCGGCTCGATCGCGGTGATTTGGTCGATAAATTTTTGCGCATCGGCCGAATTGCCCGACTCCACCGCGAGACTCGCGAGATGGTAGGAGGCCTCGGCGCGCACGGCCTTGAACTGCGTCGCATCGTCCGCGAGGAGCTTCAGGTCGGCGATGGCTTCGGGATTTTTTCCCGCCTGCACCTTGGCCAGGGCGCGGCCCATCTTGGCGCGCACCGCGAGCGGCCCGGTTTTCAAAACTCCCGCCGCCTTATCGTAGCCCGAGATCGCATCGGCTGATTTGCCGGCGGTGTAGGCCTCATCGGCGAGGCGCAGCTGGGCGATGCCCGCGAGGGAGTGCCCGTCATGCGCCGCGCTGAAAGCCTTCAATTGTTCCGAGGTCGTCGCCGCCGCGTAGGCCTTCTCCACGTCCAATTCCTTCTGCGCCGCGAGCCGGTCCATCAGGCCCTTGCCCAAAATGCCCACCACGACGAGCACACAGACGGCGATCACCACCGTGCGGTTGTTTTTCCAAAACAGGTTTACCTTGTCCTCAAAGGTGAGCGCGGTCGTCGCGTCGACGGCGACGAGATTACGATCGTCACCGGCGGGTTTCTGGGCGGAGGGAGTGGCGGGCGTGGGCATGGCGCGAGGGATTGGGCTTTAGAATCGGAGACGAAAACACTTGGCCTCGGCCATGTCCATGCCGGAAACGAGGTGGTCTGGTCCGTGTAGGCGGGGTGCCCTCACCCCGCGGGATGTCGCGTTCGTCACCTGAAATCCGCGGGGTGAGG
>JANOAF010000585.1:0-6535 GCA_031411015.1 Opitutaceae bacterium | reverse complement strand
AGGCCCTTCGCGAGCGTGGCGAGCGCCATGCTCGCATAGAGCCCGTAGAAGAAGCCGCGCCGCGTCGTGCCCGCCGGCTCACGCACCCCGAGGAGAAAGGCAAACAACGCCTGGGCCATCAGCACCGACACCGCCATGTCGAGCAGCGGAATGTGCCCGATCGCGAACCAAAGCAGCGAGGTGCCCAGCACGATGGCGGCGAGCAGGCCCGCCTCGCGCCTGTGCAGCCGCCTGCCCGCCGCGTAAGTCACCAGCACGCCCCACAGGGCAAACAACACCGGCACGGCGCGGACCGACCACTCGTTATAGCCGAAAATTTTCTCCATCACCGCCGTGGCCCAGTAAACGAGCGGCGGCTTCTCGAAATAGTTCACGCCGTTCAGTCGCGGCGTGATCCAGTCGCCGGTCGCGATCATCTCGCGCGGAATCTCGGCGTAGCGCCCCTCGTCCGGATTCGACAGCGGATAGCCGCCGAGCCGGAAAAAATAAAGGGCGCCAAACGCCAGCGTGAGCAGGACAAGGTCCCGCGCCCATGACGCCGCCGGTCGAGCCGCCCCGGGATCAGGCGTGCGGCTCATTCCGCAGATTTGTGGGACGGCCGGCCTTGCTCCAAGCGCTTGGCATACGCGGCTTGCTCAGCGGGCGTGAGGGCGCTGTAGAGGCGGTTGCGGTAGAGATAACTGGCGGTCTGATAATATGCGATGGTCTCATCGGTGCGGAGGGCGGGGCGCTCTTTCAGCACAAAGGTGCCGTCCGCACAGTCAAATTCCGCCACCCGCCGCACGGGCATCAACACGCTGAGCATGCCCGGTTCGTAGAGCCCGAGTTTTTGGTAGTTGCCGATGAGCGCGCGTCGGCCGCCGGTGGCGTTGCGCACATCCCAGCCGTAGAACCGGCTCGCGTAACTCCAATTGAGCAGCCCGAGCAGGGTCGGCGCGTAGTCCACCTGACTCATCACCTGCGGCACGTGCCCCGGCGCGATGTGGCCCCCGGGCGAAAAAATGATCAGCGGGATGTGGTAGTTCTCGACCGGCAGCGCGGTCTTGCCCGCGACCGACGCGCAATGATCGGCGACGATCACGAAGACGGTGTCCTTGAACCACGGCTTCGATTCGGCATCGCGCAGGAATTTCCCGATCGCGTAGTCGGTGTATTTCACGGCGCCGGCCCGGCCGGAGATTTTCGTCGGCAAATCAATCCGGCCCTCGGGATAGGTGAAGGGCCGGTGGTTCGAGGTCGTCATCACGAAATGGTGGAATTTTTTTCCCGCCGCGTGCATCGCATCCGCCTCGCGCATCGCCCACCGGTAGAGGTCCTCGTCACAGGCGCCCCAGGCGTTGGCAAACGTGATGTCACTGCTGGCCACCGACGCACGGTCGACCACCCGATAGCCGTTGTTGCCGAAAAAATAGTTCATGTTGTCGAAGTAGCCGTAGCCTCCGTAGATGAACGCCGTGTCGTAGCCGCGGCTGCGGAACACCGAACCCAACGTGAAGAGGTTTTCGTTGCGCGGCCGCTTCACAAGCGAACGTCCGGGCGTCGGTGGCACCGCGAGCGTGAGCGCTTCCATCCCACGGTCCGTGCGCGTGCCCGTGGCATAAAACCGATCGAAGACGAGGCTCTTGCGCGCGATCTGCTCGAGATTCGGCATCAGGCCCGACGCGCGATTGAAAATGCTGAGGAAATCCGCGCTCAGGCTCTCGACCGTGATCTGGATGACGTTGGGCCGCTGCTCGACGCCATCGCTACGGACCAACCGCAGCGTGTCGCGCCCACCCGGCACGATCAGCTCGCTGCGATCGGCCGCCAGGCTTGCATGGAGGCGCTTGAACGCGTCGTCCACCGGCAACGTCGGATAAAACTGATCGTAATCGAGCTCGTTGTTGCGAAACGCCGCGAAGAGCGACCACACGCCGTTCTTCGCGAGCTCGCGGTTGTAGTTGTTGGCGAAGCCGGGAATCTGCTCGGCATCGAGGACGACGCCCACCGCCGTCGCGGCGGCCAGCCACGCGCCGCCCGCCAGCAGGCGTCGCCGCAGCGGCTCCGGTTCCGCGGCGAACCAAACCTGCAGAAGCCCCGCGCGCCATCCGAGCCACGCGACCACCGCCGTGCCCCCGAGAATACCTCCGAAAATCAACGGCATCGGGTAGCTCTCGCGGATGTTGCCGATGACCTCCTTCGTGTAGACGAGGTAGTCCACCGCGATGAAGTTGAACCGCACGCTGAACTCATCCCAGAAGAGCCATTCCGACACCGCCCCGAAGATAAGCAGGGCCATGGCGGCGAAAAATCCCGCGGCAGCCAACCCGCGCGCCCAAACGCGCTGAAAGAAATTCGCCGGTAACGCCACCAGCAGCACGACCAATGGTGCCGCAAACAGGATGGCCGCCCCCAAATCGAAGAGAACGCCGACGGCAAACGCCGCCACCACGCTCAGATCGAACGACACCGAAGCCGCGGACTTCACGAGCAACAGCGCGCGCGTAAGGCCGGAGACGGCCAGAAACAGCGCGACGAACAACCAGACCGCGCCGTGCCGCCGGGCCAGCACGCGGTGAAAGCGAGAGCGAGAGGATGGAAGCATGAGGGAGGGGGCGGAGCGCAGGAGGTGGACGCCGCCAGCCGGCTACCGTTCAAACGCCTCTCGTGATTGAGCCGCGAGCGGACCGGCCGCCACTTTTTTCGTGCAGTCGCCCTCCGTTCGCCGCCAATGTGCCCAGCCATGGCGGCGGCAAAAAATTTCACGTTCATCTGCGGCGCGGACGACTTCCTCGTCGGCCGTCTTGGTAAGGAGCGTTTCGAGGCGCTCGCCGCCGAAATCACCGATGAGTTTGCCCGCGAAACGATCAACGGTTTCGCCGCCAACGTCGGCGAAGTGGAGAGCGCCGTAAACCGCTTCCGCGACGCCGTGCAGACGATCTCGATGTTCGGCGGGCGGCGCGCCGTGTGGCTCAAGGACATAAACTTCCTCGCCGACACCGTGACCGGCCGCGCTGAGAGCACGCTCAAGCTCGTCGAGGATCTCCAGCAGATCCTCGAAAGCGTGAACCCGGCGGAGACGGCCGTCCTCCTCACCGCCGCACCCGTCGATCGGCGGCGGTCGTTTCCCAAGTGGGCTGAGAAAAACGCCGACTTTTCGCTCGTCGGCGGTGACAGCGATAACGCCGGCGAGGCGCTCGTCGGCGTCGCGCTCGCCGAGGCCAAGTCGCTCGGTGCCCGCTTCGCCCCCGGAGCCGTCGAGCTGATGCTCGCCAAGGTCGGGGCCAACACCCGCCTCATCGTCGAGGAAACGCGGAAGCTCGCGACCTACGTCGACGACCCCGCCGCGCCGGCGGCGGGCGGTGCCGTCATCGAGGAGGCGCACGTGGCCGAGCTGACGCCGAACGTGGCCGAGGGCGATTTCTTCGAGGCGGCGGAGGCATTTTTCAGCGGTAATCTCCCGTGGACGCTCGCCGCGCTGCACCGGCACTTTTTCAGTGGTGGCGACGCACGCCCCGTGATCAGCGCCCTGCAAAACCGCAACCGCATCCTCCTCCAAGTGCGCGCCCTCGTCGATGCCGGCGATGTCCGCATTGGCCCGCGCGGCCTCGACGGTTTTCCCAAGGCGCAGGCCGCGCACTCCGCGAAGTTCATCGGCGCGACCGAGAAAAGTTCGTTCAACCTCTTCACGCAAAACCCGTGGTATCTCGGCAAGCTCGCCGGCAGCGCGAAGCTCCCCACCCTGCGCCGCCTGATCGACAACCAGCAGGAGTTCATCACCGCCTTCGAGGAAATCATCCGCCGGCCCGACGAGCAGGAGGAAGTTTTACGCGAGGTCGCGGTGCGATGCCTCGCGGCGTGAGGATGCGTGACTGACGACAAACATGAGCGGTTCGCTCAAATTAGTGGCTGGCAAAGAGCCCAACCCACCCAATCCCATCCTATTCTCCGGATTCGGCGTCTTTCTGACTTCGGAGGTTCATTCCGTCCACTGCCCTTCAGGGCAACTGCCAGCTCAACAACTCATAGAATCACTGGGCAAGATCGTGGGATATCAGACCGCGATCATCGAAGCCCACGGTGGCAAGGTTGAGCAGTTCGTGGGCGATTGCGTGCTGGCATATTGGCCGCCCAGCGAGAGAGAGACAATTATGACTTCGGCCTGCGCGGCCGTGACGGAAATTATCCAAAAAAAGGCAGCTGTAGTCGGATTGGATTATTGCTTGAGGCTAAATTTTGCCGCGGCCGAACTGGCAGGCGCAGTTTTTGGCCCACCAACGGCGTTCCGGTTTCAAGTTGTCGGCAAGGCCAGAGACCGAGCCAACACCCTGCCCCGATCTGCCTCGAACAAAGACAGCGTTTTCACCGATGCGGAGACGTTGTCGATATTGCCGCCTGAATGGCGGGAAAGGTTCGTTGCCATGAGTGCTACGACATTTTCGCTGAAGCTCGGTCGCAGCGTCACCGGTTAACCGAATGCGGAAAGCGGGATCGCGGCTACACGCGAAAAATCCCGCAACGTTGGCCGCCGATCGAGAGCGCGCGCTTTTCCGTTCGCCATCGCCGGCGCGAGGCGCTTAACCGATGCCCTTTGCCGTGAACGAAACGCCCGCCTCCGCCAATTCCGCGCCCATCCCCAATGTCCTCGCCGAGCGCTACGCCTCGTCTGCGATGAAGGACATCTGGTCGCAGCATGGGCGCGTCGCGCTCGAGCGCGATTTCTGGATCGCGGTGATGAAGGGGCAGCGCGATCTCGGCGTGCCGATTCCGGCGGAGGCGATTAAGGACTACGAAAAGGTGAAGGGTCAGATCGATCTCGACGCGATCGCAAAGCGCGAGCGCGTGACGCTCCACGACGTGAAGGCGCGGATCGAGGAGTTCTCCGACCTCGCCAAGCGGCAGTTCATCCACCTCGGGCTCACGAGCCGCGACCTCACGGAAAACGTCGAGCAGTTGCAGATTTTCCGCGCGCTGAAGCTCGTGCATTTCAAGGCGACGGCCGCGCTGCTCGCGCTAGCCCGGCAGGCCGAGGCCCACCGCGATCTGATGATCACGGGGCGCACGCACAACGTCCCCGCGCAGCCGACCACGCTCGGCAAACGGCTCGCGATGTTTGGGCAGGAGCTACTTTGCGCGGCGATGCGCATCGACGAGCTGCTCGCGCGCTACCCGGTGCGCGGACTCAAGGGCGCGGTCGGCACGCAACTCGACCAGCTCACGCTGCTCGGCGGCGATTTCGCCAAGGTCGATCAGCTGGAAAAGCGCGTGCTGAAGCACCTCGGGTTTCACGCGTCGCTCGGCGCGGTCGGACAGGTTTACCCACGCACTCTGGATTTCGAGGTCGTGACCGCACTCCACCAGCTGGGAGCCGCGGCGGCGAGTTGCGCGACGACGCTGCGGCTCATGGCCGGCGCGGGCCTGCTCACGGAAGGATTTCAGGACGGTCAGGTCGGCTCCTCCGCGATGCCGCACAAGGTCAACGCGCGAAACTGCGAGCGCATCTGCGGCTTCTCCACGATTATCGGCGGCTACGTGGCGATGACGGGCGCGCTCGCCGGCCACCAGTGGAACGAGGGCGACGTCTCCTGCTCAGTCGTGCGCCGCGTGGCCCTGCCCGATGCGTTCTTCGCGATCGATGGCGCCCTTGAAACCTACCTGACGGTGCTGCGGCAAATGGAGGTTTTCCCCGCCGCCGTCGCCGCCGAGAACGAGCGCAACCTCCCTTTCCTCGCGACCACGACGATTTTGATGGAAGCCGTGAAACGCGGCGCCGGCCGCGAAACCGCGCACGAGGCGATCAAGCAGCACGCGCTCGCCGCCGCGAAAGCGCTCCGCACCGGCGAGGGCGACACCGATCTCTTGGCGCGCCTCGCAGCCGACCGCAGGATCGGGCTCGGGAAGAAGGCGTTGCAGGCGATCCTCTCGGAAAATGCGCGGTTCGTCGGCGCGGCGGCCCATCAAGTCGATGCCTTCCTCGCGGAAGTGAAGCCACTCGCCAAGACGCACAAGGGCGCGGCGGACTACCGGCCGGGGCGTTTGCTATAGTTCGACCGAAGGGCGCGTGTCGTGCACGCGCCGAGGTGGGCGGGCACGTCCCCGTGCCCGCATTTCGCCCGCCGCATCAGCATTGAACCTGCGGGCACCGGGACGCGCCCGCCCACAACCAAGAGAAAATTGAGTTTGCCACGTCCGCGCGCGGCGCGCTTTGTTCACCGTTCACGTTCTCTTCTCTCCCTCTTACAAACCACACACTGTCATGGCTGAACTCGTAGGAAATGTCTTGGTGGGCCAGTCCGGCGGCCCCACCTCCGTCATCAACGCCAGCGTCGCAGGCATCATCGGCGAGGCGCTGAACCATGAATGCATCGAGGAGATTTACGGCACGCTGAACGGCGTGCTCGGCATTTTGCAGGAGGACCTGATCGACCTCGCTTCCGAGTCGCAGCAGCAGATCCGCGCGCTCAAGCACACGCCGGGCGCCGCCCTCGGCACCTGCCGTTTCAAGCTCAAGAAGCAGGCCGACTTCGACCGCGTCCTTGAGGTCTTCAAGGCGCAC
>JANOAF010000584.1:0-5047 GCA_031411015.1 Opitutaceae bacterium | reverse complement strand
CCTGATTGAGATCAAAAAAACACAATTCATCCACAGTTATATACACTTTATGCAGCTGTTCTTTATATTTGAAACAAATAATTGAAGTTGCTACGACCTGGCTTTTTATTTTTATGGCTTTTTTATTGCTTACCTGCATTTTCACAAACGCAGCCACAATATCGCAGTTTTCATTTTTTCACTTTGCGCGGCGGGATCGCGTCGTTCGGGCAGATTTGGCTGAAGCAGTCGCCTTCCCCACCCGCCGCGTTGCCATAGCGAGATTGCGGTTTGTGGCCCGGCGCGTTGATACCCGTGCCGGCGCCCGAGTGGCAGACGTCGATGCCGATGCGCTCGGTGTCCGGCGTCACCAGATAGCGAGTATTCTTGCTGCCCATGGCCTCATAGAATTTCGCGAAGTAGTAGCGCATCACGCAGTCCTGGTTACCGGAGTGCTCGCCGTGCAGAACCCCCACCCGCCCGGTCAGCATGGAATAGGCGGCCGCGAGATCCACCAGGTCGGCTTCGGCCTTGTTTTCCGGCGTGTCCGCAAACGCCGGGTGATTCCTGCCGGGCACCACGAAAGCGCGCGCTTCCGTGAGGAGCTGATCGCCGAGGACGGTTCTCAGGTAATTTAGCATCTCGGCGAAGCGCACGTATTCCTTCGCCGCGAAGTCATGGCCGGCCTCCGTGAGCACTGACACGGGCTGGCCGCCCAAAATGGACGAACTGAAATAAGGCTTTCCAAGCATGTTGTTCCGGTGGTTTGGCGGAACGAAGTAAAGATCCGAGCCGTAATCCCCAACGCCGTGATGCTCCACTCCGACGCTGTGCAGCAGTTCGTGCGCAATCGCGCGATCATAGGCCATAATCACATCTCTCGCCGGAAGATTGTAGGGTTTGTTGAAAACACTCCCCGCATCCCCGCGCGCGAGAATGCCCACACCTTTAGTGATTCCCGGCCGCCCGGCCACGCCCGCCTTCGTCATCGGCGTGTCAGCCCCGTTGTCGCCCAGCCCGGCCCGCGTGAATGTCTTCACCCACACGCCGTGCTGATCCACCCGATGCGGCGCGTCGCGGTGGTTGCCATTCATCAAACGCGCCGTCTGCGACATTTCGCTGCGCTTCAGTTTGGAATGCACCCGGAGCTGCGAAAGGCCCTCGAACAGATCGATGCCGTTCTGCGCGTCGGCCTTCGCCCCGAACAGATTCAGCACGAAAAAATCCTTCTTCTCTGGGTCGCCCTCGACGTGCTTTCCGTTCACAGCCCAGCCGCGGTATTCCTCGTAGAGCGTGAAGCCGTCGCCGTTGTGCTTCTGGCCCTCGACTTTCTCTTCATCGTGATTGGCCGGGAGGGTCTCGACCTTCTTCTTCTTGCGCCACACCTCGGCGATCCAATCCGGCCCCTTCATTTTCGGCAGGCGGATAAAATCCTGCGCCCCACCCTCGTCTTTCATCAGCCCGATCAGCTCGCGACCGTCCTCGAGTTCGCAGATCACCCGCAGCTCCGCCTTCGCGCCGAAGTCGAAGCACTCGACCGTCGCCTCGCCGAAGGGTTGCCCGGCGGGGTCCGTCGGCACGCTGCTGATCGTCAATTTTTGATCGCGGTCGGAAACGTCGCCTCCGGTGCTCGCGGCGGCGAGGCGCAGGTCGTAGTCCTCATCCTTCGCGCCGAGCGGCCAGTTCAGGCACACGCCCGGCTCGCGCGTCGTGTCCATCAGCTGAAAGCGAAACGCCTTCACCGCGGGCAGCGTCTTCGTCGTGCCGCTCTTGGTTTTCAAGACCGCCCGCGCCACGAGGGTGTTGCCCGGCTTGGCTGGGTCGGCGATCGAACCGCGCGGCCGCCACTCCGCGTAGTCCGCGATCGTGACTTCGACCTCCAGGTCTTCGTAAACGGGAAACAGGACCACCCGGCTCCGGCGGGTTACGCCGGCCCCGGAGACCGCAAACTTCTGCGATCGTCCCGCCGAGGGTCCCTCGTAGGTGAAGGCGAGGACTCCCGGCCCGTTGCTCACGACTTGCCAGCGACGCGCCGCGTCGGCGTCACCCGATCCCAGATACCACGTGTCGATCGGAGCCCGGAAGTTCGTCTCGATGGGCGAAGTCTTGGTGCCACCGCCGCTTTGCGCCGAGACCATGCGACCGGAGCGGCGCATCAAAGGCGTGTTCTCCTCACGCTGCACGCCCGGATGCAGGCCGACGGATTTTTGTTTGAGCCCGAGCGACAACTCGATCCGTTCCTGCGCCACGGTGCCGCCAAACTCCTGCGCCCACTCCTCGCCGAGGCCTTGACCGTCCCGTTCCGAAAACGTCCCCGCGCCGCCGCCCCGCGCCTCGCCCTTTCCCTGCCATGTGAAAACACCACGCGCGGCCTCGTCGTTATCGGAGGAACGCTCCAGCAGAAAATTGCCGTGCCCCGTGGCTTCATACCGGCTCTCGAGCTGATAGCCGCTTACCGTGGAAATCGAGGCACCTCCCGCCACCGAGACTTCCCAGATCCCCTGCCACTGCGCGACGCCGGCGAATTTCTTGGCGAGCTCCGCCTCGGCCGGAGTCAGTTCCGGCCGATCGGCCGCGTGGAGGCCGGACGTTTCCAACAGGACGGCCAGCCCTAGCAACGACCACAACCGGAAAAGTGCGCGCATAAAAAACGGGAAGCGTAGTGAATTGCGGGCAGAGTGCAGCGCGCGACCCGACCCGCAAGCACTTCCCCGGCTCGGTGAATGAGCAGGAATGTAGGTGCGCCCTCCCCTTCGCGCGGTCGCTTGCCCATAAACTCCCGGACCTCACCGCCGCCGCCGAACGGTTATCGGAAAACTTCCCACCCATGCTCCAAATCGCGCGGCGGCCCAGTCATCCGTCACGCGCAGATCGTAGCGCCGCGCCCCGGCTCGATTTCGCCGTCATCGTCCAAGGCCACCGGCAGCGCGCACACCGCTCCGGGGCCACCTTGCGCACCGCGGTGATTCCCTGTCGGCGCAAAATTGAAATCGCAGCCGCTGACGCGCTCACGTTTTTCCGCCGGTGGCATCCGGAAATTTTACCGGGACGGCACGGGCGCCGCCTCGCCCCGACGCAGGTCGAAAATTCAGCCGCCGGCCCGCACCCGGTCCTGCCGGGCCGAGCGCAGCCAGAGGAGCCCCGCGGCCGTCAGCAGCACACCCAAGCCGAGGAAAACCGTGCCCACAATTTTGACCGCCATCACTCCGCCGCGCACCGCCTCGACGTAGGCCGCGGCGCTGCCGCCGAAGAGCACGGTCGCCGCGATGCGCTGCGGGGCGCGAGGCTCGCCCATGCCCGCGACCACGCGGCCGGCCAGCGTCACGCGGTCGCCGGCCTTGAAGCCGAGCAGCCGTTCCGACGCATCGACGACCGAGATGTAGCGCGGAATCGCGTCGGACAGCCACACGTGCGGCTCGTGGTTGAGCGCATAGTCACGGTTGCTCAGCGCGACCGAGGCGGACCCGGACTCGATGGCGATGGCCGGAGTCACCGTCCCGACGCGCAGCCATTTTTGCCGGCCCTGGCTCGCGCCGGATTGCTCGACGCCGGTGAACTGCTCGCGGCGGTATACCACGAAGCCCTGCGGGCCCGCCGGCTCGGGCGACGCCAGCCGGCCCTCGAGCAGCACGCTCTTTCCTAGCACCAAGCCTTGGAACTCCTCCGGCACCACCTGCGGCAGCTCCGCGACTCGCGCCGCGTCGCGCTCCGCAAAGTCGGTCGTGAGCAGCCAGACGCCGAGGCCGGCCAGCAGCGCGCCCGCGCCGAAGAGAATGCGCAGCACCCAGAGTCCCTTTGGTTTTGGCGCAGGAGCAGGCATCGATGCGGGAGAACTACGCCGCGCGCTCACGCCGCCACGCGAGCCGCCACGCACGCCGGACCAAGGCTGCCGTCGGTCGCTGCGGCCTGATTCATGGCGGCGCTCATTTTTCGACATACCACGTCATCGAGCCCTCGTAAAAATCCCAGTTGGGCATGAGCTGGGGCGCGCGGAAGACGCCGTCGTTGGTCGCACTGACGACCACGAGGATGCGCTTCACGCCCTGCGGCGTCTGCCGCGTGCCGATGCCGACGGCGCAGCGGGTGAACTTATACGGAATGGGTTTGGAGGGTTCGATGAGCACCACGTCGCCGTCGAGCCGGTAGCGGCCGGAGTGTTTTTCCGAGCCGCTGGTATTCCCGAATTGCGGGTTGGTCGTCGCGAACGCGATCGAGTAGTCATAGGTGCCGTCCGCCCCGAGGCGGAACGCGCCGCCGGACGAATGGGTCGCCACGCCCGCGCTAGCGCCGGTCATGCTGTTCACGTAAAACCCGCCGAACGCGCTGCTGGTCGTGCCCCAATCGCCAAGTATGTCCGACGCCGCGAAAATTCCGCCCGCCGGATAAGGCGCGCGTCCGCCCGCCGGCTGGATGGAGTCGATCAAACCCAGGAGCGGCCGCCAGAGCGCGCTAAACGCCGCCGACTCCTTGAACGAATCCATGCCGACGCCCGGATTCACCGGCTCGACGACCGCCGTGATCGGCTGGACCCGGCCGCCGCCCAGATCGACGAGGTAGAGCACCGCGTAGTTCTTCAGCGACCGCTCGTTCCGCACCTTCCGGTCGAAGAACCGGCCCATGTAGTGGACCACGAGCCCGCTCAATATCCGCGCGCGATAATGCACGATCGTGTCGCCCAGCTCGAAGGCTGCGAACTGCTCGCGCCAGACCGCGTCGAAGGTCGCGTGCGCGTTGCCCGTCATCGCACGCGGGGGCATCACGAAGATGGCAGCCTGATGCCGGCCCTCGCTCCGCATGTCGCGCGAGCCGTCGTTGTTCACGTCGAAGAGCGTGGCGCGGAAGATCGTCGCCCAGTTGGCCTCTTCACGCGACCAGCCAGGCGGCGGCGTGTAGGTGATGCCCGAAACGCCCGGTCCGCCGGCCGCGGTCGCAGGCGGCTGGTTCGTCGGCGCGCGCACGACCGTGACCGGAGCCGGCGCGGGATTCGTGGCGGCAGCCTCGTCCGCCTTCACCTGTCGCGCCGCCTCCTCGACTCCCGCGCGCACCACCATCCCCTGCGGCCCGAGAT
>JANOAF010000583.1:0-40301 GCA_031411015.1 Opitutaceae bacterium | reverse complement strand
CGAAGTAGCTGCCGCGTCCGCCGGGCACCACGACCTCGGGTTGCGGTGAGTCGCTCCCGAGTTTTGTGATGTCGACGGCGACCGTGCCGCTGGGGCTGTTGAAGATCAGTTTGTCGCCCTGCGGAGAGTAGGAATTGTCGTGGAAATACAGCGTCGAACTGCCCGCTTCGTGCGAGAGCCGGATGACGCGATGCCCCGTGTCGGGATCAATCCATTCGCGGGGGAGTTCGGCGGCCGAGTCGGCGGCGCGGAGAACAGGCAGGGCGGCAAATGCGGCCAAGAGAAAGCAACGAGAGGAAAGGAACATGCGGGGGAGGGAGCCGGGTTAGGGCGAAGTGGGTGAGAAACTGAATTCGAGCTCGCCGACTTTCAGGCTGAAAGGCTGGCCGCGGAGCGCCGTTATCCGCGGGGCGCTGATCCGCTCCAGCTTCCCGTCCGGCAATGTCCGATCAATGGCGAGCACGTAGCGCAAATTTCCATCGGGCAGGACACTGGGCGTGATTCGCCAGATGAAGCCGTCCCTCAGGGGAAAGACGTTCTCTTGATCGAGCACCAAGGTGGCGCGGGTGACGTGAAATTTTTCTGTGGCGCCGAGCGTGAGCGCACCGGCGAGTTCGATGCGAACGCCGGTGATTTTCCCTTCCTTGATTTGCAAGCGCAGCGTGTTTTCGCCGCGTTTGAGGGTGAGCGTGTCGCTGGTGGAATCGAATGTCCCCAGCGTAAAGCCGGCGAAATCCTCGCCGAGTGCGCGCCACGTCGCCGGCTTGGCCGGATCGTCACGCAAGGCAAAGGTCGAGCGACCTTGCATGACTAGCACCCCGACGAATTCAATGTCGGCACGGGCCCATGACAGGGGGAGAACGACCGCGAGCAACCAGGCGAGGCGACGTAGAGCACGCATGGTTTAGTTTTTCTTTTCCGACTTCGAGTTCCACGGCGTAGGCGTGGGTGAGGCCGCGACCGTTGGGCAGCCGGCTGTGGAAATTGCCGCTAAAGATCAGCCACTTGGCGTCTTTGGTAAAATGCAGATTCGGTTCCACGCCGCCGTCCTTGCTGTAGTTGTGATTCGACATGTCGACGAGCTGCTCGGACTTGAAATAGCCGACGTCGATCAGGTCGCGTTTGTCGCGAAACGAAGCGGCCTTGGCCATCATGGGACGGAAGAGATACATCCACTGGCCGTTGGCGCCGGGGAGCCGCGTGCCGTCCAGCTCGCTGGACGCGACGCTGCCGGGGCCGCCGCCGTCGCCGGCGAAGAGTTTGCCGTCGTAGGAGACGCTGTAGTGCACGGACCACTCCTCGCGTTTTAGGTTATACCACGTGCGGTGACCGGTCGCGAGGTCCACCCCGGCGACCCAGAACACGCCGCTCTTCGGCGTCTGCAAATCATACCAGACCATCTTGCCGTCCTTGCTGAAAAATTCGTGGCCCTCGATTTCCATGTTCATCGTGCGCTCGTGGAGGAGGCGTGCGGGGCCGCCGTCGGCGCGAATCGTCCACGTGCGATCCACCCAATGCCACGGCCCCTCGTGGCAAAACAGAATCTGCTGCGGGTCGGTGGGCGAGCACTGGAGATGGTTGGTCCAGTCGTTTTCGCGGTGGAGGACCTTGAACGCGCCGGTCTTCACATCGACCGTGTAGAGCATCTTCGGCGTGCCCGCGGCCCACTGCGGCCCGAGCGTGCCGCCGCTGCCCGGATCGCCCGGCGGGGGCGTGCGCGGAATCGTTTTGCCGTCGGGATCGGGGCCGATGCCGACGAGGAGTGACTCGTCACAATTGATCGCGAACTGCGCGCCGCGGGCCTGCGACGGGAGCTGCACGACGATGCGCGTGGCCTTCGTGTCGAGATGCACGGCCATCAGCGCATTGCTCGCGCGGTCCACGTAATAGACCTCGCGCGTTTTCCACGCCGTCGTAATCGGGGCGGCATTGGCGAGGACGACTTCGGGCTTCACCGGCTCGGTCCCGAGCTTCGAAATATCCACGGCCGCAATCCCGGCACGCGTGCGCAGGATGACCTTGTCGCCCTCAGGCGTGAACGCGTGCTGATGAAAATAAAGACTGCCGCCGCCCTCGTCGGGCGAAAGCCGGATGATCCGATGCCCGGTCTTGGCATCGATCCAATCACGGGGTGGCGGGGCGAGGGCTTCGTCAGCGGCGAAGGCGGGAAGCGCGAGGGCGGCGAAGAGGGCGAGAAGACGAAAGGAATGGGGCATGATGGGGTGTGTGGCGGGCAAGACGGGTGGCGCGAGCAAGCGGTGCGCGGCACGAGGATGGACAGTCCGAGTCTGGCAAGGATTTCGCGTTCGATTTTTGGGCTCTAATCAGACGTCCGCTTGCTTGGTGAACTTAAGCGTCCGCGATTTCGTTCCGTCCGGATCTCACGCAACGTTGCGATGAGGCCCCAAACGCCGGACAAGCAGAGCAGGAAACCGATAACGACGACGAGCGGCCCTTCCACCGCGGGAGACAGCGCGCCCCACGAGCCGCTTTTCGTCACTACCAGCAGCGCGCCAAACAAAAGCACTGCCAAAGGGTAGAGCATTCGCACGAGGGTCGCCCTCATGAAGACACGGGCCGAACAATCGGCGAGGCTTTCGGCGCTGGCGCCAATTGCCCGGCATCGACCATTGTTTGGAGCATCGCCTCCACGTAGCGCCAGAGTTCGGCGGAGCCTTCGGCGATGCGGTGGTTGCGGGCGACGACGCGGTCGTGGGTGACGCCGTGGCGGTTCCACGCTGCACCCTGCGTGCGGCAGTTGAGCAGCATCGGCTGGAAGCGATCGACGGCGGTGGCGAATTTTGCCTCCGCCGTTTGCTTCGCTTCGAACTCGTCCCAGAGCGCGCGGAAGTCGCGGGCCTGATCCGGTGGCAGCAGGCCGAAGATGCGCTCGGCGGCGATGACCTCGCGGTCATGCTGGCCGGCCATCGCGGCGGTGTCGTAGGCGAAGGTGTCACCCGCATCGATCTCTACGAGATCGTGGACGATGAGCATTTTCAGGACGCGGAGCACGTCGAGGTCGCGGGCGTTGGCGTGCTCGGCGAGGACGATGAC
The DNA here is from genome assembly GCA_031411015.1 of Opitutaceae bacterium. GTDB lineage: Bacteria > Verrucomicrobiota > Verrucomicrobiia > Opitutales > Opitutaceae > ER46. The sequence continues at coordinate 37,247 of JANOAF010000583.1, read as the reverse complement.
GCAGAGGCAGAGATGCCACGAATGCTCAGCGTCGTTTTCGGCCCGGCGGCTCTGGGTGTTAATCGTCTGGCGGAAAATTTCTTTCAGCTTGTCGCACTCCGCGATGAACTCGATTTGGCGAGCGATTCGAGTGAGAGGGGAATCGGAAAGGGGCACCACGAAAGACACGAAAGACACGAAAGGAAGCCGGGCAATGCCGGACTGTATTTCAGTGGGGTGAATTCCGGAGGGGGCACCACGAAATACACCAAACACACGAAAGCTCAGAAAGCACCATTGAGGCCTCAGGCTCGCAGGCGCGTATTTTACTTTGATGAAGCACTCAAGTCTCCGGAATCACGTGGTCGTCATTTCGTGTGTTTGCTGTATTTCGTGGTGACCTCCGAAAGCTTTGCTGCGTGTCAGTGCGCTTGCCAGCTGACGCGAGTTTGCCACGAATTTTCCGATGAGCTCGCCGACCGATCCGCGCATCGATGCCTACATCGAAAAATCCGCTGCGTTTGCACAGCCGATTCTCCGGCGGCTGCGCGCGCTCGTGCATCGGGCCTGCCCGGACGCGACGGAGACGATGAAGTGGAGTCACCCGCATTTCCAGCAGGGCGAGGCGATCTTGTGCAGCATGGCGGCGTTCAAGGCGCACTGCACTTTCGGGTTCTGGCATCAGGGCATGGATAAAATTCTCGCCGCCGAAGGCGTGAATGGAAAGGACGCGATGGGTAGTCTGGGGCGGATTACCGGGCCGAAGGATTTGCCGGCCGACGCGACGCTGTTGCGCTGGGTGCGCGAGGCGGCGAAACTCAACGTGTCCGATGCACCGGCGCGTCCTCGTCTCAAACGCGGTCCGGCCAAAGAAGCTGCCGTGCCCGCCGATCTCGCGGCGGCGCTGAAGAAAAATGCGGCGGCGGCGAAGACCTTTGCCGGCTTCCGGCCGAGTCACCGCAGGGAATATATCGAGTGGATCACCGAAGCGAAACGAGACGAGACGCGGCGAACGCGTCTCGTCTCGACGCTGGAGTGGCTCGCCGAAGGCAAACCGCGGAACTGGAAATACCTCAACTGCTGAACGGCTTCGCACTCGCCGGCGAGCGCCTTGAAAGGGATTCCCTGTTTGTCTTTCTGAGCGGAGCGAAGAATCCAGCAGAATCTGCGCACCTCGAAAACGCCGCGTAAATCCAAATGGACTCTTCGCTGAGCTCAAAATGACAGACCTTTTCAGACCGCCTTCGCGGCGGTGGGCACCAGCGCGGGATCGGTGCCGAGCGTGCCGACGAGACTCGCGATGTAACCGGGATCGCGGGCGGACTCGGCGGCGGCCCGGGTCCGGGCGAGACGGGCGCGAATGCCCAGCCGCTCCGCCACCTCGGCGTAATTTTTCCGGGTAAGGAATTTTTCCAGGTAGTCACCGCGCCGGTCCCATTCTGCGGTGTCGCGGCGCTGCTGGGCGGCGAGACGTTCACGATACCAGTCGCTTTCCAAGACCGCGCTGGTCGTGAAGTGCGCGCGGAATTTCGGCGCGGCGGCGTCGAGTCCTTCCCACGCACCGTCGCGCATGAGCTGGAGTAAAGCGCGCAGGGGCGGCACCGCGTGCGCGATCGAGCCGTCGGAGAAATAGCTCTCGGCGGCGGTGCGCATGGCTTGCACGATATTTTCCATGCCCTCGGCGAAGACGGCGCGATCCTGCAATTCGGGACGCAGCAATTCTTCGTCGAAGAGCGTGCTGGGATTGCCGAGCACGCGACCGCAGAACGTCTGCACGAAACGCGAGGTGACGCGCCAGCCGAGGCGGCTCGCGAGCACGGGTTTGCCCTCGTGCTCCCAGTCGGCGCAGCGCTCAAGGTAGCCGTGCTCGATGAGGAAGCGCGGGGTGCGTTCCTCGGGGGACATGCGAGCCCAGATTTCCGGCACGAGCAAACTGATGTCGTGATCGACGCGGCAGCGCGGGCCGACCCAGCCCGCGGCTGACGAGAAAACCGGCAGGTCCGTCAAGGCGTAGGAGACAAACGCCGCGTTGAGATCGTAGATCGGGGGCAGGGCGTTGAAGGGGCCTTTCGTGAGCGCGCCTTCCGAACCGGCACCGGTGGTCGAGGGAGATTTTCCCGTGAGACTCGCGATGAAATCCATGAACGCCTCGGGCAGCTCCTGATAGTGCACGGGGCCGAAGACGCACATCGGCTTCACGCCCGGCTCGGGCGGATTGAGACGACGGCCGGCAAGCACCGCACCCACGGGAAAGAGCGTCGTCACGCCCGCCGGCACGCGTCGATAAAGCTGTGCGCCGACGTGGGCGAGATATGTGGTGCGCGGATCCTCGAGGTCGGGACGGAGCTGGAGGTAGCGGGGATTCTTCGAAGGCTTGCCGTCGACGATACGCGGGTGAGCGGGTGAGGCGAGGAACGCAGGTTGATCAGCCGCGACGAATTCCTCAAAGAGCGTGCGGATCGGCGCGGTGAACGCATCGAAACCGATCGCATCCTCGACGATGGTGCGAGCCGTGTCGCGGGTGAGGGCTTCGTAGTTGGAGAAGAAATTTCCCGGCCGAGAAAAATCCCGCTCGGTGCGCTTATCGTAACCGCGGTGGATCGCCTCGTCGGGGCGTTGGAAGAGCGCGGTTTCGCAATTGTGCACGAACTTCAGCGAACCGAGACAACGGGCCGCGTTGGACGATAATCCAGCCAGACGCGCGGCGGGCACAACGATCGACGCCGTGATATCGTCCTCCGCTTGGATTTTAACGGCCGGATGAAAATCTTTGCGCAGACTGAACGTGCGCCAGCCACCGTCGGTCGTGAATCCCACGCGCAGGAAGTGCGTCATGGCCTTCTCGCGTTGGAATTTCAGCTCGTTGCCCGGTCGGCCGTTGATGGTGTCGACGGTGAAGTGTTTTTTCCAGTCGGTGCCCCATTCGGGTTTGTAGACGCGCTTGATGAGCAGCACGAGGTCGAGGATGTAGCGCGGGATGCCGGCGAGCCAGGTGTTGTAGTCCTCGGTGTAGTCGGAGCCGCGGCTGAGGAGTTTGACGACGGAACCGAGGGATCGCTCTGGGCTGAGGAGCGGGCGGCCCTTGGTTTTGTTGCGCGCCGCCTCACGGAAGCGCTGGCCGTATTCCTTTTTGAGAATCCGGTCGATGGCGCGGAAGTCGGCGGCGAGATCGCTGACGAAATTCGGGGCGGTGAAGATCGCATCGGCGATCGACTTGGAGATTTCGGATTTGCCGCCGCCGGAGACGGTGCACGGCTTGTGGCAGAGCACGCCTTCGGCTGTCGTGCCGCGCAGACGCCAGCGGCGGCCGTCGTCGGGTTTCACCATCTCGACCTTGTAGCCCGACGGCAGCACGTAGGTGTGGCCGGGCACGAGCTTGATCGTCTGCGGCGCGCCCGCGGCATCGGTCCACGTGATCGTTTGCGCGCGCAGGGTGAAAAACGCGTCCTGGGGCACGTAGCAAATATCCGGGTGCTGGCGGTCGAGCGCCCAGCCGCCGGGTTGCAATTCGGCGCGGTCGCCGAGTTGTGCCAGCGCCTCGGCGAACGTGTGGTTCACAATCGCGAGGTGCTTGCTGAGCTGAAAATCCTCCCCGAGATCGTAGCTCGGGAAAACGATCGCGCCACCGGCGTGCTCTTCCTCGCACTGCCCGAGGAGGTTGGCGGCAAAACTAATCTGGGCCTTCACGTCCTTCTTGCAGTAGCCAAAATAGTTGTCGGCGATCAGCGTGACGATGACGCCACTGGTGTCGCGCATCGTGAGCTTAAAGGCGACGCCGTCGTTGTAGCGTTCGTCGGGCTGCTGCCAGCACATGCCGTCGCGGCGTTGGCGCGGCGAGGCATCGTGCCACTGCGGCAGACCGAGTTCGCGTTTCGTCAACTGGGTCAAGTGCGTGGCGAGGATGACGCAGCCGGTGTGGCCGGTCCAGTGCGCGGGATTAAGCGCGGCGTCGTTTTCCGGCAGGTGGGGATCCCCGGCGTTGCCGAAGATGCGCTCGATGAAATCGAGGTTGGCGACGAGCGCGCCCGGAACGAAGAAACGCGTCTCCATCGCGCGCTGGGGCGTGAAGCCGGGAACCTCCGGGCACACGACGGGGCGGAGATGGAGCGACACAAAACATTCGGCGGGCTGGGTGGCCTGAGCCGTGAACGGCAGACGGAGCAATTCCGCCGGCGGATTGAGTGCATGGCGCAGGAGGCGACCAAAGATCGCGGGCGGCACGGCCTTCTTGTCATCGGGCACGGGCAAGCCGACGTCGACGATATGAAAAATCCCCTGCGTGGTCCGCCGATCGCTGCGCGGATTGTGCAACACCCCCTGGCGCACGCGGTGCGACGCCAGAATGTTACTCCGATATTCGTCTGCCTCGGGCGGGAGCGAGAGCACGCGGGCGAGACCCGGCCGATCGAGGACGAGCGTGGTCACGGGAAGGCGGGCGACTTCGCCATCAGTGCCGGAGGCGTCGAGGTGATCGTAGAGGAAGGTCTGGATCCGCTGATCGACCGGGCAAAGGTGGCGCACGAGGGCCCGATCCTTTTCGCGACTGAGCGCCAAAAAATGATCCACCAGCGGGGCGAGGCCACCGGCGTCGGGTTGGGCGGCGAGGCCCGGCTGGCCGATTTCGCGGAGCTTGAGGTTGAGGTAGGCGATGAATTGGGCGTCGGTGGCGCCCGAATAGTCAGCGGTGAGGTTGGCGGTGGTGGCGTGGTTTCCCATGTCGAAGGTGGCTGATTGCGAATCGGCTGTAGCTACTTCCGGGCCGAATTGGCGGCGGGCTCGACAACGGTGGGGGTGCCGATTTCGACCGTGCCCTCGCGGACCGCGCGTTTGGTGAGGATTTCCGGTTCGGCCATTTCCCTGCCGAAGTAGGGGGCGGCGCTGAGCACGAGCGTCGGGAGCGTCTGCTCTTGCGAAACACCCTGTGCGGCGACGGTCATGCGCGTGCGCCAAAGCACAATGCGCCGATTGGTCGCCGCCGACTGATAATCATAAGCCGTGGCGACGACGTAATAAATGTCGCTCGCCGTCTGATCGACGAGGAACTCGTTTTTCGCGGAGGCGCGCTTGAAGAGGTTCACGGGGTTCGCGAAATCGAGTAGCCCGGGGGTGAACACCGACTCGCCGCCGGGCGGTGGCCGCGAGCTGGCGGCGAGGCTTAGCGCATCGGCCTGCGTGAAGAGGTCGAGGAGTCTTTCCGCGAACTTCGCGCCGCCCACGAGCGCGGCGCGATCGAGGATGTTGCGGGCGAGTTGCTCGCCGGAGAGCGAAGGATTTTCGGCGTCACCCTCGGTCAGGATGTTATGCGAGCCCCAGACGTAGGTGATGAGGATGGTCGGCGGCAGCGTGGGCGGACGCGCGGGCAGGTAGCCGTTGGTCGCGAGCGATTGGGTCAGGAGCTTTTCGATTTGGGCGGGCGCGAGCGTTTTTTCGTTGGCCGGGGCATGACCGAGATGACGCGGCCCGGTCGTGACGGCTTCGAAATAGGCGGGCGCCTGGGGTGAAACGGGCGCGCGCCGTTTCCCAGCCTCCGTCATCTCCGTGATGACCGTGAGCTCGAGCCGGGGGTTTTTCTGGAGCGATTTCGGGAGCAGCGAGAAAACCCAGCCGGAGGAAGATTCCTTTTTCGGCGCGGAGTCCGAAGCCGCAGGCGCTGGTGGCGTCGCGGCTACGGCGAACCCGGCGGCGAAAAGGACCACGAGAAACAACGGGGAGCGCGGCAGCCTCATGGGGAAATCACTGCGCGACACCCGAGCCTCACCGGTCGCCGTAGCCTTTGGGGTGGGCCGAATGCCAGCGCCACGCGGTCGCGACGATGGACTCGATGTCCGGAAACTTCACCTGCCAGCCGAGTTCGCGCCTGGCCTTGGTGGAGTCGGCGAAGAGCGCCGGCGGATCGCCGGGACGGCGCGGACTCTCGATGACCTTGACGGGCTTGCCGACGATTTTTTCGACGGCGCGGATCACGGCGCGGTTCGAGGTCGGCGAACCGGTGCCGAGGTTGTAGAAAAGCTGCGCGCCCGGCGTGGCGAGTTGGCCAAAGACGGCGATGTGAGCGCGGCTGAGGTCGTCGACGTGCACATAATCGCGCAGGCAAGTGCCATCGGGCGTCGGGTAGTCGGTGCCGAAAAGCTCGAGGTGAGGGCGCTTGCCGGTCGCGACATCGACGGCGACGGGGATGAGGTGGGTCTCGGGATGGTGGTCCTCGCCGATGGTGCCGTCCTCGGAAGCGCCCGCGGCGTTGAAGTAACGGAAAGCGGCAAAGCTCAGGCCGGACGCGTGCGCGAGGGATTTGAGGACGTGCTCGATATCGAGCTTCGTCTGCCCGTAGGGATTGATCGGCGCCTGCGGCGTGCCCTCGTGAATCGGCAGCTTCTCCGGCACGCCGAAGGTCGCGCACGTGGAGGAGAAAACGAATTTCTTCACGCCCGCCTCGATCATGGCGTTGAGGAGGTGCAGGGTCGCGGCGACGTTGTTGAAATAATATTTCAACGGCGCGGTGACGGACTCGCCGACGTAGCAATAGGCGGCGAAGTGCATGACGACTTCGATTTTCTCCTCGCGGAGCACGCGGCCGACAAAGGCTTCGTCGCCGAGGTTGCCCTCGTGCAACTTCACGCCCGCCGCAATCGCGCCGCGATGGCCATAGACAAAATTATCGAGCACCACGGGCCGATGACCCGCGGCGACCAGTTGGCGGACACAGTGACTGCCGATGTAGCCGGCACCTCCGACGACGAGAACGTTCATGGATATGTGGCCAGATGGATTGCGGCGTCGCTTCAGTCGTCGCAATGACAAATCCGGTCGAGGCAGGGATTGCTTTCGCGGGCGGCATGAATACCGATTTCCGATTCTCTCGAAATGAAGGTCTCCCTGCAGTCGCGCATCGTCATCACTGGAGTCGGTCTCACCGCGCCGAACGGTAATTCGCTGCCCGAATTCCGCCGCAACCTCCTCGCGGGTGTGGCGGGCGTCGAGCGGATGGAGGTCCGCTACATGGGGTCGCAGCTCGCGGGCGTCTGTCATTATGACGCGCTGCGACACCAAAAGAAAAAGGAGGTCCGCGTCGGCACGAGGGCGGGAAGTATCTCCATTTATTGCGCGCGCGAGGCGCTGGCCAACAGCGGCATCGCATGGGACGCCGTGGCGAAGGATCGCGTGGGGATCTACATCGGCTGCACGGAGCACGGGAACGTCGAGACCGAGAACGAAATCTACAACATCTCGAAATTTAACTACGACACGAAATTTTGGTCGCACTACCACAATCCCCGCACCGTCGCCAATAACCCGGCGGGCGAGGCCTCGCTCAATCTCGGCGTCACCGGCCCCGCCTACACGATCGGCGCGGCGTGCGCGGCGGGCAACATGGGCCTGATCCACGCGACGCAGATGTTGCGGCTCGGCGAGGTGGACCTCGCGATTTGCGGCGGGGTGAGCGAGAGCATCCACACGTTTGGAATTTTCGCGGGCTTCAAATCGCAAAACGCGCTCGCGACCCACGAAAACCCGCACAAGGCATCGCGGCCCTTCGACAAGGCACGCAACGGCATCGTCATCGCGGAGGGTGGCGCGCTCTACACGCTGGAGCGGCTCGAAGACGCGCAGGCGCGCGGCGCGAAAATCTACGCCGAGATTGCCGGTTACCATGTGAACAGTGATGCGAGCGACTACGTGCTGCCGAATCCCGTGCGGCAGGCCGAGTGTGTCCAGCTCGCGCTAAAGCGCGCCGGACTCGCCGCGCGCGACATCCACATCGTCAACACCCACGCCACGGCGACGCCGCTGGGCGACATTCAGGAGTGCGAGGCGATCCGCGCGGTGTTTGGCGAGGGCTGCCCCGACACCCACATCAACAACACGAAGAGTTTCATCGGTCATGCGATGGGAGCGGCCGGCGCGCTGGAACTGGCGGGCAACCTGCCGTCGTTCGACGACCTCACCGTGCACCCGACGATCAACGTCGACGACCTCGATCCGTTGTGTGCGCTGCCGGGCCTCGTGCTGAATCAGCCGCGGAAGGTGGCGAAAGTAGACACGATTCTGAACAACTCCTTCGGGATGCTCGGGATAAATTCCACGTTGATTGTTCGACGTTTTGCCGAGTAGTCCTATCGTCCGAATATGACCAACGACGAATGCAAGAAGGTGGTGCTCGATATCATCGCGGACATCGCCCCCGATGAGGACTTGAGCAACGTCAAACCCGACGTCCGCCTGCGCGACCAACTCCAGCTCGATAGCATGGACTTTCTCGATATCGTGATGGAACTCCGTAAGCGCCACAGCATCGAGGTGCCCGAGGGCGACTACCAGCAGCTCGCCTCGCTCGACAGTTGCGCTGCCTACCTCGTGCCGAAGTTCAACGCGCTGGCGGCGAAGGGGTGAGCGGGAAGCCAAAGCGAGTCGTGAGCCGGGCCGTCGTGCCCGGCTTTTTCTTTTTTAATTCGGAAGCCAAGAAACCAGGAACAAGGCATTTCAATCGCTGCTCGTTTTCTGGTTTCCTGGCTTTTGAATTAATCATCCTCCGATGAACACCCGCTCCCACTATGACGTCGCCATCATCGGCGCGGGCATGTCGGGCCTCGCGGCGGGCATCCGACTCGCGCACTTTGGGAAAAAAGTCTGCATCTTCGAGCGGCACAACGCCGTCGGCGGGCTCAATGGTTTTTACAGCATCGCGGGTCGCAAGTTCGATGTCGGCCTGCACGCGATGACGAACTTCGTCCGCCCCGGCGTGAAAGGCACACCGCTCACGAAGCTCCTTCGCCAACTCCGCATCGAGCGCGACGAGTTTGGGCTTTGCGAACAAAAGCAGTCGCGCATCGCCTTCGGTCCCCGCGGCGAAACATCGCTCTGTTTCACGAACGACTTCGCCGTGCTCGAAGCCGAAGTGGCCGCGCGTTTCCCCGCGCAAATCGACGGCTTCCGCGCGCTCACCGCCGCAGTGCGCACCTTCGACGACGTCGCGCTCGATGCCGTGCCCATCTCAGCGCGCGAGGTGGTGCGCCGGCACATCACCGATCCGCTGTTGGAAGACATGCTGTTTTGCCCCCTGATGTATTACGGCAGCGCGACGGAACACGACATGGAGTTCGGTCAGTTCGTCATCATGTTCAAGGCGCTGTTCTTCGAGGGCTTCGCGCGCCCGTTCGATGGCGTGCGCGTGGTGCTGCGCGTGCTCTTGGAAAAATACCGCGCCGCGGGCGGTGAGCGAAGGATGAAGTGCGGGGTAAGAAAGATTATTTCAAGCGAGGGTAAAGCCACGATGCTGGTGCTCGATAGCGGCGAAGAGATCACCGCCGACCACATCATCTCCTCTATCGGCGCCCCGGAAACCGACGCACTCGTTTCTAGCCAATCCGCAATCCGCAATCCGCAATCCGCAGTCGCCCCCGGCCGCCTCTCGTTCGTCGAAACCATCTCGATCCTGAACTGCCAGCCGGCCGCGCTCGGGTGGGGGAGCGACACCATCGTTTTCTACAACGACTCACCCCGCTTCGACTACGCCCGCCCCTCGGCGCCCGTCGATCCGCGCAGCGGTGTGATTTGCATTCCGAATAATTTCGATTTCGGCGCGGACCGCGCGCTGCCCGACGGCATCGTGCGCGTCACGTGCCTCGCCAACTACGACCAGTGGGCGGATCTGCCCGAGGCAGAATATCGCGCCGCGAAAGCGCGTTGGTTTGACGAGGTGCAGCGTAGCGCGCGGCGTTTCCTGCCTCCGCTTGCGTCGGATGTTGCACTCGCGCAAGCGACGGTAACGACCGACATGTTTACGCCGCGCACGATCACGAAATTCACCGGACACGTGGGCGGTGCAATCTACGGTGCGCCGAAGAAAATCCGCGATGGCCGCACCCCGTTGGCCAATCTTTACCTCTGTGGCACCGACCAAGGCTTCCTCGGCATCGTCGGTGCGATGTTGAGCGGCATCTCGATGGCGAACTATCACATCCTGCAAAAGGGCTGAGTCCGGTGCGCGTTTACTTTTCTCCGACGAGTTTTAGGTAAGCGGCGGCGTAGCGCCGGCCGAATTCACGGTAGGAGTCCGAATCGAAGTGGACCTTGTCGCCGCGATGGGTGAGTCCGTCGGATGCAACGAAGGCCGTGTGTGGCACCTTGGTCGGCAGGTCGCGGTGGGTTTGGTCGACGCGGGTTTTGAATTCGTTCCACGGACTTTCGGGGAACTTGCCGAGCTGTCCGGCGATAAACGGCACCGCGGGTGCGCGCAGCTCGGCGCGCATCCGACCAATGACATCGTGGAGTTTGGCTTCGTAGGCTGGCGCGAGGGCGGCAGAGGAATCGGATTCGCCCTGATGCCACAAAATGCCTTTCAACGTGCCGGCTTGCAGCGCGAGTTTCGCGCGCTGCATGGCGTCATCCCACGGATGGCTCTTGGTCGCGTCGTAAAAAATGCCCGGCTTCCACGTGTCGATCGGTGAGCCGCCGACGGCGCAGGGAATCAGTCCAATCGTGACGCCGGGATTGGCTTCCGCGATCGCCGCGGCGAAGGTGCGGCCGAGGCCCACGCCGACGACGCTGGGTTTGTCGAAGTGCAGCGGATCGACGGCGGGCACCCACGCGCCGGTTTTGTCGAGCATGAGCACCCGCGGGTGCGGGACTTTGTCGGCGGGCGTCACCGTGCCGCGGCCGGCCATGTTGGATTGACCGACGAGACGGAAGAGGTGAAAATTTTCCTTGGCGGGAAGCGCAGGCGGCTGTGCTGATACGACGCTGCCGACAAGCCAGAGTGCGACGGCGAGTGAGGGGAAGAGTGAGGAAACGTATTTCATGGGGTAGGGTAACTTGCCTGCGACGTGCTGTGAATGAGCGCGGGGCTCGGTTTGCCGCAATCTTCAATTGCGCGAAATCATGTCGCGGCACGGCCGGTTGCCTGTTCTCGTTCGGCTCACTCCGATGGCCGATTCTTCTCCACTCAATCTCAGTCAACGTCCCCGCCGCCTGCGGCGCACGGCCGCGCTCCGCGCGATGGTTGAGGAGACGGTGTTGCGCCCCGCCGACTTCATCGCGCCGCTGTTCGTGGTCGAGGGCAAGGTTGCCCCGGACGAAATCAAATCGATGCCCGGCGTGTTTCGCCTAAACATCGCCGACCTGGTGAAGGAATGCCGGGCACTGCACAAACTCGGCGTGCCCGCGGTCGCGCTGTTTCCCAAGCTTGATCCCAACCTGAAAGACGACGAGGGCACGCAGGCGCTGAACGAGGACACGCTCGTGTTGCGAGCGGTGCGCGCGGTGAAAAAAGCCGTGCCGGAGTTGGTCGTCATCACCGATGTCGCGCTCGATCCCTACACGAGCCACGGCCACGACGGCGTGCTCACCCTCGCGCACGACGATGTCGAAAACGATCGCACGGTTCGCATCCTGGAAAAGATGGCCGTGCTTCAGGCGCGGGCCGGCGTCGATCTGGTGGCGCCGAGCGACATGATGGACGGTCGGGTCGGAGCGATTCGCCGGGCGCTCGATGCGTCGGGCCACAGGGACACGGGAATCCTGGCTTACTCGGTGAAATACAATTCGGCCTACTATGGGCCGTTTCGCGAAGCGGTCGGCAGCGCGCAAGCGGCGGGCACGCGCCTGCTCAGCAAGGCGACCTATCAGATGAATCCCGCCAATCGACGCGAGGCACGGCGCGAGGCGGCGCTCGATGAGGCGGAGGGCGCGGACATCCTCATGGTGAAGCCGGCCGGACCGTATCTCGACATCATCCGCGATCTTCGTGAAGCGACGACCAAGCCTGTCGCCGCCTACCAAGTTTCCGGCGAATACGCGCAGATTCACGCTGCGGCGCGGCTCGGTTGGCTGGACCTCGCCCGCTGCCGTCACGAATCGCTCCTCGCAATCAAACGCGCGGGAGCCGACATGATCCTCACTTACTTTGCGAAGGACATGGCGGCGTGGCTGAAATCGTAACGCGGTGCTTTAGCCCGCGCTGCCGTCGTGAAAAATGTTTCGAGCGCGGGCGCACGCTCCGCGTTCCCTTGCCGGCGTGCGGGGCCTCATGCGCATTCTGCCGGCGGAGTTTTGCGGCCCGCTGCCGGAGGAGGGCAGGTGTCTGACCTGCCGTGATTGCGCGTCGCCGTCGGAGCGTCGAACGAGCAGGTCGGAGGCCCCGCCTTACTTCAACGCGACGGCCGTGAATGATTGCAACGGCGCGCGCCCCTTGGTCGCCGAGAGTTCGTCGAAGGCGATTTGCTGCAGCGCCGCCGCTTGAGTGGGCGACATCCCGAGTTCGAGTGCGGCGCGCTCCGTTTTTCCGAGTGACCGCGGATCGAGGCCGGTGAGGTCGCCGAAAATCATGAGCGCTTCCAGATAGTAGCCGTAGGTGCTCGCGTGGTAGTGGTCGTGCGTCCACAGGTCGATTTGGCCCGCGGAGATTCCGTCGTAGGGATTTGGGTCGGCGATACCGGTCTTGATGGCGCGATTCCAGGCCTCGCCCACTGGGATGACCGCCCGAATCGCAGGCGAACCTGCCGCGGCGAGGTCGTAAGCGGCGCGGACGTCGAGCGCCATTTTCTCGATCGGCTGACCGTGCCAGTGACCTTTTTCCGGGTAAACTTGATCAGCGCGGGACCACGTGGCGACGAGACGGATGTCCACCTTGGCGTTTTTGCTGCGCAGCAATTCGGCGAGTTGCTTGGCCGATCGCACCAGCAGCGCAGAGTCGCCGGGTTTACTTTGATCCAGCGTGCTGTAGCCTTGCGTCGCGACAAAATCCCAAGCGCGGCCGATGACCGCGGCTTTTTCGGTGGCGTGGTAGTCAAAGTTTTTTCCGCCGACGAGTTCGAGGCTGACGGCGAAGTCTCGCCCGGCCTGCGTCGCGAAGGCCTTGAAGAGCGCCGGCACGCCGCCAGTGCCAGCCCCATTGAGATCGGTCACGGTGTTGGGCCGGAAGAAACGCACGGCGGAACCCGCGCCGAACATGAAGCTGTTGCCAATGAAAAGAACGCTCGGGGGTGCGGTCCGCGTAGATTCCGCGCCAAAAATCGGAGCGGCAATGGAAAGGAGCAGCGCGACCACGACGGGGCGCATCGTCCAAGAAAAAAGGCGGGGTTGGGTCTTCATGAATATATTAGGTGACGATGAGGTGGGGCGGGGGCGGGCCGATCAAAACGGCGAGCGCGGCACTTGCAGCGAGTCGCCGGGCATGAGACGCGGATCTTCCGCGGGGTTGCGCTGCGCGAGCTTCACATCGATGGGGTAGGCATTTCTTTCGCGGATGAGGCCGACGGCGGTCTCCTTCGCGTAAACCGTAAAGCCACCGGCAGACTGAATCGCCTTGGCGACCGTGAGGTCGGACGACCAGACGACGCGACCAGGGCGTTGCACTTCGCCACCGACGTAGATGTAGCGTTCGGTCACGCTCACTGCGACTTCGAGGGTGCGGTAGAATTTTTTTGCGATGTAGGTTTCGCGAATGCGCTGCGAGAGTTCGGCCGTGCCGGTGCCGGTGGCGACGACAGGGCCGATAAAGGGGAGGCTAATCAGCCCCTGCTCGTCGATCTGCACGGTGCTAGTCGTGGGATCGGGCACGCCTTGGAGTAGCACGGTCAGGGTGTCGCCGGCACGGAGTTGCGCGGTCGAGGTCGTGGTGGGGATTTGCGGGTTGGCCGTCTTGACCGGTGCCGTGGTGCAACCGACCAGCGTGCCCAAGGCGACCGCAGCGGCGATCCAAAGTTGAGCACGACGGGGAAAATACATGTGGGCGTAGGAGGGCGAATCGCGCGGAAAAGGCAACGCCGCGCATTTGTGCGTGCGATGCCTTTCCTCTCATCGGTGGCGTGCAACAAAAAGGCAGCCATGACGGCTGCCTTTTGAAATCTGCGGACTACGCGGAGAAACGATCAGCGCTTACTCTTGGTCTTCTTCTTTGGCTTCTCGTCGTCGTCCTCGTCGTCCTCATCATCGTCGTCGCCGTCCTCGTCTTCGTCGTCATCATCGTCGAGGTCGTCATCGTCGTCGCTCTTGGCCTTCTTCTTGCCGTCCTTGGTCTCCTTGCCCGCCTCGGTTTCGCCTTCGGGCTTCTCTTCGTCCTCGTCCCATTTGAGCGACTCGTCGTTCTTGAGTTTCTCCTCCTCGGCCTCGTCGACGACGGGCAGGTCGTCGTCATCCTCGTCTTCCACACCCTTGGCTGGGGCCTCGTCATCCGTGTCATAGCCCGCGGGCATGTAGTCGAGGATGGCGGTCACCTCGTCAAACGCGTGGACCGCCTTACCTTGGATGAAGTTGCTGTTCTGGTCCTCGCGAATCTCGTCCTCGACCTCGTCAACCGAGAGCTTGGATTCAAATTTGAACAGGTCGTTGAGCATCTTCACGCGGCACCGCGTGAGGTGATCGAGCAAGTCGGCGTAGGGGCCGTTCTCCTCGTCGAGGATGTCGGGGAGGATGAACAATTTCTCCTCGGAATCGAAGAGCGACTCCTTCACGCGCTTCAGGCGCACTTTCCCGGCACCGAGATCCTTGTCGATGCGGAAGCGGATGAAGGCCGATTCAAAGACATCCTGATCGAACCCGTAGTCGCGCAGGGCATCGACGAGCTCGATGAGATGGGCGAGCTGGCGCGGATCGATGATGCTGAGGCCGTCCACATCCCAACGGACAGGGTCGCTGGTTTCGGCCACCCACCAGTTATGATCGTCGCCGAGGCGGACAATTGACCAGTCGAGGGTGGATGTTGCTTTTGCCATGGAGCGTCAGGTGTGCGAGCGGAGGTCGAAAAAACAAGCACAAAAGCATTGCGCGAGCGGTAGGTGATCGCCCCGGCGTTTTGGCGCGGAAGCCACTCAGGAAACGCGGCTTCGGCCCGCCGCACACTTGCATTTTTTTTCGCAGATTTCACGGTCGCGTCACATGGGTAACTATTATGAGTCACTAATCCGGCCGGCTCTATTCCGTAAAGACTCCGAGGCGGCGCACGAATTTGGCGTCAAGGCGCTGGCGCTGCTCGGTGCGCTGGCACCGGTGCGGCGGGGCTTGGAGTGGTGGACGAAATGTGGTCTCGCCGGGGCGCGACCGGTCGAGGCGTTTGGCTTGAAATTTCCCAACGCCGTGGGTCTGGCCGCGGGATTCGACAAGAATGCCCGCGCCTGGCCGGCCGCCGCCGCGTTGGGCTTCGGGCATGTCGAGATCGGCACCGTGACCGCACTCGCGCAAAGCGGGAACCCGAAGCCGCGGATGTTTCGCTATCCCACCGAAGAGGCCGTGATTAATCGCATGGGATTTAACAACGAGGGCAGTGAGGCGGTCGCCGCCAGGCTGGCGCGCCAGCCCGCGCCCGGCGCGCGGCGGATTCCGCTGGGGGTGAACCTGGGCAAATCCAAGGTCACCGAAATCGAGGCGGCTGCGGCCGACTACCTGACGAGTTTTCAGCGTCTCGCCGACTACGCCGATTACTTGGTGCTGAATGTCTCCAGCCCCAACACGCCAAACTTACGCCAGCTCCAGGACGAATCGCGCCTGCGCGAATTGCTCTCGACGATCACCCGGGCCAACGCCGCGCGCGCCGCGCAGACTGGCCAGCGCCGTGTGCCCGTCCTGCTGAAGATCGCCCCCGATCTCACGTGGCCGCAGATCGACGCGGTGCTGGGGGTGATCGCGGAGTATCGGCTCGACGGCATCATCGCGACCAACACCACGCTCGCGCGGCCGGGCTTCTTCGCCTCGGTCGGCGAGGCGGGCGGACTAAGCGGTGCGCCGCTGCGCCGTCGCGCGACGGAGATTATCAACTTCATTTCACGGGCGACCAATGCCCGGCTGCCGATTATCGGCGTCGGTGGCATCGTGGATGTCGAGAGCGCGGCGGAGAAACTCGATGCCGGGGCCACGCTCGTCCAAATCTACACCGGAATGATCTATCGCGGGCCCTTTTTTGCGGCGAAACTAGCGCGCGGATTGGTCGAGCGGCAGCGGCGGCGTGGACTCTGAGAACTCTGTTGCGGGCAGTTTTCACTCGAAGAATCACGCGGCAATGCCCGCGCCATTTCAGGGCTGGACAAGACTCCGGCGATATCTCTTATTCCGCGTTCCTCGTTTCCAAACTGCTCGGGTGGTGGAATTGGTAGACACACATGTTTGAGGTGCATGTGCCGCAAGGCGTGCAGGTTCGAGTCCTGTCCCGAGCACCATTTTGGAAACGCGAGCGGGCTCAACTCCGGACATCGCTCCGAGGTTTCACGTTGACCGCTGTTCCTGCGACGAGGTTCATGGGGCATGATGCCGAGCGTGCTAATCGTCGATGACGAGAAACACACCCGCGAAGGGCTCCAGCAGGCCCTCGCGGAAAATTACGATGTGACCGTCGCGGCGAGTGCGGACGAGGCGTTTAACCTGCTCGAGGCCCAACCCTACGATGTCGTCCTGACCGACTTGCGGATGCCGGGGAAATCCGGCCTCAAAGTAATCGACAAGGCCTTGGCGCTGCCGCATCGGCCCGCGGTGCTGATGATGACGGCCTACGGCAACATCGAGACGGCCGTCGAAGCGATGAAGCGTGGTGCGGTGGATTTTATGACCAAGCCGGTGAATATCGAGCGGCTTGAGGTGCTCATCCAGCGCGCCCTCAAGACCAAGACGCTCGAAGTCGAAGTCCAGCAACTGCACGAGCGGCTCGACGAGAAATTCAAGGTCGAGGGCATCATCGGCACGTCGGCGAAATTGAAAGCGGTGATCGACAAGATGAAGCTCGTGGCGCCGTCGCGCGCGACGATCTTGATCGAGGGCGAGTCGGGTTCGGGCAAGGAACTCATCGCGCAGGCGATTCATCAGGCGAGTCCGCGTGCGCGCGCCTCGTTTGTCGCGGTGCATTGTGCGGCGCTTTCGGACAATCTGCTGGAGAGCGAACTGTTTGGCCACGAGCGCGGATCCTTTACGGGCGCGACGGAGCGCCGGATCGGGCGCTTCGAATCGGCGGCCGGGGGCACGCTCTTCCTTGATGAAATCGGCGAGATCTCGCAATCGACGCAGGTGAAATTGCTGCGTTTCCTGGAGACGAAGGCGATCGAACGCGTCGGCGGATCGAAGCCCATCGATCTCGATGTGCGGCTGGTGGCGGCCACGAATCGGAATCTCGAGCAGATGGTCCGCGAAGGGAAATTTCGCGAAGATCTTTTTTTCCGAATCAATGTGGTGCGCCTCTACATGCCGCCGCTGCGCGAACGCCCGGAAGACATTCGCTTGTTGTTGGCGCATTTCATCCGGTTTTTCTCCGACGAGAACGGCGTGCCGCCACTTACCGTCGAAGCTGGCGCGTTGCGCACCCTCGAGGCCTACGCCTGGCCCGGGAATATTCGTGAGCTGCGGAATTTTTGCGAAAATGCCGTGGTGCTCCGACGGGGCGGCAGCCTCACCGAATATGACCTCGAGCCGAAATTTCGCGGGACCGTGACGGCGTCGGGTGCGGCCGGCGGTGGTGGAGTCGGTGCGAGTCAGCCTGCTCCGGCGGCAGAAACGAATTCGTTTTCCGTCGAGCAAAACGAGAAGCGGCTGTTGCGGGAAGCGTTGCTCAAAGCGCGCGGCAATCGCACCAAGGCCGCCGAGCTGATGGGCGTGAGCCGCCGCACGTTGCACCGAAAAATTGCGCAGTGGCCCGAGCTGGATGTGACCGACAAATGAACGCGGGCGCACCGGCCGGGAAGGCGCGTCCATGAGCCGGCCGCGCACGCTGCAAGCAGTCCTCCATTGGGCGGAATTGGGGGGAGGTGCGCGCTGGGTCCGAATCGCCGCGGTGCTTGCAGGTATCTTCGCGCTCTCGCTCGTCGTGGCTTGGAAACAGTTCCGCGGTCCAGTTTCAGAGATGACGCTGTTGCAGGCCGACACCGGGCGGCAGCTCGCGGCAGGGCTGGGGTTCACCACGCTCGTGAATTTCCCCCAAACCGCGGCCACGCTGGAGCGGCGCGGCCTCCGCTTCGATCCGCAGCGGCCCTATCCGGAGCTGCACCACGCGCCGCTCTACTCGATCGTGATTGGCGGTGCCCTGTGGCTGCTGCCGGACGGAAAACGGGCCGGGCTGTTCGCCTCGCCGCCGGTTGCGCCGGATGGATTCGCGGGCGATTATTTTTTGCTCGGCCTTAATCTCGTGCTCCTCTGGCTCGCGGCTTGGCAGACGTTTCTGCTGGGGCGGAAATTGTTCGAGCCGCGCGTGGGCTGGCTGGCGGCCCTCGCGTTACTGCTGTCGGTGGCGATTTGGCGGGAGACCGTCGCGGTCAACGGCGTGCCGCTCTTGATGGTGCTGGCGCTCGCGATCTTTGGCGTCTGGACGGACATCGAGCGCGCCGCGACCGAAACTGCCGGACCGCGCGGGCCGGTCTTGGAGCTGTTCCTGCTCGGCGTGCTTTGCGCGCTGCTTCTTCTGGCCGAATACTCCGCCGGCGCGTTGGGGTTGGTCGCGCTCGGCTATGCCGCGGTACGTTTCCGCGGAAGCCGGCGGGTGCTGGCGTTGGTCGCAATCGCCGCAGGCTTTGCGGTGGTCAGCGCGCCGTGGCTGATCCGCAACGTGGCGCTGACCGGCCATCCGATGGCGCTCGCGGCGCACAATGTTGCGTTGAAGGCCGGCGACCCGACTGCCGAGCCGGCGCAGGTCCGAGCGACGTTGTCAGCCGCGGTCCCCGAGCTCGACCTCAAGAAACTCGCGAACAAGACGCTCACCTCGTTGCAAGAGAACCTCCGCGCAAAATTCTGGTCGGGCGGCGCCCTGTGGTTCGCCGCCTTTTTCGCCGTGGGCTGGCTATATGGATTTCGCGGGCTGGTGGCGAATCGCATGCGTTGGTTTTTTACTGGGTCGTTCGCGGTTTTATTGGTCGCGCAAGCGGCGTTTAATTCCGGCGAGACTGAGCGGCCGGTCGTGGTTTGGCTCGTCCCCCTCGTGCTGATCTTTGGCGCGGCTTTTTTCTTTGTGCTACTGGGCAGTAATGTCGCGCTTTCGCACTGGCCCCGGGCAGCAGTGGCGGGGCTGCTGTTCCTGCAGGCGTTTCCGCTCCTGCGCGACGCACTGGAGCCGCGCCGGATTCATTTTCAATACCCGCCGTATTTCCCCGCCCTCTTTCAAGGCGTGCGCCAGGATCTTGAGCGGCGCGGGGCCGCCGGCCGGTTTGGCCTGATGACGGATGTGCCCGCCGGGCTCGCGTGGTATGGGCACACGCGGGCTTGGGCGCAGCCGCCGCGACTGAGGGATTTCCACGCCATCGCCGCGGAGCAACCGATCGGGGAGTTGCTGCTTACGCCGCGGGTGCTGGATCGGCCCTTTTTCTCCGAGTTGGGCGCACGGCTGGTAGCACGCAGTGGGGCCGATGCGGTGCCGGCGCGGTTCGGTGAGTGGGGGGAGGTTTACGCCGGTCTGCTCACGGGGCGATTGCCGGCCGAGTTTCCGCTGGGGCCGCCGCTCCGCGTGGCCGAAAATCTCTTCGTATTGCAAAATCCCGCACTACCGCCCCTGCGGGGAAAGTAATTGCTTCGACCGCTCCCGTGCGCCTACGGTCCGCGACAACTTTTCCGTCCCGAATGTCCCTCTCCCTTCGTGTCCTGTTCCTTGGCACCCTGTTCGCAGCTGCGCCCCTCGGGGCAGTTTATGCCCCAGTGCCCGAGCGAACCCAGGAAAAGGACCTCACGCTCTCCCTCCGCTTCGCGGTGGCTCATGACAGCAATCTCTTTGGCGCTCCGACGGGCGAGACCGACAGCATGGTTTGGACGGTCGCGCCCTTCGTGGGCTACCGCACGTCGCTCACGCCGCAGACGTTTTTCGTCTCGTCCTACGAGTTGACCCTCGATCGCTTCGACCAACGGCCGGGGGACAAGCTCCTTAACAGCCACCAGGCCGTGTTGCGGCTGGCGCATGCGTTTTCCAGTGCGACTTCCTTGGAAGTGCGCGACGAATTTTCGATCGCGCGCAATCCCGCTTCGCTCCTCAACGGCGTGCCGCTGAACCCCGATCAGTCGGTGAAACGCAACCAGCTCGACGGACGCTTCACCACGCCGATCACCCGCCGCGCGACGGCCACGGTGAAGGCGCGCAGCGGTTATTTCGCCTATCGGAATCCCATCCTCGCGCGCAGTCTGGACCGGACCGAGAATCTCTTCGGGGTCGCCGCCGACTACAACGTCCTGCCCGAGGTCAAGGCCGTGGGGGAATACCGTCACCAAGAGGTTTACTACCGAAAACTGGGCGAAACGAAAAACAAGTCGTCAGATTTTCTCATGGCTGGTGCCGATTACGCCTTCGCCCGCAAACTATCGCTCAGCACGCGCCTTGGTGCGGAGTGGCGGCGGCGTGCCGCCGAGCGCGACACGACCTCGCCCTATGCTGAGGTTTCGGCGAAATGCGACTACGCGAGCCGCTCGTTCCTTGCCGGCGGCTACGCCTACGCGTTTGAAGAAACGGCCGATACCACTCGCTTCACGGACATCAAAGTCAGCCGGCTCTTCGTCAACGCCCAGCATGCCGTCTCCGCCCTCGTCGTTGCATCGGGCTCGCTCACCTATGAGCCGGGCACGCTGCAAGGCCGCCGCGGCGTGGCCGACGTGGAAGAGCGGACGTTCCGCGCCGGTGCTGCGCTCAGCTACCTGCCGACGAAAAATTGGATCGTCACTAGCAATTTCGATCATGATCGCGTGCGTTCGGATGATGCGGTGCGACGGCTGAAACGAAATCGCGTGTCCGTGGGCGCAACGTTCTCGTTCTGACGCCGGCCACCGCCGAGACTGCCCCAATGGCCATGGCCCATCAGCACGCCGGCAAGGACAATGCATCGCTGGGAGATTTCCTCCAAATCCTCCGCCTGCGCAAGGCGCTCATCGCACTTGTGCTCGCGCTCGTCGTGATCACCGCGATGGGCGTCACCGCGATTTTGCCGCCGTGGTATCTCGCGACGACCAAGGTCCGGGTTGAGAAACCCGAGGGCGAAGTGAAACTCTTCCAAGCACAGAGCAATAACAGCTACGACCCCTATTTTCTGCAGGATCAGTTCAAGATCATGCAGTCGGAGAAAATTCTCTACCCGGTGATTGAGCGACTGGGCTTGGGCGCCAAGCTTGCCTCGTCGATAGGGGCGACGACCGCGGTCCCGCCCTCCATCGCATTTCGCCACCTCGTGGAAAAAATGCTGCGCGTCGAGTCGCAGCGGAATTCCTCCGTTATCGAGATCAGTGTGTTCGCCCAGGAGGCGCAGCTCGCCGCCGACATCGCCAACGAAATCGCGCGCACCTACTCGAAAGACCGGATCGATCTGGCGACATCGGAGCAACGCGAGGGCTTGGCGCACCTGCGGCAGGAACTCGTCGCGCAGGAGCAGGTAGTCACGCGCCAGCGCGACGCGGTGGAGAAACTACGCAAGGACCTCAATATCTCCGGCGTCGATCTCAACGCCCGCCATTCCGACATGGAGATTGAGACGCTTCGGCAGATGCAGAATACACTCATTGCGCTCAGCGTCGATGCCATCGGTCGAAAAACGCGCTGGGAGCGGTTCAAATCCATCCCGCCGGCCGACCGCGCCGCGCTCGTCAATTCCGAGCTTATCCCGGATCAGAACATCCAGAATCTGCTGCAGGCTTACCTCGTCTCCGATCAAAAGGTCACGCAACTCAAGCCCCGCCTCGGCGAGGCGCATCCCGATCTTGTTTCGGCGGTCGATGCGCGGGCGAAGATCAAGGAGCAGCTCGAGGCGCAGTTGAGCGGCTACGAAAGTTCGTTGGAGATCGCCTACAAGGAAGCCGAGGCGCGCGTGACCGAACTCAAGAGCCAACTCGGCCAGGCGAAAATCGACCAGATTCTCTCCGCGCGGGAGCGCATGCGGCCGTTTGAAGAGTCGACGCAAAAACTCGACGACGAAACACGACTGCAGACCACGCTGAAGCTCACGTTGCGGCAGCGTGAAATCGATTTTCAGGTGCCCAAGCACACGATCGAGATTCTCAACACCGCTGAACCGGCGACCCGCCCGAGCAAACCCAACTGGCCGCTCAACGTGACGCTCGCTTTTCTTTGTGGCGCGGTGCTCGCCGTCGGTGTCGCGGTGGTGCTGGAGTATTTCGATACGAGTTTCCGCACGGTGGCAGATGTCGAGACGCGGCTGCGGCTGCCGGTGCTCGGCGTGATTCCCTTTGCGCGCAAACCTCTCGGCGAGGAGGACGGCGACCCGGCGGAGGTCGAGCCGTTTCGCGTGCTGCATACGAATCTGAACTTAACGCTGAAGCCCGGCGGGCCGCATGCGCTCGTGATTTTTTCCGCGGGTCCAGGCGAGGGTAAATCAACCACGCTGCATCGGCTCGCGCGGTTAATGGGTGAGAGCGGCGAGCGCGTGGTGCTCATTGATTCCGACGTCCGCCGGCCGACGCAGAGCCGGCTTGCCGGCCGGCCGCGCGACCCGGGCTTGAGTGATTTGCTGCGTGCGCAGAAGTCGCTCGACGAAGTGATTCAGAAAAACATCTCGCTTGGCCTCGATTTAATCCCGAGCGGCGGCGGCGGCTTCACGTTGAGCTTGGTTTACGCTAACCGCCTCCGGGAAGTCATCACCGCGCTCAAAGGTCGCTACGACAAGATTGTCTTCGATTCGCCTCCGATCATCGGCGTGAGCGACGCGAGCGTGCTGGTCAGTGCGGTTGATGGCGCCGTGCTGCTCATCCAGCACCGGCGC
Organism: Opitutaceae bacterium; assembly: GCA_031411015.1. Lineage (GTDB taxonomy): Bacteria > Verrucomicrobiota > Verrucomicrobiia > Opitutales > Opitutaceae > ER46. The sequence goes on along the minus strand of JANOAF010000583.1, from coordinate 14,622 downwards.
AATCCGCAGAGTATGGTGCTACGTGCGCAGCAAATTGTCGAAGGCCTGAAGACGCCTCTCATCGGGGTGGTGCTCAACCAAGTCCCGGCCAATGCCGGTGGCGACTATGGTTACTACACCGACAACTACGCCTACTACAGCGAAGGCGAGTCGCGGAAAGCGTCGCGCCGCGAGCGCCGAGACGATGCCTCGGCGGCCTCGGAAAAAGATCGGCTGATTCTTCGCGAGCCAGGCAGCGAGTGAGCCTGGTTTCGGCGACGAGGGTTATTCAAAATAGCTGTTGACGGATGCGAGTGCGGGCCTAGTCCTAGCAACCTGTTTTTGTTTGCGGGCGTAGCTCAGTTGGTAGAGCACCACCTTGCCAAGGTGGACGTCGAGAGTTCGAGTCTCTTCGCCCGCTCCATTTCGTTAAAACCGCTGGAAACGTCTCCAGCGGTTTTTTCACGTCCAAATGCGACAGATGGAGAAACTTGCGTAGAGGCCTCCCTACGACTCCTCGCGACCTCAAGCGACCCCTCCGCCCCCAAAACGACCGCGTCGGGTGTGCTAATTTGTGTGCGCTTCTTGGATTATTCCGAGGAAGTGTGAACGATGGCAGCCGTGCTGCCTCAGCGATCAATATCTTGTCGCATCAAAGGACATGTTCTTCGCGCGGCCGACAGCACCGGACGTTTACCCAAAGCACGGTCGGACCACGATTGTGGTCCGCGACGATCTTCCCTGCCGCAGCGCGCAAGAACCGACGGTGAGCTGCGTGGTGAAAAGGCAGATTGGCGAGGACCCCAATCGAGGTTCGCACGGTGAGCCGAAAAGGTGAGGGCAAGGGGCCCGCGCCGACCACCTCGGCGGCCGAAACAGCGAACGAAAGGGGCGGCGCAACCTGGGTGGAAACCGGGTTGGGTGGGGCGGACATTTCGTTGAATAAACCAACCCGGAATTCCGAGAAAGAGGGCGGCGATTCCGGCGGTGTATCCGACTCGGCGGGGTAGGTGAGCGCGAGTTTCGCGGCGCCGTGGAGCGGCGGCTAAACCGATGGCACGGATTAGATGGAGCGGGTCAACGGAGCGCCGCGAGATTTGCGGCGTCGTGGAGTTTCTTCATTTCGGCATCGGTGAGCGCGCGGTTGAAAACGGCGAGGCCGCCGAAACGGCCGATGGTGGCCTCGCCCAGCATTTTTCCGACGGCGTAGCGCGCGCCGACGGTGAAGTCGCTCCCGCCGCCGGGCTTCGTGGTGGTGTGTTTCGCGGCGTCATAGCGGAAGATGCCGCGGCCGTGGAAATACGGGTTCATGCCGCGGTCGGTGCGGTTCGGGCCCTCGCTGGTGAAATAGGGATCGGTGCGTTTGTGGGCGACGGGATCGAGGGTGAGAACATCGAGCACGCCGTTGAGGTAGGCGCGGATGTATTGTCCATCATAGGTGAACGCGACGGTGCACCACGTCTCGGTGGGGACTTCGTGTGCGGTCGTGGCGTAGTCGGCGCACCAAGGAAACGCACTGCCGTCGGCACGGCGGGTGACGCCGCCCTCGGCGGAGATGTGGGGCACGAGTTTATTGGGACCGCCATAGGTCGGCATGTTCATGAGCAGCGCGTATTGGCGCGTGCCGGTGTCGTCGTTTGCGCCTTTGCCCTCGCTCCACATGCCGGCGATGGTGCGACTCTGCTTGAGGTTCACGATCCGCACGACGGCGAACATCGAGACCTGCGCGTCGGGGCCGGCGATGTTCAGGTCGCCGGTTTGAGCGTAGGGAATCGAGAAGTAATGTTGGCCGTCGAGCTCGGCAGCATAGCTGGAAAACGGCCCACCGGCGACGCGCGGGATTGGGCCGCCGACTTCGGCGAGGGCGTGTTTTTGTTTTGTGGCGGTGGAGACGCGCGGCGAGCCCGCTTCTTCACCGAAGGTCCAGAACGCCACGAGGCCGGGCATTTTTTCAACGACGGTTCGGTCACCGGTAGGCGCGGCAGCAGACAACGCTAGCGCGGAGACGAGAAGGAGCGAAAGCGCGGTGAGAGAATTGATCGGGTTCACGTTTTAGTAGGCCGGCTTCGTGGCGAACCAGCCGGGGCGCTTTGGATTCAGGTAGGGATTCGGGATAATCTCGCTCCGGTGGGCGGTGACTTTTTCCGCGACAAGTTCCACGCCGAGTCCGGCGCCCTCAGGCGGGACGAGCGAGCCGGTGGAATAGTCGAAGGGTGTCGCGATCAGATCGGTCGAGATGTTCGGATACTGGCAGTCGATCGCGAGACTGAGGTTGGGCACGCTCACGGCAAAGTGCAGATATGCGGCGAGCGAGACGCCGAGTTCGCCGCCGCTGTGGAGCGTGACGGGAATACCAGCGGCTTCACAGAGCGCGGCCTGTTTGCGCGCGGGGAGAAGGCCGCCGGCCTCGTGTGGATCGAGGAGGATCATGTCCGCGGCTTCGTTCCGGATGATCTCGTGGACGTCTTGGAGGGTGTAGGCGCTTTCATCGAGGGCGATCGGGGTGCCGCAGGCCTGGCGGAGATGCGCGTGGCCGGCGAGGTCTTCGAGCGGGAGCGGCTGCTCCATGTATTCGAGATCGTAGGGCTCGAGTTTGCGGAGCTGGCGCTTGGCGGTGCCGATGGTCCACGCGCCGTTGGCATCGGCGCGGATCTTCACGTGCGGGCCGACGGCATCGCGCACGGAGCGCACGAGATCGATGTCGGCGCGCTCGTTCTCGCCGACCTTCACCTTCACGGTGTTGAAGCCGCGCGCGACCATCTCGACGGCCTCAGCGGCGATCTGTTCATCCGAGCCGCTCTGGAGATAGGCGACGAGCGGCACGCGGGAGCGGAAACGGCCGCCCCAGAGATCGCAGAGGGGCAGGTTGGCGCGTTTGCCGACGATGTCCCAGCACGCCATCTCGACAGCGCAGAGCGCCATGACCATCGCGCGCTTGTGGTGGTAATAGCCGGCGCCCTCGATCTTGCGGAGGAGGCGCTCGATGTTCAGCGCATCCTCGCCGAGCGCGAGGGGGATGATGGTTTTGCCGAGCACAGCCTCGATGAATTCCAGTAAACAAATTGTCTCGCCGATGCCCACCGTGCCATCGGCCGTCTCGGCGCGCACGACGAGGCGTGTGGTCCCGGGGCGCGTGCCCGCGCTCCAGTGGACCTCTTTTTTGAAAGGCACGAAGACCTTGTCGAAGGTGATTTGGACGAGCGTGGTGGGACTGGGGCGTGGAGTCATGGCGAGGGAAAACGAAGTTGAAACGCGGCGAGGGCGCGCGGGAGCGCGAGAAACAGGAGGGTGACGGCGAGCACGTGGGGAAACGCCATCGCGACAAACGCGGCGTCGTAGGATTGATTGGTGACCAGCCAGCCGACGAGGCCGGTGGAGAAAAATCCGCCGAGCGAACCGCCCGTGCCGATCAGGCCCTGCACGGAACCGAGCGCGTGTTTCGGGAAAATGTCGATGGGCAGCGTGACGCAGCTCGTCATGAAACACATGATCGCAAAGGCAAAGACGCTCGCCGCCGCGAGCGGCCACACGCGGCCGGGCAGCAGCGGCACGATGAAACTGGCAGTCATCAGTGCCGCGCACATGGCCATCGTGAGCAGCCGCGCCCGCACCGGCGGCACGCCGCGCTTGATCAGCCGGCCCGAGGAGAAGCCCGCAACGAGGCAGCCGGCGTCGGCCGCGAGGAAGACGATCCACAGCGTCGCGCCGACCTCGCCCAGCGTGAAGCCGCGCGCCTCCTGGAGGTATTTCGCGAACCACGCCAAATAGAAATACCACGCCGGGTCCGTAATCATCCGCACGACGATGATGAGCCAGAGTGGCCACCAGCGGATGAGCACTTTGAACGGCGGCGCGGGCGGCACGGGCGCGGCGCCCGCCGCCCTTTCGGCCGGGCGATAGAGGCACCACCACGCGACGGCGAGGACGAGACCTGCGGCACCGGTGACGACGAAGGCGATGCGCCAGTTGAAATACAGCGCAAGAAACGCCACGAGGGGCGCGGCGAGCGCGGCACCGAGTGTGCCGCCCATCGTATACATGCCGACGGCAATGCCACGCTCGCGGGGCGGAAACCATTCGCCGACGACTTTCGCGGCTACGGCGTAGTGGCCCGGTTCGCCAAGGCCGAGCAGGCCACGGCAGACGGCGAGTGAACGCACGCCGCTCACGAGGCCGGTGAGCATGTTGGCGACGGACCACCATACGATGAACGCTGTCTCCGCGACGCGCGGCCCGACGCGATCCACGATGCGGCCAGCGAAAAAATATGCGCCCGCGTAGCAGAGGAGAAACACCTGCACGAGGCGCGCGTAGGCGGTGTTGGAGATGTGCAGCTCATTCTGAATCGTCGTCGCGAGAATCGAGAGCGCCTGCCGATCGACGTAGTTGACGATTGAAATCAGGAGCAGGAGGACGGCGAGAACCCACCGGCGAGACATGGCGGGGGCGAGCGTCACGGGCGGGGGCTCCGGCGTTGCGCAAACATCCACGCGACGACGGCGGGGTCGCGATAGACCTCATCGGCGATAGTGTGGCCGGCCTCGGGCAGTTCGGTGTAGCGCGGCCTGCCGCCGGCGCGCTCGATGGCGGCGATCATGTTGCGGGAGAGGCTGGGGCGCACGACGTCGTCCTTTGCGCCTTGGAAACACCAGACGGGCACCGCCGCCGCGCGATGGCCGACGGCCTCGTCGGCGCCCCCGCAGAGTATCACCGCGCCGCCGAACAATTCCGGGCGTCGCGTAACGAGATCCCACGCGCCGGAGCCACCCATCGAAATTCCGGTGACGTAAATCCGGTCGCGATCCACGGGCAATTCCCCGGCGAGCTTTTCGATCAGCGCGATGAGCAAGCGCGTGGGATACGTTGGCGCGAGGGTCTGGGGTGCGTGGGGATCTTCCTGCCAGACGACGCCGGTCCATTTGGCGTCGAGCGGACATTGGGGCGCGAGGAGGAAGCAGGGGAAGCGCGTGCGGTTCTCGGCGCTGAGATAAGTAGGCACAATGGAGCGGATGTGCTTCTCGTTATCGGTGCCGCGCTCGCCCGCACCGTGCAGCACAATCACGAGCGGGAAACGCGTGCCGGGCTTCGGATCGGTGGGGCGCGCGAGGCGATAAGGGAGCGACGCTCCGGTGGCTTCGGTGAAGACGTGTTTCTCCAGCAGATCTGCCGGCGTCGAGGCGAGCGACGGGATTGCAATGGCTACCACAACAACGGCCACGACTGCGATGGCCTGAAGTAGGGCGGGTCTCTGACCCGCCCTCGGCAGCGATGAAGTTTTCGAGAGCGGGTCAAAGACCCGCCCTACTTGCGTGGTCATGCGAAGACCTCCTTCACGACGTGGCCCGCGACATCGGTCAGGCGAAAATCGCGGCCAGCGTAGCGGTAGGTAAGCTTCTCGTGGTCGAGGCCCATCAGCGCGAGGAGCGTCGCATGCAGATCGTTGAGGTGGATTTTGTTGTCGGTCGCGAAATATCCAAGCTCGTCGGTGGAGCCGACGCGGCCGGGCTTCACGCCGCCGCCGGCAAGCCACATCGTGTAGCCGTGCGGATTGTGATCGCGCCCGTCGCCGCCCTCGCGAGTTGGCGTGCGGCCGAATTCGCCGCCCCAGAGCACAAGCGTGTCGTCGAGGAGGCCGCGCTCCCTAAGATCTCGGAGCAGCGCGGCGCAGGGCTGGTCGGTGGCGCGGGCGTTTTCGTTGTGGCCCTTGATGAGCCCGCCGTGCTGGTCCCACTTGAAGCCGGTGCTGACTTGGATGAAACGCACGCCAGCCTCGGCGAAGCGGCGCGCGAGCAGGCATTGCGTGCCGAAGTCGGCGGTGGCCGGCTGGTCGAGGCCATAGGCGGCGCGGGTAGCTTTGCTTTCCCTTGAGATGTCGAGGACCTCGGGCGCGGCCATTTGCATCTTGAACGCCATCTCAAAGGTCGCGATGCGCGCATCGAGCGCGTTGTCGCCCGCGGCGCCGGGTGCGTTCAGCGTGCGCAGGAAATCGAGTTCGCGGCGCTGGGTGGGATCGTTGGGTTTAGCGAGAAATCGGAAACGGGCGTCGCGCGCCTTGAGATTTTCGTTGCCGAGCGGCGTGCCCTGAAACTCCGCGGGGAGGAACGCCGATCCGTAGTTGCGCACGCCGCCGTGCTTGTCGCTGGGCGAGATGGTGATGAAGCCGGGGAGGTTTTCGTTTTCCGAGCCGAGACCGTAGAGCATCCACGAGCCCATGCTGGGGCGCACGAAGGCCTCGGTGCCGGTGTTCATCTTCAGGACCGCCGCGCCGTGGTCGGGTGCGGTGCCGTGACACGAATGGAGGAAACACATCTCGTCCACGAGCCCGCCGAGGTGAGGGAATAGATCGCTGACGCGGTGGCCACTCTGGCCGCGCGGCGTGAAAGCCCACGGGGATTTCCAGAGCTTCGAACCTTCGCGCCCGTTCGCGGCGGCGAAGGTAATCTTCGGCAGCTGCGGCGCGGTCTGGCCGTCGTGTTGCTCCAACGCGGGTTTGTAGTCGAACGAATCCACCGCCGACGGCCCGCCGTGCATGAAGAGAAAAATCACGCGCTTCGCTTTGCCGCCAATGCGCGCCGCGGTCGTCCCGCGCAGCGCGGCGGAAGCGGGCGGTTGCGCGCGAGCGAGCGGACCGAGCAAGCCGGAGAGGGCGGTCGCGCCGAAGCCGATGCCGAACTGCCGGAGCGCATCGCGACGCGTAATCGGACGGGTGAAATTGTGGCAGGCGTGCAGTTGCGGGTTCATGGGGCGGCTGAAATCAGCGAACGTGGAAAAACTCGTTCGACGACAGGAGGGCGCGGCAGAGTCGCACCCACGGGGAAACGTCGGCTTCAGGTTTCCGCGACGATTCGGCCTCGCCGACGGCCTGTCGCTCCTGCGCGAGAAACGCGAGAGCGCGCGCGGTTTCGCTCTCGTTCGGCGGGCGCGCGAAGGCGAGCAGGTAGGCGGCGCGCAGGCGGGCGGCATCGTCGGTGCCGAGTGGTTGCACGCGCGCGGCAAACGCAGTGGCCTGGGCGAGGACGAAGGGGCTGTTCATCAGAAAAAGCGCCTGCGGCGCGACCGTGGTTTGCGCGCGCTGGCCGGTCAACATGCCCGGATCGGGGTAGTTGAAGGTGGTGAAGAAATCGTGCAGCGCGTTGCGGATGATCGGCAGGTAGAGCGCGCGGCGCGGTGAGTCGTAGTGCATCTGCTTCTCGATGTCGGGCGGCGCGGTGCCGCCGGCGACGTAGGTGCGGTTGGCCACCTGCATCACGGTGCCGCCGAGCGTGCGGTCGAGCCGACCGGCGACGGAAACCATGGCGTCGCGCAATTCCTCGGCGCTGAGCCGGCGGCGGGGAAAATGAGAAAGCAGGCGGTTCTCGGGATCCGATGCGACGGTGATACCGGTGAACGACTGCTGGTAAACCGCGCTCGTGGAGATGAGGGTGTGAAGCTTTTTCAGCGACCAATCGTTTTCGATAAACCACGCGGCCAGCCAGTCGAGCAGCTCGGGGTGCGAGGGTTTTTGGCCGCGCAAGCCGAAGTTGTCCGGTGAGCGCACGAGGCCTTCGCCGAAATGCCAGAGCCAGACGCGATTCACGATCACGCGCGCGGTCAGCGGGTGCGACGCCTGCGTCATCCAGCGCGCGAGTTCGAGCCGGCCGCTCTGCGCGGCGCCGGGTTTCTGCACCCCGAGGTCGCCGACGATGCGCGCGAAGCCGCGCGGCACGATCGCGCCGGGCGACGCCGGACTGCCGCGAACGAGAATCGGTGCATCGGCGATCACACCCTCGGCGGGCGCCATGATTGTTGGGATCGCCTCCAGTTCGCGCTGGGCGGCGGCGGTGTCGGCGTCGAGTTTCTTGGTATCGACGTGGTCGACAACCGATCTCGCGCTGGGCGTGTCGCGCACTTGGCGCGCGTGCGGTTCGGTGCCCGGGCGGCCGATGAGCAACTTGTCGAAAAGCGGGACGGGCCCCTCGCGCTGGACGACGAGTTTGTTGCGCCCTTCCTGAAATTTGTAGGTGCCCTGCACGAACCAGCGTTGGGCGGCGGGCGTCCAGTCGCCGGTCACTTCGGCAGCGGCGTTCGTCTCTTCGATGTTGCCGTTGATGGAGAGTTCGGTGGGCCGCGATTCCTTGGCGGCGTAGCGCAGCTCGAGCTGGTAACTGCCCGCCGAGGGGAGATCGAACTCGTATTCGACGCGGTCGGGATACTCCGCGCGGGTGCGGACGACGCCGATGCCGCGTCCGAGCTGGTCGTCATCGACGCGCACGTTGCCCCGGGTGAAGTCCTCGGCCTCGATCAGGAGGAACTTACCGCCCTCGGGCAGTGCGGGCACGGGGCGCCCGGAGCCGGCGAAGTCGCGCTGCGTCTTGAGATCGGCGATGCGTTTCGCGAGTTCGCTGACGCGCGGTGCGTCCGCGGTGTCGAGCGGGCGCTCGTGCCAGGTGACGACCCGCCGGGTGAGATCGACCATCGTGCGCGTGCTTTTGAAGATGCCGGCGAGCGCGTAGTAGTCGGCCGTCGGGAGCGGATCAAATTTGTGGTCGTGGCAGCGCGCGCACGCGAGGGTGACGCCCATGAAGGCGCGGGTGACGGTATCAACTTGTTCGTCGATGATGTCGGCCGCGAGCTTCGGCTTGTCGAGATCGGCGAGCGCCTTTGGCCCGAGCATGAGGAAACCGGTCGCCGCAAACGTGTCAGTGTTGGCGCGCGGCAGAAGGTCGCCGGCGAGCTGCTCGCGGACGAAGCGGTCGAAGGGTTTGTCGTCGTTGAACGCGCGCACGACGTAGTCGCGGTAGCGCCAGGCGTTGGCCATCGCGTGGTCGACCTCGGAACCGTTGGAATCGGCATAGCGCGCGACATCGAGCCAGTGGCGGGCGTAGCGTTCGCCGTAGTGAGGGGAGGCGAGCAGGCGGGCGGTCGAATTGCGGATCGCGGATTGATTCGGCGTTGAAGGCTTGAAGCTCCTCGGGCGTCGGCGGCAGGCCCGTGAGATCGAACGTGAGGCGGCGGAGGAACGTCGCGGGTTCAGCAGGCGGGGCGGGTTGGAGTCCGGCGGCTTCGAGTTTGGAGAGGATGAAGCGGTCGAGGTCGGTGCGAGCCCACGGGGCGTTTTTCGGGCGTGGCACGGCGGGCTTTTGCACGGGCTGCCAGGCCCAGTGTTGCGATTGCTCCGGGGTGAAAACCATCTCGCCCCGTGCCATTGCTTTCTTCGCGACGGGATCGCCGCGCGGGTTGGCGTCCGCACCCGGCCACGGCGCACCGAGCTCGATCCATTTGGTTAGGTCGGCGACTTCCTGGGCGGCGAGGCGCTTCTTCGGCGGCATCTGCAAATCCTCGTTCGTGTAGCGCACCGCCTCGATGAGCCGGCTCTTCTCGGCTTGGCCTGGCACGAAGGCAGGACCGAGGTCGCCGCCGAGCAGCGCCTCCGCGCGTGAGTCAAGGCGCAGGCCGCCCTTTTGCTTCTCTTCGCCGTGGCACTTGAAACAGTTCTCCGCGAGCAGCGGCCTGATTTTCTTCTCGAAGAATTCCTCGTGGGTCGGCTCGGCTGCGCGCACCGCGCCGGCGAGGCCGAGGAGCGTCCACGCAGCGCTAACGCGAAGCGGGACGGCGGGGAAAGCAGCTCGGGGACGACGGGGAAGCATGAGGAGAAGGCTCCTGAGTGAAGCTTTATTAGTGTCAGGCGCGAACATGTCAACCGGAGAACCAAGTGGGGCTCGGGGTTCTAGCAGAACGCAGCCGAGCTTCCTCTGGGTTGCACCAAAAATGTGCTTCCCAACTGCTGAGAGATGGACCGGCACCGGTTGAAACTCAGCGGTATGGTTCCCTCAGTCCGTGCGCCAATAGTTTCAAAATCTCCTTGACCGGAAAAATAACGTGGTGCTCATCTAGCGCCGTAATGTCGTGTAGCGTCTTTCTCGGCGCGCCACCCAACCCCGCCCCGTTCCCCGACTGACTCGTGTTTCTACCATGAAAATCCCCGCACAGATCCTTCTCACGGCCGTCTTGCCGCTGGCGTTCGCCCACCCGGTGTTTGCCCAAGCAGTCGCACCCGCCAAGCCGGCCGCCGACGAAACACTGGTGCTCAATCCATTCGAGGTGAAATCCGCGAAGGACTACGGCTACCGCGCTGCGGCCTCGACGACGGGCACGGGCATCGCCGGCCTCATCAAGGATACGCCGATGAATATCAGCGTCATCACCGGTGAGTTTATTCAGGACACCAAGGGCACGCAGTTGGTCGATGTGTTGCGGGCCGCCGGTTCCGTGACGGCGCAGACGAAGGACGAGGGCGATGTGAAAACCCGCGGCTTCTCGTCGCCGGTCTTCATCAACGGTGTCGGCGGTGTCGCGGGCGGTATCGCACTTTACGACGTGGATCGCATCGAAGTCATGAAGGGGCCGAACTCGGTCTTCGCCGGTCTCAGCAACGCCGGTGGCACGGTGAACGTGATCAAGATGAAGCCCGGTTTCAAAAACGCGGGCTCGCTCCAAGTCAGCGGCGGCGACTTCCAGAACCGCAAAGTCACCTTTCGCCAGACCGGCCCGATCCTCGGCGACCAGTTGGCCTACTTGGTGGTTTACGGCCACACCGCGAAGCAGAGTGCGATCGACTACCAGTTTCTCGACGAGGATTATTACGCGGGTGGCCTAAGCTACCGGCCGCTGAAGAACCTCACCCTCACTGCGCGCTACAACGACAATAAACGCGAGGCCGGCCGCCCGGCCTACGTGACCGTCTCGCACCCGCTCTTTCAGCAGCTCGACAAGGAGGCGCTCACGCTCTTTGACGCCAAGGGCCTCGCGCGCCCGGCGAACTATCCGCGTCTCGAAAACGGCGCCGTGCGCGATGCGGCCGGCACTCCCATCACGACCGGCTTCACGACCCCCGAGACGCTGGACAGCTTTATTGCCCGCAGCATCGGGCCGAATTCACCGCCCTATACGATCGTGGCGTTTGAGGACTTCATGGGCCGCTCGACCGCGAACTACAACGGCCCCGAGGGCCGCGATTCCTACCGCGCGCAGGTCGCGACGTTCGACGCCGAATGGATCGCCAACAAGGAGCTCGCGGTGCGCGGCCAGTTTCAGCGCGCCTACTCCTACCGGTATCGCCGCGAGTTTAACGGTTTTCGCCCGGTCTCCGGCCAGCGCCTGCGCAGCGCCGCCGGCGATCTGGTGCAGGGCGACAACGTCGGCTTTCAGGCCAAGGTCGAGGGCACCTACAAGCTCGACCTGCGTGACTTCGGCAAACATGACGCGCTGGTCGGCTTCCAGCACGATGGCGGCACGCAAACGGTCGGCTCGACCAGCGTGAATTCCGCGACGATCAACTACAATCCCCGCACCGATGTGACGCCGCGGCTCCTGCAACTCCTCCAGCAGACGCAGGGCCCCGCCTATGGCGACAAGACCCTCTTGGATCGCGTCGGCGAAAAAGGCGGCGCGCATCGCAACAATCTCTTCGGCGTCCTCCAGTCGGGCTTTTTCAACGACCGCGTGCGCACGCTCGTGGGCGCGCGCCAAGTCTGGTCGCACCAGCCGATCGCGAGTGCGGTGCCCGGTGTCGATGCCGACTACCTCGTGAAAAAATCTGTGCCGCAGACCAGTGTGCTGGTGCGCCTCACCCCGCAGATCAGCGTTTACGCCAGCGCCAGCAGCACGTTCGTGCCGCAGCGTCAGGTCACCGCAGACGTCGCGGCTATCCGCGCCTCGCAGGGCGACCCGACCAGCCCCACCTATCGGCCACCGACAGTGATTCCACAGACGGTGCTTTCCAATGTGCTCGAAGGCAAAGGCCGCGAGGCGGGTTTCAAGTTCGAACTCTTCGGCGGGCAGGTGCTCGGCACCGCGACCTATTTTGAGAGCGAACAGAGTGGCCAGATTCAGACCAACGCCGTGGCGCAGACGCTCTATCAACTCCCTGGTGGCGCGACGCACGTCGCTTCGGGCAAGCAGCGCACGCGCGGGATTGAGAGCGATTTCTCGTGGTCGCCGATGCGCAACTATCAGGTGATCGTGAACGGCGCGTATTTTTCCGAAGCCAAGGAAGTCACCAACGCCGCCGACGTCCGCCAAGTGGGTAAAGGTCTCGAAGGCATTCCGCGCTACAACTTCAACCTCTGGAACAAATATACGTTTGTGGACGGCGCGCTGAAGGGCGCTTATGTCGGCGGCGGCGTCAATATCGAGGGGCCCTACACGCTGCACCCGAGCTGGACGGTGACTTTGAAATCGAAGACCGCCGCCATCGTCGGCGCTCTCGTCGGCTACGCCGCGCAGTGGAACGGTGTGCCGCTGGATTTCCAACTCAACGTTTCGAACCTCACCGACAAGAAATACCTGAACGGTTCCTTTCTCTACGGTGAGCCGCGCGCGTTTCTGCTCTCGGCCAGCACGAAGTGGTAGCGTGGCGCGAGCGAGTAGTCTCGCCGTTGTCAGCCCCCGTCCACGCGGGGGCTTTTTCGTGCGCGCCCTTGTCGCGGCGCGTCACCGCTTCGGCGCAGGCAGCGGCTCGGCCATCTTCGCGACGATCTCGGCGGCGGCGGCGTGGAGCTTTTTCGCGATGTCCGGCAAAAATTCCTCCCCGATGTGCTGGCCCGAGACCGCGAGGCCCGCGATGGGCGGACTGCCGATCCCTACGCCGATGGAGACGACGTCGCCCACGAAGCGCAGCACTGCGTAGCCGTGCTTCCGGGCGAACGCCACCGCCTTGGCCGGTTCGTGGCCGGGGATGAGGCGCGCGCGCGCGGCCTCCGGCGCGGGCTCGAGATTCTCCAGCGAGCCCGACTGGCGCGCGAGGAGCGCGACACCGAGGCTCGTGAGTTGGGCGGGCCAAAGCTCGTGCCGCAGAATCGCCTCCTCCATCGGCTGCCACGGCCGCTCGTGAAACAGGAAACACACCTTGCCCTCCCAGAGCGTGCCCAGCGCTACGGTGTAGCCGTCGCCGCGCAGCCGTTGCAACGCTGGCAACGCCGACGGCAGGAGCCGTGACGCCATCATGCTTTGCGCGGCGAGCGCGTGCAGCGCGGGGCCCGGCCGGTATTTGCGATCGGAATTGCGTTCGAGGAGACCGATGTGCGCGAGCGTGCCGAGGAGACGGTTCACGCGCGTGTGCGTGAGTCCCATCCGACGCGCCACTTCGCGCGAACCGATCGCCTCGCTCGCGCCGACCACGCGCTGCAGGCACTCAATGCCATTGATCAGGCTGTTGTTCGGCTGGGCGGGCGGCTTCGGTTTCTCCATCGGGATGGCGCCTACTATGCCAATCTGCGATCCGATGAAAAACCAATTCGCCATCGGCTGAACCGGGCCGGCCCGCCGCCGGCTCAGAGCTTGATGTCATAGCTCGGGTTCAGGGTGCGAGCGCGGGGGGAGGCTGGGTATGGTGGCGCGGAGGTATTTTTTCGGCGACGGTCTTTGGGGCGAGGCCCCCGCACTGCCGGTAGGCAACTTCAGACCTCCGACGTAGTTGTCGGTGGACTTGCTGTTTTTGGCGGGGGGAGTCGGTCACTTCCTGCATCTTACGGCGTAAATGTGCGCAAGGGCGTGAGTGTCACCGGTCCGAGGAGGCCACTCGGGGTCAGCGGCCAGGCGCTCGCGTCGAAGGGGCGGTAGTTGATGTTCACGAAATTGATCTCGCGCATGATTTTCCAGTTGGCCTTGCGCGGGGGATGCGCGGCCCTCTCGGCGTCCGAGGCGTCCGGCTTGGGATCGTTGGCACCGTCCATATCGCGGATACGGTTGGCGGCGAGGTTGGTAACGTCGAGTTCGAGAACGTTGCCGTTTGGTTTGAGCAGCGACGCGGGGAAATCGACGCGGAACGGGATGGTCCACAGCGTGCCGAGATCGCGGCCGTTGAGGCGCACGCGCGCGCTCTCGCGGACATCGCCGAGATCGAGGCGCCAGTCTTCGGCCTTGGTGGCGGGCGCATCGAATTCGAGACGGTAGCGCGCGGTGCCGGCGAAGCGCTTGGCTTCGTCGCCGCCGAGATCGGTCCACGATTTCAGTGCGATAGTGGTGCGCGCGGACGGAAGTTCCGGGCCGCCTTGGGTGAAGGTGATTTGCCATGTGCCGGCGAGGGCGATGGGCGCGGCGGCGGGTTCGTCGTCGGGCCAAGGCGGGATGTTCGACGACACGGGGCTCGAGAACGTGGAGAGCGTGCGCGATTCACCCGGAACCAGCTGTAGGAAGACGGTGGTTGATTTCGCGTCGTCACTGCGCCGGCGTGCGATCCCAGTGGTTCCGCTGACGGGATCGGTGAGTATGATCGCGCGCGCGGGCACGCCGAGTGTAATCCAGCCGCGGTGAGCTTGGGCGGTAAGATTGGTGATGAAATAGGCGTGGCCGGCCGCAGTCCGGCGGCGGATGAAATTGAGGCCGGTGTCCGTCAGTGGCTCACGGCGCACATGGGGAAAGAGGGCGGCAGGAATATCGGCGTTGACCGATGCGCGAGGGGCAAACTGGCCAAGCGTGGCTTTGAAATCATTGCGGCGCTCCGCGAGCCGGCCGTAGCCCGGGACGTCCTCGGGGAGTTTTTCGAAGATCACCTTCGCACCGGCCTGCGCGAGTGCGGCGAGCTTTTGCAGCGTGGCTACGGGCATCCGGCGGGTCGCAGGCACGACGATGACTTTGTAGTTGGAGCCGGGCGTCGCGAGCGCG
>JANOAF010000582.1:0-1705 GCA_031411015.1 Opitutaceae bacterium | reverse complement strand
GCACGTCGATGTGCCGAGCTTCTCCGAGGCTCTGCGCCGCGCCCTGCGCCAGGATCCTGATGTCATCCTCGTGGGTGAAATGCGCGACCTCGAGACCATCGAGGCCGCGATTAGCGCGGCCGAGACCGGCCATCTTGTCTTCGGCACGCTCCACACCAACAGCGCCGCCAAGACAGTGGACCGCATCGTCGATGCGTTTCCCGCCAACATGAAGGACATGATCCGCACGCAGCTCGCGTCATCGCTTGTGGCGGTGATTTCGCAGGTGCTCTGCAAACGCGTTGGCGGCGGCCGCATCGCCTCCTACGAGATCATGGTTAACACGACTTCCATCGGTGCGCTCATTCGGGAAAACAAAACCTTCCGCATCGCGTCCGACATCCAGACCGGCGCCAACCTCGGCATGATCACACTCGACACCCATCTCATGAGCCTCGTGAACCGCGAGCTCGTCTCGCCCGACGAGGCGCTGGAAAAGGCGCAGGACCCGAACGTCATGCGCGAAAAATTCATGGAGCTGGGCCTCAAGCTGCGCGATCTCTGATCATCGCTGACCGTTCCCCTCCGTTTCTTCCCCCTCGATGTTTCCCGGTCACAGCCCCGCCATCTACGAGTTTCTCAGGGAGCACCGGCTCGTCGCCCCGGCGCAGCTCGACGAACTCAACGAGGAGCACAAGGCAACCGGCAAGCCGCTCGCCGATGTCGTCGTCGATCTCGGCATCATGGAGAAGGAGGACCTGCTCCGCCGCATCGCCGATCATCTCGGCTACGAGTTCCTCCGCGAATTGCCGGTGCAGTTCGCCGGCGAGGCCATCGCCGCGCTCACGGGCAAGCTCGCGCGCGACTACGGTGTGATGCCGCTCCAGGCCGACGATCAGAACATCGACCTCGTCGTCTGCGATCCGTTCAACACCCAGGCGGTCGACGACCTGACCTTCGCCCTCGACCGCAATGTGCGGCTCTACTTTGCCGATCCCGACAAAGTCGAGGTCCAGATAAAGCAGCACTACGGTGAGGATGAAGAGAGCATCGACGATCTCCTGCAGGAGATAAATACCGACACCAAGGTCGCCACTGATCCTGGTAATCGCGAACTCTCCGCGACTGACCTTGAGTCGATGGCGGAGCAGACGCCGATCATTCGCTTCGTCAATCTGGTCATCGGGCAGGCAATCCGCGACAAGGCGAGCGACATTCACTTCGAGCCCTTCGAGCACGAATTCAAGATCCGCTACCGCATCGACGGGGCGCTCTACGAAATGGCGCCGCCCCCGAAGGCACTTTCCCTGCCGATTCTCTCGCGCATCAAAGTTCTCGCGTCGCTGAACATCGCCGAGCGTCGCATCCCGCAGGACGGTCGGATCAAGATCACGATCGGCGGTCGTCAGGTTGATCTGCGCGTCTCGACCCTGCCCACGCAATTTGGCGAGAGCGTGGTGCTCCGCGTGTTGGATCAATCGGCCGTCCAGCTCGATATCTCGCAGCTCGGTATGCCGCCGGATGTGTTCAACGGTATTCAAGAAATTGTCCGGCGACCGAATGGCATCTTCATCGTTACCGGACCGACTGGCTCGGGCAAGACCACGACACTTTATAGCGGCCTGCGCATCATCAACACGGCCGATCTGAAACTCCTCACGGCCGAAGATCCGGTGGAGTATGAGATCGAGGGCATTATGCAGGTGCCGGTGAATCCGCTCGTGGG
>JANOAF010000581.1:0-13914 GCA_031411015.1 Opitutaceae bacterium | reverse complement strand
CTGCGATCGCGAGATGGTGCAACTGCTCCTCGCGCCGGCGCGGCGCGCGTGGTGGCTGCTGATTCCCGGCGGCTGCCTCGCGGGCTTCGTCGCCAATATCGCCGTCACCAGCCAGACCGCGGTCGCCGCCGCGATTGCGCCGATCTTGCTGCCGCTGATGCGCGCGGCGGGATTTTCCGCGCCCGTTGCCGCTGCGACGCTCGTGCTGGGCTGTTCGGGTGGCGGGAGTCTTTTCAATCCCGGCGACGCCGACCTCGTCGCCATCCATGAGGCGAGTGGGGCGTCGATGCCGCGCGCGCTGGCCGCGATGTTCTGGCCACTGCTGGGTGGGTTTGTGACGGCAGTGGCCGTCTTCGCGCTGACGGCGCGCAGAGATTTTGGTGAGGCCGCTGTTCAGGTCGGGGTGTCGCTTGACGACGTCCGAGGGCGTGGACGAGCCACGCCCCTACAAAACGCGGTTGCGTCGACACCAAAACCTCAGCGCTGGAAAGCGCTCCTTCCGCCGTTGCCGATGGTGCTGATTTTTCTGCTGATGCCGGGCGTGTTTTTTCCAGAGCTCCCCGCGCCGTTCGCGCGGGGGCTGCCCGTGTTGCACGCGATGATTTTTTCGGCGGGCGTCGTGCTGCTGCTCTGCCGCCGCGAGGTGACGGCGAGCGTGAAGGCTTTCTTCGAGGGCATGGGTTACGCCTATGCGCACGTGATTTCGCTCGTCGTCACCGCGAGCTGCTTCATCGCCGGCATGACGGAGATCGGGCTGACGGATAAACTCGTGCGGCTCGTCTCGGACACGGGCGTTGGCGGGAAACTGGCCGCGGGATTTTTCCCCGGCTTGCTCGGCGTGATCACCGGTTCCGGCATTGGGCCGAGCGTGGCGTTTTCGAAGGCGGTGCTCCCCGCGCTGCGCGACAACCTCCCGGCTGCGCTCGACCTCGGTGTGCTCGCGGCCATCGCGGCGACATTTGGCCGCACGATGTCACCGGCGGCGGCGGTCGTGAATTTCTCGGCGGCCGAGTCCGGCGTGTCAGTGACGGAGATCGTTAAGCGCACGGCACCGCCGCTGCTCGCGGGCTTCGCGGTTGTGCTGCTGATCGTGATCGCGCGGGGCGGGTGACGCCGAAACCGCCCACAAGCCCTTACTTTTTCCCCATCATGTTGCGCTCACTCCTCCTGTTTCTCCTGGTGTTGAATCTCAGCGCAGCCGAGTGGCGGAGCGTCGCGGTGCCGGGCGAAAACGCGGAGGCGCACGCGACCGGCTTCGGCTGGTATCGCACGTGGGTGAAGGTGGACGACAGCTTCTTCACGAAGCACGAGCGAAACCTCTTTGAGGAATCCGTGGGTGTGAATCTCCGCGACCTGACGGGGGCGCACGAAGTATGGGTGAACGGCGTGAAGATCGGAACGGGTGGCGCGTTTCCGCCGCGCTACCAAGACGGCCGCACGACGATTCACCGCCACAAGGTGCCGGTCGGCACGCTGCGCAAGGGCGCGTGGAACGAAATCGCGATTCGCAGTTACACGCCGCCCGGCGCCGCGACGGCGGGAATTTTGGGCGAAGCGCCGTTCATCATGAATTATTTCATGGAGTGCATCTTCGCGGGCACGTGGGAATTTCGGCCGGGCGAAGACTACACGCCCGGAGGTGCGCTCGACGCCAAGCCGGTGGGCAGCGCCTTCGAAAAATTTCGCGAGTCGAACCGCGTGCTGGGCCGCGCCAAGCCCACGCCCGGCCCGAGTCTCTCGCCGACGGAATCGGCGCAGCAGCTGGCCGCCGGGGAAGGCTGGCAGGCTGACTTGCTCCTGCACGAGCCGCAGATCGCGCAGCCGTTTCACTTCAGCTTCGACAAGCGGGGCCGGCTCTGGGTCACGCAGTCGCGGCAGTATCCCTATCCAGCCGGGCTGACGATGGTGAGCCGCGACAAATACTACCGCGCCCACTACGACAAGGTGCCGCCCGCGCCGCCCAACCATGACCGCGGAGCGGACATCATCTCGGTCCACGAGTCGACGCGCGGCGACGGCGTCTATGACTCACACAAGGTTTTTATCGAAGGCCTCAACTTGGCGAGCGCCGCCGTGCGGGGCCGCGGCGGTGTTTGGGTTATGCACACGCCCTACCTCTTGTTCTATCCGGACCGTGACGGCGACGATGTGCCCGACGGCCCGCCCGAAGTGCGGCTCGCGGGCTTCGGCCTTGAGGACGCGCACTCGGTTGCCAACGGCCTCGTCTGGGGCCCGGACGGCTGGCTCTACGGTGGCCAAGGCAGCACGACCTCAAGTCGCGTCACTCGTCCCGGCGTCGATCCCGCGAATGCGCCGGGAGTTTTTTTCGAGGGCTGCATGGTGTGGCGCTATCACCCCGAGACGCGCGCCTACGAGATTTTCGCCGAGGGCAGCGGCAACACCTACGGGCTCGAATTCGACGCGCAGGGCCGGCTCTACTCCGGCCACAACGGCGGGCAGACGCGCGGCTGGCACTACGTGCAGGGCGGCTTCTACCTGATGCAGGGCGTGGACCCGGGGAAATTCGGCCCGCCGCGCAATCCCTACGCGTTTGGCGATCTGCCGATGATGGCGACGACGGATCCGATCGTGCGCTTCTCGCATTTCGGCGCTTTTGCCGAGGGCACGGCACTGCCCGCCGCACACGCGGGCCGCCTCCTCGCGCTCGATCCGCTGCACAATACCGTCCTCATCAGCGAGCGGCTGCCGCGCGGCGCGACCTTTGCCACGATTGATCGCGGCACGGCGCTGCGCAGTGCGGACCCGGCGTTTCGCCCCGTCTACATCGCCAACGCGCCCGACGGCTCCCTCTTCGTCAGCGACATGTATGACTTCTACGTCGCCCATGGGCAGCACTATCAAAACCAAATCGACGCGACCACGGGCCGCATCTACCGGCTGCGCGGCCGCGACGCCGCCCTCGAACGCGACGTGAATCTCGCAGTGAAATCCACGCCCGAACTCGTCGCGCTGCTCGCGCATCCCAACAAGTGGCACCGGCACACCGCCGTCCGTGTGCTCGGCGAGCGCCACGATCCCGCGGCTGCGAGCGCGCTGCGCCAACTCATCGCCGACGATCGCGGCCTCGGTGCGCTCAACGCCCTCTGGGCGCTGCACCAATCGACGGGGCTCGATGAAGCCACGACGCTCGCGGCGCTCGCCCATTCGTTTGCGGCGGTGCGGCTCTGGACCGTGCGCCTGCTCGGCGATGAGTGGGGCGTGCACCGCAATCTCGGCGCGGGTCAGCACGCGAAGTCTGTCGGCCGAGGGCGCGCTGGATTGCTACCGCCGGCTTTAATGGCCGCGGTGGTCGACCGGGCGCGCCGCGAGACCGACGCCGAGGTGCTCGCGCAACTGGCGAGCACGGCGCGGCGGCTGGATGCGCCGCAGGCGCTGCCGCTCGTCGCAGCGGTGTTGGGCCACGCCGAAACCCTGCGCGATGCCTTCGTTCCGCTGCTGTGCTGGTGGGTTTTCGAAGCGCACATCCCGGCGGCAAACCGCGAGGTGATCGCGCTGTTCGAGGCGCCCACGCTGTGGGACGAGCCGGTGGTGCTGGTGCATATTCTGCCGCGACTCGCGCGGCGCTACGCGGTCGAGGGCCGGCGCCAAGATTTGTTGCTCTGCGCCGAATTGTTTCGGCGCGCACCGGCCGAGCGTCATGCCGCGCGCCTGATGCAAGGCCTCGACGAAGCCTTTCGCGGCCGGCCGCTCACGGGCCTGCCGGACGAATTGACCGCGGCCATCCAAGCCAAGGGTCAGGCACCGCTCGCGTTGCGCCTGCGTCAAGGCGACCCGGACGCGATCGCCACGGCGTTGCAGCGGATGCAGGACACGAAGGTGCCGGCTGACGAGCGGCTGCGCTACGTGCGCGCGTTTGGCGAAGTGCGGGCCGCTCCCGCCGTGCCGGCGCTCCTCGCGCTGGCGGCGGGCAACGCGTCCGAGGCGCTGCGCAAGGCGGCGTTGGTGGCGCTGACCGTTTACGACGAGGCAAGCGTCGGCGCCCGGGTGGTGGAGTTGTTGCCGAAGCTCCGCGGTGAAACGCAGCTCGCGGCCTTCACCCTCCTGTCGAGCCGCGCGGAGTGGAGCGGACGGTTGCTCGATGCCGTTGAAAACGGCGTGGTGCCGCGCGCCGCGATTCCCGAAGACGCGGCGCTGCGCCTGCGCCGCAGCGGGAACGCCGACGTGAGTGCACGCGCGGAGAAACTATTTTCGGCCGGCTTGGCACGCGCGGGCGATTTCCCCACGCGGATCGAAGCTGTCGCGGCCGCGCTAAAACGCGGCGCCGGCGATCCCTACGCGGGCGAGGCGACCTTCTCCGCGCGGTGCGCGAGCTGCCACAAGTTGTTTT
Source organism: Opitutaceae bacterium (assembly GCA_031411015.1). Lineage (GTDB taxonomy): Bacteria > Verrucomicrobiota > Verrucomicrobiia > Opitutales > Opitutaceae > ER46. The sequence continues at coordinate 9,566 of JANOAF010000581.1, read as the reverse complement.
TCAAGGGCGGCAACGTCGGACCCGATCTCACGACCTACCAGCGCGACGATCTCGGGGCGATGCTCCTGAGCATCGTGAATCCGAACGCGGAGATTCGCGAAGGCTTCCAATATTTCACGGCAGAGACGATCGACGGCCGCAGCCTCGGTGGCTTCATCGTTGATCGCGACAATCAGGTGACCGTCCTGCGCGGGCTCGGCGGTGAAAACGTCATGCTGCGCGCGGCCGAAATCAAAACGCTGGAACCCATGGGCCGAAGCCTGATGCCCGAGGGATTGCTCGACGATCTGAGTGAGCAACGGCTGCGCGATTTCTTCGCCTACTTGCGCATCTCGCAGCCGATCACGCGATGAGCATGGGCGGGTTTCGTTCGCGTTGAGTCCGACATCGCGAGGCTTGTTACGCGCGGGCGGGATGGTAGTCGCGAGCGTGAGCGAGGGGACGAAACACTCACTCACGCTCGCGGCTTCCAGACGGAACGGAACGAGGCGTCGTTGGCTACTGCTTCCCGCCCTGCCATGCGGCATCGAGTCGGTAGATCCGCTCGGCGTTGGCGTGGTAGAATTTTTCCAGCACGGCGCGGGGCAGGTTCAACGCCTCGGTCTTGCGGCCGTTGTAGGTCGTTTCGCCTTGGCCGGCGTAGTAATCGAAGTCGGCGCGGTAGCGGAGCTCGAGGCTGTTGGCGTGCGCTTGGCGTTGGGAGTCGGTCGGTGGGGTGTCGCGGCGGAACGGCATCCAACCCGAATCCACGCCATACATGATGCGATCGGGAAAACGTCGGAAGAGTGCGCGCACTTTTTCGCTCGGGTGGCGCGTGAGATTCCGGGTGCGCGCGGCGACCTCGATGTTGAAGTTCGGGTAACGCTCGAGCCGCTCGGCGATGCCCTCAAGATCGTGCTCGAGACTGCCGAGGTGCGCGCCGACGACGACGAGCGCCGGGTGTTTCCTCATGATGTTGTCGCGCGCGGCGATGATGGCGGCGTGGCTCGGATATTCCGGTTTGCCGTAGAGGTGCCACTGCGGGTTTTGGGAATAGTAGCTGTAGTGGGAGCTGTTCGGATCGAGCGGCAGCCAGGCATCGATCGGCTCGGCGAGATGGGCGTGGAGCGGTTTGCCGATTTTTGCGAGGTGCGCGTAGATCGGATCGAAGAGCGGATCGTCGGGCAGAATAAATTTCCCGTCGCGGCTTTTGATTTCGATGCCGACCTCCTTCCAGATTTTCACCGCGACCGCGCCGCGGGCAAACGCCGCGTCGAGCCACGCGATGGTGCGGGCCGCGTAGTCCGCTTCGTCACGCGAGCGGAGATCGAAGGTGGTCGTGACCGGATAGAGGTCCGGCTGCGCGCGGTAGAGCTCGAACGCGATGCGGTCCATCGTGGCGAGATGGCCGTCGCCGCCCGGCACGCAGACGTTGATCGTGCGCAGGTTGATCCGGCGGAAGAGCGCATGAAAAGCCGGGACGTTTTCGAAGATGTGCGAGTGGACGTCGATCTTGAGGATCTCCGTGTAAGCGGGTGGCTCCTCGGCGGAGCGGAGAGCGACCGACGAAACAAAAAAGAGCAGCGTGAGAGGAGCGACAAGGAGAGAGCGCATCGTGAGAAATCGGGGTTTGGCCAGCGCGAGGAGGGCGGAATTCAGGTTTTTTAGCGAGCGCCGGTTTGAGCGGACGCTCAAAACCTGATTTGCGCCCGCGCGACGAGCGACGCGATAACGCGCGTTGAAGTCAACGCGCCGCTCCTCCACGGTCGCGCACATGAACCCCAGTCCTGCGCCCGCGCCCGCCCCGGCGCGCCTCGCCTCGATCGATGCATATCGCGGCTTCGTCATGCTGCTCATGATGGGCGAGCTGCTGCGCCTAAAGTCGGTCGCGCGCGCGCTGCCTGAGAGCGGCGTGTGGCAGTTCCTTGCCTCGCAGCAGTCGCACGTCGAATGGATCGGCGCGTCGCTCCACGACATGATTCAGCCCTCGTTTTCGTTTCTCGTCGGCGTGGCGCTGCCGTTTTCGATTGCAAGCCGCGCGGCGCGCGGGGAAACGCCCGGGCGGATGACGCTGCACGCGGGCTGGCGGGCACTGCTGCTGATTTTGCTCGGCGTCTTTCTGCGTTCGGCGAGCCGCAACGCGACGAACTGGACCTTCGAGGACACGCTCTCGCAGATCGGGTTGGGCTACGTTTTTCTTTTCATGCTCGGGCTGCGTCCGGTGCGTGACCAGTGGATTGCGCTGGGCGTGATTCTGGCGGGCTACTGGGCGGCGTTTGTGGCGTGGCCAGTGCCGGCGGCGGGCTTCGACTACGCGGCGGTGGGGGTGAAAACGGAATGGCTCGGCGCCCACGGGCTCGAGGGGTTGGCGGCGCACTGGCAGAAAAACAGCAACCTCGCGTGGGCCTTCGACACGTGGTGGATGAATCTCTTTCCGCGCGAACGGCCGTTTCTCTTCAACGCTGGCGGCTACTCGACGTTGAGCTTCATCCCCACGCTCGGCACGATGATCCTCGGGCTAATCGCCGGCGGCGTGCTGCGGAGCGAACGCGAGGCGGCGGCGAAGGTCCGCTGGTTCGCGGTGGCGGGTGTCATCGCGCTGGTCGCCGGCGCGGCACTGGGCGGGCTCGGCCTTTGCCCCGTCGTGAAACGTATCTGGACGCCGTCGTGGGCACTCTACAGCGGCGGCTGGTGTTTCCTGCTGCTCGCGTCGTTCTACCTCGTGATCGATCTGCGCGGGCAGCGCGGCTGGGCGTTTCCACTCGTGGTCGTCGGCGCGAACTCGATCGCGGCCTACTGCCTCGCGCATGGGTTCGATTCTTACGTCGCGAAAAATCTCACGACCCATCTCGGCGCGAAATTTTTCCGCGTGTTCGGGACCGCCTATGAGCCGCTGCTGCAGGGTGCGGCGACGCTCGCGGTCCTGTGGCTCATACTCCGGTGGATGTATCGGCGAAAGCTGTTCCTGAAAATCTAGGTCATGCCTTCAAATTGGCATTTTGGCCCGATCGCGTTCGTGTAGGTCAGCTCGCTTGCGAGCGCGGATTGGGCGCGCGCAAGCGCGCTGGCCTACTTCGGACTGACCGAGTCTCCGCTCAGGAATACTCGCGCTTCGTTTCGATGCCCGGGCGCGGGATCGGATACTTTCCGCTGGCGTCGGGTTGGAGCGGCGCGGGGGAATCGGCCGTGAAAGTGTCGACGCCCGGCGCGAACTCGTGCTCGCAGTTGAGCATCTGCTCGTAGGTGATTACCTGGCCGGTGTGCGCGGCCATGCGGCCCATCGAGGTGACGAGGCTGGCCTCGACGCCGCGCTTCACCTCGTTGTAGGGCCGGTCTGCGCGGATCGCGCCAATGAGATTGTCCCACTCGAGTTGGTAGGGATTTTTTTCCGGCTGCGGAAATGCCCACGCGAGATCGGCGGGGTTGGCGTTTTGGGATTTGTAGATCCGAGCGCGCGCCGGGATGTGGCCCTTCTCGGAAATGATCGCCATGCCCTTGGTGCCGTGGGCGGTGCTGGAGTGATCCTGCACGCAGCCGGCGATGCAGCGGCCCTCGAGGAAGAGCTTCGTGCCGTCGGCGTAGGTGAACTCGGTCGAGTAGCTATCGAAGTTCTGATCGATGCTGTCGCCGCGGAAATGGCGGCCACCGTTCGACTGCGCCTTCACCGGCCATGAGCCTTTCATCCAGGAGCATTCGTCGATGTTGTGGATGTAGAAATCGCTGTAGGCGCCGCCGCCGGACCACATGAAACTGTGGAACCGCTCGATCTGATACATCAGGTCGGACTTTTCGGCGGGTTTCGGTGGCGACGCAAAAAATCCGATCGGGCCGTGCATGCGGTAGGCGCGCATGAGGAGGATGTCACCGAGCTGGCCGTCTTGGATGCGTTGCGCGAGCTCGCCGCGTGACTCGCAGTGGCGGCACATCAGGCCGACGCCGACCTTCAGGTTTTTTGCCGCCGCCTGTTCGCCGAGGATGAGCATGCGCTTGCTCGTCGGGCCGTCGGCCGTGAGCGGTTTTTCCATGAACACGTGGAGCCCCTTCGCGATCGCGTAGGCGAAATGCGCGCCGCGAAACGCCAGTGGCGTCGCAAAGATCGCGACGTCGCCCGGCTTCAGGCAGTCGAGCGCGGACTTGTAGGCGTCGAGCCCGATGAAACGCCGGTCGGGCGGCACATCGACGAGCTTGCCGACCTGCGGATTCTTCGCGAGCCGCTCATGCGCGCTCGCGAGTCGGTTCGCGAACACATCCGCCAGCGCGACCAGCTTGATCGGACCACTCGTGGTCGAGAGCGCCTGCGTGGCCGCGCCCGTGCCGCGCCCGCCGCAGCCGACGAGCGCGACCTGAATCAGATCGCTGCCGGCGGCGTGGACGTGCGGCAGAGCGACGCCCGCGAGAGCGGAGACGGCGGCGAGGCGACTGGATTGTTCGAGAAAATCGCGACGCGAGAGGAGACGAGGGGGCATGGGGGTCATGGCGGAGGGGATTTGAAAAACTGGGTCGGCCGGAAGCGGCGTCATCCGCGCCAAAAATGTTTCGGAAGGCGAGCGTGTTTCCTCCCTTGTCATTGCGAGCCCGGGCTGCCGGGCGCGGCAAATCCAGCTCGAATCTCAGATGGATGGCCACGTCGCTGCGCTCCTCGCCATGACAGGTGGGAAAGTCCATCGCCGTGTTCACCCAACGCTGTGTTGGTGTCAGCTCCGCGCAAAACCTGATCTGCGCTCCGTTCGGAACATTGGCGGAGTGCATTAACCGCTTCCGCTCCCGCCGCAGATCGCTTTGGCTCGGGGCAACCTCGCCACCCCATGAAAATCAACGCCTCCACCCGCCGCCAGTTTCTCAAGACGTCCGCCACCGCGATCACGGCGTTTCAGATTCTGCCGCGCCATGTGCTGGGCGGCCCGCGCTTCGTGCCGCCGAGCGAGAAAGTAAACCTCGCGGTTGTCGGCGTGGGCGGGCGCGGCACGCAAAACCTGAAGGCGCTACTCGCTCTCGCCGACGCGCAGGTCGTCGCGATCGCGGACCCGGCGGAGACCTTCAGTCTCGAAAAATATTACTACAAAGGCGTCGGCGGCCGCCTGCCCGCCCTAAAGATCGTGGACGATCACCATGGCAAGACGACGCCGGGCTACCGTTGCGCGGGCTACGAAGATTTCCGCGTGATGCTTGAGAAGGAGAAAGGCATTGATGCGATTCTCTGCGCGACGCCCGACCACCTGCACGCCTATGTGACGCTGCGCGCGATGCGGGCGGGTAAGCACGTTTACTGCGAGAAGCCGCTCACGCACAATATCTGGGAGGCGCGCGAAGTCGCGCGCGTCGCGCAGGAGACCGGCGTCGCCACGCAACTCGGGAACCAGGGTCACTCCAACGTCGGCATCCGCGAAACCGTCGAGCATCTTCACGCTGGCACGATTGGCGCGGTGCGCGAAATCTACGCGTGGGTCGGCACGAAGCGCTGGAATCCCACGCTGCTCACCAAGCCCGCGGAGGCCCAGGCCGTGCCCGCGGGCATGGATTGGGATTTGTGGATCGGGCCGCGGGAGGTGCGGGATTTCCACGCGGCCTACCATCCCGTGGCGTGGCGCGACTTCTGGGCGTTTGGCACCTCGTCGATGGGTGACTTCGCGTGCCACGACATGGACTCGGCGACCTGGGCCTTCGACCTCGCGGCCCCGTCGCGCATCGAGGCCCATGCAATCGGGACCGGCGATGCCGAGATCGCGCCGCACGGCAGCGTGATCTATTTCGATTTTCCCGCGCGCGGCAAATGGCCGGCGCAGCGGCTCACCTGGCTCGACGGCGGGGCGAAGCCGCCGCCGCATGAGGCGCTCGGGAAATTCACCCTGCCGTCGCGCGGCGCGATGTTCATCGGCGAAAAAGGCGTGATCCAATGCGACGGCGCCGGCGGCCCGCCGCGGATTTTTCCGGAGAGTCTGCGCGCCAGCGTCCAAAAACCACCGGCCACCATCGTGCGCTCCAACGGTCACCACCGCGACTGGCTCGACGCGATCAAAGGCGGTCCGCCCGCGAGCAGCAATTTCGCCTACGGTGCGCGGCTCACCGAAATCGGGCTGCTCGGCGTGCTCGCGCTACGCCTCGGCAAACCGATCGAGTGGGATGCGGCGAACTTGAAAGTTGCCGGCCGGCCCGACGCTGAGCCGATGATCCGCGGCAGCTATCGGGACGGGTGGACGATGGGCTGACGCCTAGCTGTTGAGCAGCAGCCCGGTCGAATCGCTGGAGGCGAGCGTGATTTTTCCCGAACTCTTGAGCGTAGCTTGGATGTCGAGCAGGCTGAAGAGGGCGGCGGCGACCTCGGGGGTGCGTTGGATCTCAGCGAGGGCTTGGCCGACCACTTGGGGGCGGACCGCCTGGGCTTGGCCGAGCCGTTGGGAAGCTTTGTTGTCGGCGGCCGAATGGATGATTGCCACTTCGTTTTCCCCGGCTTGGCGCATCGCGGCCGTCACCTGCCGAAGCCGGTTGACGACCTTGCGCTGAATCTCGGCGATCATACCGCTATCGCGGAAGGCGACTTTGCGGATGTAGGTCGAGCCGAGGCTAAAGCCCCATTGTGACGACGTCGGGGAAACTTCCTCGCGGACTTTCCGCGAGAGCGCATCGCGATTTTCGAGCAGCACCTCGAGACGGAGGTTGGAAAGCTGTTTCACGACCGCCGTGGCGACATTGGCTTTGAGCGATCCGATCGGATCGGAGTTCTGAAAGAGGAATGCTTTCGGATCTTGCACGAACATCTCGAACCAGATGCCCACACCCATCGGGGCGCCTTCCTCGGAATTGACGAGTTGATTGCGGAGGTAGGCCTGATGGATGACCGTTTGGACCTTGTAGGCTTTGCCAAACAAGGGAAACAACAGCGCCTTCGGTCCGAAGTGAACGAGGGGAAAGAAGAGGCCGGGCTCCTCGACTTGGCCGACCACTTTGCCGAAGAACGTGTAAACGAGCACGGTGCGCTCAGGCAGCACCCGCCAGAGTTGAAACAGCCGGCCGATGCCGAGCAGGATGGGCACCGCGAGAAAAGTGCCGACGAGACCGATGAGGATGGAAACGAGAAGCGGTGAAATGGTCATGGCGGTCAAAGTTTGAGAATCGTTTGGGCGGCTTTCTCGCGCAGCGGAAGGCTCGCATTGCGGAGGTAGCTATCGAGGGCGGCCTTTCCGCCCTGGGCGTGCATGGCCGTTAAAATTTTTCCGAGTTCGAGGATGGGTGAGGCTTCGGCGTGGGCGCGATTCTCGGCGATTTGCACGGCCTGCTCTGCCATCTTCAGCTTTTGGTCGGCGTCGGCTTTGGCCTGACTGATCGAGGCGGCGACTTGGTTTTGGGTCGTGTTGATCGAGGCGAGGGCCTCGTCGACGTCGCCCGGCGGGTCGATGTTGGTGATGAGCGCGGCATCGAGATCGATGCCGTAGCGCGCGGCGGTTTTCCGGCAGGCATCCTCCATGAAACTATTGATCAACGAAAGATTGCGGCGGAGGTCATTGATGGAGACGCCCTCGACGGCACCCTCGCTGGCTTCACCGTGAAAGGTGGCAATCCGATCGCGCAGCACCGAGATGAAATAGCCTACGACGTGGGCCGCCGGATGCGAAATGCCGAAGAGATAGGCGTAGAGATTGCGCTCGCAGGGTTTCCAGCGGATCTGACCGGAGATTTGGACGGTGAGGTTGTCCTTGGTGACCGCTTCGATCGACTCCTGCTTGATTTCGGGGTCCCAAGTGATGTCGACGGTTTGAATGGTCATGTCGACTTTGTAGAGCCGCTGCCAGGGCCACTTGAAATACGGACCACCGGGTGAAATCACGCGAACGCAGGGATACCGGTAGCGCGTCTTCTCTTCCGCTGTGAGCAGTGCGCCCAGCTGCGGATCGTCGTCGGTGGTGCCGTTGGTGCGTTGCGCCCGGCCAAACGTCGTCAGCACGCCGCGCTCAGTGGGACCGATGGTGTAGACGCCGAAGAGCAGCGTGAGCAGGGCGGCGATACCGACTCCGAGGAGCAGGCCAAACAGGGTGGTAGTAATCATGGGGAGGGAGCGGGGTCGTCTGGAGCGGGGATGAAACTGGGAATGATGCCGACCACGAGTGCGAGTGGAGACTTGGATTCGTATCGGGAAGGGAGGGGAAACGCTCAACACAATTTCCGACTCGGCGGATAACCGTCAGCTGCGCCGTTATCGTCGCCCACGGCCACGGCACGGAATTGTATGAGAGTGTTTCACGGCCTGGAGTTCGCGGGCACCGCGTCGGCGTCGGGAAGGTCGAGGAAGCGGAGACTTGCCTACGTTTGCATTGCCGGCGCGTTTTGCCCGGCTAAACCTGCGCCATGAGTAACACCACGGTCGGATCGCAGAGTGCCGCGGTCACGGACGCGTTTGAAATCGTGCTGAACGGCGCGCGCGTGCGCATCGAAAATGCACCGGCCACGACCACACTGCTCGACTGGCTGCGGCGCACCGGCCGCACCGGTTCGAAGTGCGGCTGCGCCGAGGGCGACTGCGGCGCGTGCACTGTCGCCCTGCTCGACCGCGATGCCGCGGGCCGGCCGGCGTATCGTGCGATCAACAGCTGCATCGCGCTCCTGCCCGCCTTCGCCGGGCGGGAGATCGTGACGGTCGAGGGCGTCGCGAACGGCGACACCCTCCACCCGGTGCAGCACGCAATGGTGGAGCACGCCGGTTCGCAATGTGGCTACTGCACGCCCGGCTTCGTGGTCTCGCTCTTCGAGGCCTACTATCGCTCCGAGGTGCAGCGCCCCTGCCAGATCAACGATCAGCTCTGCGGCAACCTCTGTCGTTGCACGGGCTACCGGCCGATTCGCGATGCGGCGGTCGCGGCGCTCGCGTCGCGGCCGCCCGCGGCCAGCGATGGTTTTGTCGCGCGGCTCGCGCAACCGCTGGCGGGCTTGGAAAACATCAACTACGCGGCGGCGGGCGAACGGTTCTTCCGGCCGACCACGCTCACGGAGCTCTTCGCGCTGAAACACCGTCACGCCGACGCCGTGCTCATCGCCGGTGCGACCGAGATCGGCGTCGAGCTGAACAAGAAGGGCAAAAAATTTCCGGTGCTCATCGCCACCGAGGGGGTGCCCGAGCTCACGCGCATCACGTCGAGCGCCGCCGAGTGGCGCATCGGCGCCGCCGCGACGTTGACGGCAATCGAAGAGAAGCTCGCGGCGGAATTTCCGTCGCTCGCGAAGATGCTCGCGGTGTTTGCGGCGCGGCAGATTCGCAACCGCGCGACGCTCGGCGGTAACCTCGCCACCGCCTCGCCAATCGGCGACACCGCGCCGGTGCTACTGACGCTCGACGCGAGCGTGGTCCTCGCCTCGACGCTTGGTGAACGCACGCTGCCGCTGCACGAGTTCTTCACGGGCTACCGGCAGACCCAGCTCCGGCCCGACGAAATCATCCGTGAGATCGTGCTGCCGCGGGCGTGGGCGGCGGCGGGCCTCACCCGCCGGGCTGATTTCCAGAAGATTTCCCACCGACGCGAACTCGACATCAGCATCGTCGCGGGCGCGTTTTGCCTCGATCTCGATGGCACGGGCGTGGTGCGCCGCGCGCGGATCGC
>JANOAF010000580.1:0-13249 GCA_031411015.1 Opitutaceae bacterium | reverse complement strand
GGCCGTGGCAATCTGGGCGACTTGTGATCGAACTCGAACTTCGGCGGGGGCTGCGATTCCAGCCGCGGCAACAAACACCAAGCCAAACACCAAGGACCGAGCCGCCAGTGACGCTTTGCGAGCCATGGCCGCATAATCGGCACAGGCAGCACTTTCAGTCCAACATCTTTTGCTAAGAATCCGTCAATTCGGCCCGGTCGAGTTACTGTCGGGCACGAGGGTTCGCCGGAGCTGACGTTCCCGCTCGCGTGCCTCAAGTTTGACCGGAGTCACATCGGACGTGCCGACCTCAACCTCGGCCTCAAGTTGGCGGCCCATCTCTTCCGGCAACTCGCTCAAAAATTTCAGCCTGTATCGGCCCGGCGGAAGGCTCATGGCAAAGGCCCCGCGAAAAACCAAGGTTTCGTGCGGCCGTCCCCTGGTATCTTCCGCCACCAGGACTCCGGCCGGCGCGGGTCGCGACTGGCCCGCCGGATTTGTCACCACGACTTCTCCCGAAAGTCCGGCCAGTTTGACCGCGGTGAAATCGAGCACGTCGCGCCTGCCCGCGGCGACGTCCACCGACTCCGGCCAGTCTTCTCCCGCGGTCCAATTTCCCGGCAGGTGAAAACGAATCGGATGGGATCCCGGTTCCATCGCCGGGAGTTGGTAATGGCCGAGCGCGTCGGTCACCGAACGTTGGCGTCCGCTTTGCACCATCACATTTGGCAAACCCGCGCCACCGGCCCGATCGACAATGCGGCCGCCCACCGCCCCGCGCATCGGGCGCCAAGGCATCTTGATCGAAAGCGGAGCCCGCACGACGAACCAAGTCGAGGTGGCTCCGGTCTTGGATTCCCGCGCCCATTCGACCGCACCACTCCACCCCCGATTCCCCAAGGGAAACCGGAGCAGTGCTCCGACCTTGGTCCGTGAGGCGTAATCTTTGTAGTCGTAACCGTCCGCCCGGATTTCGGCGCTCCATCCCGCCGCGGGCCGATAGCTCGCCGCCGCCTGTCCGTATGCGCCTTCGCGACGAAATCCCTGCGGCGTTCCGGCGAGCGCCTTCGTCCAGCGGACATTCGCCTCAAGCCGCGTGCGCGTCGAGGGACTCCATTGCGCCGCACCTTGGAACTCGGCAAAGCGCGCCGAGCTCACGCCGCCGCTCTCACGGCCCACATTGGCCCCCATCCGCCACCACGGGTCTCCCGAACGGCTGGTCCACTCCAGTTCCCATGCGTCCTCGGCAAACTCCTGCTTCCCATCGAGCTCACTGGCGCGTTTTTGGTGTTTGAATCCCGAACGCAACATGCCCAACGCAAACTCACGCCCCACGCCCGCGCGCACACTTTCCTGACGCGTGGCAATCTGGTTGATGAGTTCCAAAACTCCCGCCGGATCCCCCGGTCGCCCCAAGTTATCCTGTTCCTGCAGCAGCGTGCGCAGTCGGCCGGCCTGCGTCGATTTGTCCGCCCCGCCAAACAGCGACCAGCCATTTCCGGGCGTCCACTCGCCGAGAATCGAACGGGTCTCCGAACTTTGATCCCGCAGAAAGAAGCCTGCGGCGGCACGTTCATACCTTCCGTCCATCCTGAAATGTGGTCCTTGGTAACCGAGCGCTTGCGCAAAACCGAGCTTGGTCCCACCTCCATCCGGCACGGCGAGTGCAATCTGGGAGCGGCCCTTCAGCCCCTGCCAGTTCCAGTGCTGGCCGGCAAAAGCGCCTGCCCGTTGCGCTTCGGCAAACGATTGGTCGCGACTGCGCTGAAACAGCGCGCCGGCTTCCCAAGTTTCACCAAGACCGGCGAACTTCAGGCCCGCAGCTTCCCGCACCGAGCCGGCAAAGGCGTCGCGCAGCGCAAACCCACCGGCCGACCAGCCGTCTCTTCCAATCCCGGCATCGACGCCCCGGCCGTAAACCACGGGCGCAAGGAATCCCATCGAGGGCCCGCGCGTTTCACCCGCGGTCGCATGCCAACCGGGCGCAGACAGCGTCGCGTGCCAGGTGTCTCTCCGGGCCAAATCAAGCTGGGAACCCAAGGCGGTGGGCACGCCGTCCACCGCCTGCGCTGAAAACATCACCCCGGGTTTGATTTCTCCCGCCAGAATTATTTGTGACGCCATCCGTCCTCGGCGGTCGTGCAACACGCCGCCCACATCGATGCTTCCATCCAAGGTCGCAAACAATGGGCCCGGGTCCGAAATCCGCGGCACGAACACGGTCCTGACCACCAGTTGTTCGGTGCGCTCAAATCCATGCGCAGTCGCCGCGAACAGGCACGCGACGGTGTGCTCCGTGGTCAAAGTCGAGCGTCCCGGCGCAAAGAGACTCACGGACACCTTTTGCGCTCCACCCGGCGCAAGACAGAACCGGGACGGTTCGATTGTGACCGCAGGGCCATCGCTGCCCGTCGGCGCGGAGGCAGCAAACTCCAAGGCCGTGTTGCCCGTGTTTTGGACGACAGCCGCCACTTCCACCGGCTTGCCATTGAAGCCGACCAGGAAGTCCGAATCCGTCGAGCGAACCTTGAATGCCGGCGAACTGCGGACCATCGCGGTCGCCCGGAGCGGCGTCGCCTCCCCGCGATCGCGAATCATCCCGCGGACTTCCAGCGGCCCCGCCGGCACCGCTTCGGAGACAAAAAGATGGAGGACCAACGCCGCCGGAGCACCCGCCCCGAGTTGCACCTGCTCCGGAACGGGCCGCATGAAACGCGTGCCCTCGGGGGCGAGAAGCTCCAAGGTTCCCGCGCGCGCGGGTCCCGCCGGATCGAATACAAGCCGCAGCGCCTGCACGCCGCGCCCGGCGATTTCCGCACCGGCAAACTCGACCCGCACCGGCTGCGCCGCGGCCGGTCCTGCGGCGAGACTGCCCGCCAGCAATATGCCCGCTAGGATGCGACTGCTCATTGTGGAAAAACCGTCCGGAGGACGATTGCGAGGTTCAGAACTTAAACTCCTGTTCGCCGGCCACCATCACCGGCGAGCCGTAGTCTAGGGCCACAAGCACGTTGCACCGGCCGAGTCCCGCGGCTGAAGGAGGAACGGGAATTTCCGCCCGAACCGTTGAATCCGGGAGCAGACGAAACACCTGCACCGGCCAGCGCTGCGCCGCCCCTCCACCCAGTGGCGTCACAAGCACATAACCTTCGCGAACCATCCGCAGGTAGTTGGAAGGATTCTTGACGGCCAGTTTCAGCACCCCGTCCTCAAACTGGAGCGCCGTCACCGCGACATCGTCCGCGAGCGGCCGCGGCTCGGGCCTCGCGTCGGCAAAGACAAAAACCCCGACGCGTTCCACCAACCGCACCTGCACCTGCCTGTCACCGCCGGGCGGGACCATGTCGGCCAATCGGGTCGTCTGCATGAATACGACGGCCCAATGCGTGCCGGCCTCGAATGTGCCTTGTCGGGGATCGAGCAGCACCCGGACCTCGCGTGACTCGCCGGGCGCCAGCTCGAAGTTTGTCGGAAAGACCGTGAGCTGCCGGGCCAGAGCCCGCGGATGCGATCGCGAATTGAAATCGGGCCGGCCGCCGACAATGGCAAAATCGTCAACCGAAAGGGAGACGGTGGACTTCGTGTCGCCCCCGTTGGTGACGGTAACGGTGGCCGATGATCCCTTGCCGGGAACAAGCTCAAGGAACAATTCGCCGCGGTCGACGCCGACAAAGGCGCCAGACGACTCCGGCACGGCGAAAAACGCCATCACTACGGCAAGTCCAAAAGTGTGGCGCAATAACGGATTCATAGGGTGACAAGCGTAAAAACCAACAGGGCTGAATATTGACCAGGTGAGTCGGAAAGCGACGTGTCGAACCGAAGGTCAAAATCCACCGGTGTGCCGTTACTAGGGGTGACGGGCCCGGTAGCAACGGCCGCATCGGAGGTCGAAATCGCGAGATAGGAAGTTGTCCCGTTTTTTCGAATCAGGAGACTGGAAACGGACTTTGACATCAGGGGAGCGCCGGTCGCGGGAGTATGCGAAAAAGTCGACGTGGTCGAACTGACACTGAGCGACCAACTACGGCTCGTGCTCCGCAATGACGTGGCAATCGCTGACGGCGCAACCACCGCAGCGGCTCCATTGGATAGATTGAATGAACCTGACGTGACTGAAAACGCGACCGATGGTGTAATCGAACGGATCGTCACGCTCTGCGCCCGGCTCATCGGCAGCAGGGCTAAAGCGAAGACAAGCGCGGCAAAAAATCGAAGCATGGGAAACGCGAATAACTGCCGGCCCGAACGCCTGCCAAAAAAAGAACAACCCCGGATCGGAACGTGGGGTTGTGCTTTGGCCGAATTTCGGGCTGAGCGGAAACCCTTAGCTTGAGGTGAGCGTGTAAACCAACGTCACCGAGTAGCTGCCGGGTGAGTCCTGGTTCAGGTTGCTCGACAGGCTGTAATCCATGATCCGGGTGTTGCCCGAGGTGCCGAAGCCGCCGCGGGAACCGGTCGCGACCGTCTGGTCGGAGGTCGTAACCGTGCTGTAAGAGCCGGCCGTCGAGAGCTTGAATCCAAGATCGCCCGCAGGCTTGGTGGACGAGTCACCGACGTTTGTGGGGGTGTAGGAGAAATTGGCCGCGCCGGCCTTCACCGCCAGCGTCCAGTTCCGGTTGGTCGAAACGCGGAAGGTCGAACCGGCGGCGGCGGTCTTGGTCGCCGCACCCGTGCTGAGGTCGTAGTCGCCCAAGGCGAAGCTCACGGCCACGGCGTTGGTGTCGACGCTGAGCACGGCCACGGTCGGCACGGTGGCGGACACGGTGACGTTTTCAGGATTCGCGGCGAAGGCTGGGAGCGAGGCGAGGACCGCCGCGAGCACGGAACACCGGGAGCGGATAACATTTTTCATATTTTTCATATTTAGGTTTTTGATCACGGGACGATTGAGTATGGGGGTTTATAACTAGATCAAGATTCGCGATGTAAACACATTGGTAAAATGGATACATCACCCCAGCTCGGCCGGAAATTCACCCCTCTCGCTTCCTACCAACCGACCTCGTGGAGGACAGCGCCGCCCTCCATGGGTTGGGATTTTCGGCTACCCTAACTTCGCCAGCGTTCAATCTCCCGCCGGCTGCGACGCCACCCGCGGAGGAACGAGCCTCTGAAAGAAGCCAGCCTCGCTGTTCAAATAACGTCCCCCAGAATCGATCCTCCTGAGAATCCAGTTTCTTGCCGGGTTCAGTTTGCCCGCGTTGGAGGGTGCGCCGATTCGAGCCCGATGCGCGGCCGGCCGCCGCACTCTGAGCGCGGCAGATCAGCGGAAAGCGCCTCGCCGACCGCTCGCTGTCACGGCTGCTGAAGAGCGACTGGCCCCGCACGATCGAAGAGGCGGAGCGCTTGGGGCGTGCGTGAGCTTTGTGCGTTCTCCCGCGCGCCTGGGTAGGGCTCGTCTGTGACCCGCTCACGGTTAAAATACTCAGCGGCCGAAAGGGCAGGTCACAGACCTGCCCTACTCCCGGCCAACTTCAGCACACTCAACCACCCGCTGCACCCTGCGTGTTCACGAAGAGCGAATAGACCGAGGTGCTCGCGGCCATGAAGAGCCGGTTGCGGTGCCGGCCACCGAAGCAGACGTTGGCGCAACGCTCCGGCAGATCGATGCGGCCGATTAATTTTCCGGCGGGATTGAAAATGTTCACGCCATCGAGGCCCTCGG
The DNA here is from genome assembly GCA_031411015.1 of Opitutaceae bacterium. Taxonomy (GTDB): domain Bacteria; phylum Verrucomicrobiota; class Verrucomicrobiia; order Opitutales; family Opitutaceae; genus ER46. The sequence goes on along the minus strand of JANOAF010000580.1, from coordinate 7,602 downwards.
CGCCCATGCCCCAACCGCACCAGAGGTTGCCATCGACATCGATGCGCAGGCCGTCGGGCGTGCCATTCGTCTCCGCCGTGATGAACGTGCGCGACCGCGCGAGACGCGTCCCGCCCTCGGTTACATCGTAGGCACGGATGACGCGAGGCGTGAGGCCAGCCTCGACGAGGTAGAGGGTCGATTCGTCGGGCGAAAACGCGAGGCCGTTGGGCCGGGCGATGTCGCCGGCGACGACGGCGAGCTGCTTTGTTCTCGGATCCCAGCGATACACATTCGTCGGCAACTCGGCGTTGGCCTTTTCGCCCTCATAGAAACCGACCACGCCAAACGGTGGATCGGTGAACCAGATCGAGCCATCGGATTTGCACACGATGTCATTGGGCGAGTTGAGCGGCTTACCGTCGAATTTTTCCGCGATGACGGTGATCGCACCGTCGTATTCCGTGCGGGTCACGCGGCGCGTGAGGTGTTCGCACGAGAGCAGGCGGCCCTGACGATCGCGGGTGTGACCGTTGGCGTTGTTGGACGGGTGGCGGAAGACACTCACCGCACCCGTCTCCTCGTCCCAGCGCATGATCCGGTCGTTGGGGATGTCGCTCCACAACAGATAACGCCCGTCGCCAAACCACACCGGCCCCTCGGACCAGCGTTGGCCACCCGCGATCTTTTCGACCTTCGCGCTGGCGATCCGGTATTTCGCGAAACTCGGATCGATTATTTTGATCAACGGATCGGGGTAGCGCTGGCTCGGCTGCCACTGCGCGAGGGAGCGCGGAACGGCGGCGAGCGCCGTGAGCGCGCTGCCGGCGGTGAGGAAATCGCGGCGATTCATGGGGGTGACTCGACGAGAAACAACAACCCGTGCGCACGCAAGTCGCGGCCATGATCCCAGACGCGCTCATGCCTTTGTCGGGCGAGTTCGCCGAACCCCGCCGGGCTCGGTCCACGTGCGCGGCGGGGTCGGGAGATGCCGACCTACAACCCCACAGCCCGGAACATCGGCGGTCCGTCGGCGCAAAAAAAAACGCGGAGCCCATCGGCTCCGCGCTCGTGCCTCGCGAGTATTTCTACCCGCGCGAATCAAAACCTCAGGCTGACTTTCGTGTAGTAGGTAATCCCATTCAGGCCCAACGGCGAAGCGTTGAGCAGGTAGGGCGCGCTACCGCCGTTATCGTTGCCGTTAAACCCGACGCCGTTAATCACGCGCGACGCGAGCGTTTTGTCGGGATACTTGTCGAAGACGTTGTTCGCCCCGAATGAAACCGAGCACTCCTTCGACATCCGGTAGGTGACATCCAGATCGGTGCCCCAAACTTTGCCGTAGCGTTGCACGAGCTGGCTGTTCGCGCTCACCGGATCGGTGGGTAGCGTATAGACGTCGTTGCCAGGCGACAGCGCGGCGACCTGCGCCGGCGTGGCGCTGGCGAAGTGCACGTAGTCGTGCGTGCCGTAGCGCGCGGTCTGCACGAGGGAGGACCACTTGTTTACATCGTAGGCAGCCGAAAGCCGGAGCGTGTCGCGGGGCTGGCCCCGGACCAACCGGATTTTCTCGGTCTGGTCGAACAGCGGGGTGGTCACGCCGAGGGCGGCGAGCTGCGGCGGGGTCGCCTTCGTTTTGGTGACCTCGGTGTGGTTGATGTTGAGGCCGCCCGTAAAGGTGAGGCGGTGGCCCTGGCCCAGCCGATGCACGTAGCGCGCGTTCGCATCAAGCCCGCGCGTGCGCGTGTCCACCGCGTTCGTGAAATAGCGTCCGCCCGTGGTCCCGAACAACCCCCGGCTCGTGAGGAAGTTCGTGATCGCTGTGCCCGTGAAGTTCGACGACAGGCCGATGCGGTCCTCGATCTTGATTTGGTAGAAATCGACGCTGCTGGAGAACGCCTCCACCGGCTGCCACGTGACGCCAACACTTTGGTTGACGGAGGTCTCGGGCTTGAGGTTCGAGGCTCCGAGGGCGCGCGCGACCGGATCGGCCACCGGGAACGTCTTGTTTTCGAACGGCACGCCGCTGATGAAGTTCGTGGCGGTTGAGCTGAACCACTGCTGGGCGAGGTGCGGCGCGTGGAAGCCCGTGCTGATCGAGCCGCGGATCGCGAACGGCTTCGTCACTTCGAAACGCGTGGCGAGCTTGCCCGTCGCCTTGCTGCCAAAGTCGCTGTAGTCCTCGAAACGGCCGGCGACGGACACCAACCACTGGGCGGTGAGGTTGTTTTCGAAATCGACGTAGACGGCTTTGGTGTCGCGCGAGTGCTTGCTGGAATCGCTCGGGCGGAAACCGGCGAAGACCTGCGCGCCGAGCGCGCCCAAGCCGCCGGCGTTGGGCCCGTCGAGGATGCGGACGCCACCGTCGCGATAGGAGTCCGGGGAGCCGGGAGAAATGCGGTATTCCTCCCAGCGGTATTCAGCACCCCCGGCGACCTTGAGGGGGTTGCTTAGGCCGATATTAAACTGATTCGTCAGATCGAAGTTCGTGGTCGATTGGTTGAACCGCAGACTGCCGGCGTAAAAACTGCGCGGGCTCGCGGCGCCAAGGGTGACATTCGCAGATTCGGCGACGGAGTAGCGGAGATCGTTGCGACCATATACGGTGCTGAGGTCCCAGTTCCAGTCGCCGGCCTTCCCCTTGATGCCGCCCCCGGCGGAATAATCATACACCTCGGTTTGAATCACCGGCAGAAATCCATTGGGCCAGAGGGCGCGGACCGTGTTGTCCTGGCCCGCGCGCCGCCACGTGCCCGCGCCTTCGACATGCTTGCGCGTCACGCCCGCAAAACTGTAGAGCGTGAACCCATCCCGCAGGGGCAGCTCGGCGTTGATAAAACCGCCGCGCTCCTTCGAGCGCGGATCGCCGAACCGCTGGCCCAAACGATTCACCGTCGCCTCGCGCGGATCGAGCGTGCCGCCCGAGGGACTAAGCCCGGTGCCGGAGCCGATATTGCCCGAAATCGCCACCGGTCCCGTCGCGCCCACGCCGAAATACTGCTGGCGCGTGTCGAACCCGATGCGGTTGGTGTGGCTTTTATTGCGATCGTAGACGGTGACGAAGAGCGTGCCCTTGTCGCCGAGCTGGGTGCCCGCTTGGGCCGAGAGCTTCAGGTCGCGGCCATCGCCCTCGCCTGTCACGCCGTAGGTGGCGTCGAAGCCCCAACCTTTCGTGCGCGCGAGCATGATATTGATCACGCCCCCGATCGCATCCGAGCCATACTGGGCGGAGGCACCATCGCGCAGCACTTCGATGCGGTCGATGGCGGAGGAGGGAATCGCGTTGAAATCGACCGAGACCGCCCCACGGCCGACCGCACCGTTCACGTTCACGAGCGCGCTCGTGTGCCGGCGCTTCCCGTTCACGAGCACAAGCGTCTGGTCCGGCGCGAGGCCGCGGAGCGTGGCGGGGCGGATGTGGTCCGTGCCGTCGTTGAGCGAAGGCCGCGGAAAGTTAAACGACGGCACGAGCGCCTGCAGCATTTGCGAGGTCTCCGTGTAGCCGCCCTGCTGCATTTCCTTCGCCGTGACGACATCGATGGGCACGGGAGACTGGGTGATAGTGCGGTCGTTGAAGCGCGTGCCGGTGGACACAAAAGCCTCGAGCCTAATCGGGTCTTCCTTTGCGACGGCTGCGGAAGGCGAAACCTGGGCGGATCCAGACGCCGCGAGGAAGGCCAGGAGCGGGAAAACTGCCGCTCGGCCGAGTGCGGCGCGCCAGGCACCGTCGTTGGTTGAATTTAGGTATTTCATAATCAGTGAGTGAACGGAGTCTACGGGGCGCCACCATAAGAAAGATTCGGCCGTAAACAAGTGCCCCCGGCTTGCGAGCGCGCGGCCGGCCGTGCCAACGTCCGCCGCATGCAACCTTCCCCGCGGTTCCACGCGCCTCTGAACGCACTCGTCTTGGTCGCAGTGATTTTGGTCGCGCCGCTGCACGGCCAGCGCGTCGCGGTGGAGGCCAGCCATGGCATGGTCGCGACGGCGCACGAACTCGCCTCGCAGGCCGGGCTCGAGATGTTGCAGCGCGGCGGCAACGCCGTCGATGCCGCCGTCGCCACCGGGCTCGCCCTGACGGTCGTCTATCCGTTTGCCGGGAACATCGGCGGCGGCGGCTTCATGCTCGTGCATCTCGCCGACGGGTCCGACGGCGGCCGCGGACGCCAGCTCGTGATCGATTTTCGGGAGCGCGCGCCGGCCGCGGCGACGCGCGACATGTATGTCGGCTCCGACGGCAAGGTGATGGAAGGTCCCGGCTCCTCGACCGTCGGCTGGCGTGCGAGCGGCGTGCCGGGCACGGTCGCGGGCCTCGCGCTCGCGCTGGAGAAACACGGCTCGCACCAACTCACGTGGGCGGACGTGTGCGAACCCTCGCGGCGTCTCGCCGCCGACGGTCATCGGGTCTCGCAGGGCACGGCGGCCAGCCTGCGGCAATACGCGCAGCTCCTGGGCCAGTTCGAAGACTCGAAAAAAATCTATCTCAACGGCGGCGCGTTCTGGAAAACCGGCGATCTCTGGCGGCAACCCGAACTCGCGGCGACCATTACCCGCCTCCAGAAAAACGGCCCGCGCGAATTCTACGAAGGCGAGACCGCGCAAAAAATCGCCGCCGCCATGGCGCAACACCGCGGCACAATCACCCTCGCCGATCTCAAGGCCTACCGCGTGGCCGAGCGCCTGCCGCTCCGCGGCAGCTACCGTGGGCACGAGATTGTCACGATGCCGCCGCCGAGTTCGGGGGGCATCGTGCTGCTGCAGATCTTGGGCATGCTCGAGCCGTTTGATGTCGCCGCCCTCGGAGCCAGCTCCGCGGCCAAGCACCACCTCTTCACCGAGGCGATGCGCCGCGCCTTCCGCGACCGGGCCGAATATCTCGGGGACCCCGATTTCGTTTCCGTGCCGACCGCCGAGCTCATGGATCGAGCCTACTTGAAGCGTCGGATGGCTGATTTCTCCGCCGACCGCGCCACCCCGAGCGACACAGTTGAGCCCGGCCTGGGGCCGACCAAAATATCCCAGCGCGCGATACTCAGCTCGCAGCTTTTTTCCGAGCCGACCGAGACCACGCATTTTAGCGTCGTCGACGCCGCCGGCAATGCCGTCGCCTGCACCTATACGCTCAACGGCGCGTTTGGCAGCGGCGTCACGATTCCCGGCACCGGCATTCTCATGAACAACGAAATGGACGACTTCACCGCGAAGGTCGGCGTGAAGAATATGTTTGGCCTGCTCCAGGGCCCGGCTAACGCCATCGTTCCCGGCAAACGCCCGCTCTCGGCCATGACGCCCACGCTGGTGTTCAAGGACGGCAAACTCATGCTCATCACTGGCAGCCCCGGCGGCCCCACGATCATCAACACGGTGCTGCAAGTAATCACCAACCGGATCGACTTCGGCATGACGGTGGCGCAAGCCGTCGAAGCCCCGCGCATCCATCACCAGTGGATGCCGGACCAGCTCACCTACGAACGCTTCGGTCTCTCCGCGGACACCGCCAAACTTCTCGCCGCGAAGGGCCACACGCTCAAGGAACGCGTTTCCTACGAAGGCAGCTATCAGGGCGACGCCGAAACGATCGCCATCGATCCCTCAACCAACCTCCGCTACGGCGCCGCCGATCCGCGCAAACCCGATTCAAAGGCGCTCGGATATTGAGCGTCGATTCCGGCCGGGAGCTTCAGTTGTCGGGCGGGGTCGCCGAATACCGCCGGGTTTGGCCGCCCTTCCGCATTCGCCCTGACGGCGGGATTCGGCGACCCCGCCCGACAAAGGCAACGAGCTGAATCCCGCTCACGCCCCGATCGGGTGCCACGTGGTCTTGCACTCGAGCGTGTCACGGATCGCATCGAGGCTCTGCGATGATTCCGCCAGCCAGTTGGTCTCGTTATCGGCGAAGCGCACGCGCTTCACGCTCTCAGCAGCACCGAGGCGCAACGCTTTGCGCTCCTCGGTCGAAACGCCCGCCGCGCTGATCGCGCGCAGGTGAGTGTGCGTCGCGAACGTGGGAATCATTTCCTTGCGGAAACCAGTGAGAATATTGACCACGCCGCCCGGCAGATCGCTGGTCGCGAGCATCTCGCCGAACAGGATCGCGGGATACGGCATCTTTTCCGAAGCGAGCGCGACGACGGTATTGCCGCTCACGATCGCCGGCGCGATGAGTGAAATCAGCGGGAGCAGCGGCGGCAAATCCGGCGCGATGACACCGATCACGCCCATCGGCTCGGTGACGGTGAAATTGAAATAAGGCGCGGCCACGGGATTTACGTTACCGAGCAACTGCCCATACTTGTCCGCCCAGCCCGCATAGTAGATCAACCGATCGACGGCCGTATCGACCGCCTTCGTCACGAGTGCCTTCGGTCCGCCGAGCGTGACGTGCACCTCAATCATCTCCTGCCGGCGCGCCTCGAGCATTTCGCCGAGACGATAAAGAATCTGGCCGCGGTTGTAGGCCGTGCGTTTCGCCCAACCCGGGCCGGCCTTCGCGGCGGCCTCAACCGCGTTGCGCAGATCCTTGCGCGTGCACTGCGGGATGTTGGCAAAGAAATTTCCCGCCGCGTCGTTGATCGGAAACGTGCGCCCACTCTCGGAGCGGATGAACGCACCGCCAACGTAAGGCTTCGGGGTCTTGGTGATGGGAAGGCGGGACATGATTTTGATTTAACTGCGAAGAACCAAAGAAACGAATCGATCCATCCGAGGCGCTCTTTTCGGGTTCTTCATTTCTTCGTAGTTCAAATTTTTTCAGCCGAGTTTGCAGTAATCCATGAGCCCCTGCCGGCCACCCTCGCGGCCGAAGCCGCTTTCCTTGTAGCCGCCGAACGGCGAGGTCGGATCGAATTTGTTGTAGGTGTTCGCCCACACGACGCCGGCCTTCAGCTCGGTGGACATCTTCAGAATGCGCGACCCCTTGTCGGTCCACACGCCCGCGCTGAGGCCGTAGGCGGTGTTGTTCGCCTTCTCGATCGCTTCGTCGACCGTGCGGAAGGTGAGGATGCTCAGCACGGGGCCGAAAATTTCTTCGCGCGCGATCCGGTGGCTCATGCTCACGCCGCTGAAAATCGTCGGACGGAAATAAAATCCCTTCGCCGGCAGCTTGCACGCCGGCTGGAACATCTCCGCGCCTTCCTTCACGCCGCTCGCCACCATCGCGGTGATTTTGTTGAGCTGCTCGCGTGAATTGATCGCGCCGACATCGGTGTTCTTGTCGATCGGATCGCCGACGCGCAGGACCTTGATGCGATTCTTGAGCTTCGCGAGCACCTGCTCCGCGACCGGCTCATGCACGAGCAAACGCGAACCGGCGCAGCACACGTGGCCCTGATTGAAAAAGATGCCGTTGATGATGCCCTCGACGGCCTGATCGAGCGGCGCGTCGTCGAACACGATGTTCGCCGCCTTGCCGCCGAGCTCCATCGTCATCTTTTTCTCGGTGCCCGCGAGCGAGCGCATGATGATCTTGCCGACTTCTGTCGAGCAGGTGAAAGCGACCTTCGCGGCAATCGGGTGAGTCATGACCGCCGCGCCGACTTCGCCCGCGCCGGTCACGAAATTCACGACGCCCGGCGGCAGGCCCGCGTCCTGGAAAATCTCCGCGAGCTTGAGGCACGTGATGCTCGT
>JANOAF010000579.1:0-8702 GCA_031411015.1 Opitutaceae bacterium | reverse complement strand
TTCGTGGTGCTGCTCGACGGCGAGATGCAGGGCGGCTTCGAGCAACGGCTTCGCCTCCGCGCGGCGGGTGAGTTGGAGCAGCAGTTTCCCGAGGAGAATGCGCGCCATCATCCAGTCGGATTTTTTTGCGACACAGAATTCATAATGCGCCACGGCCTCGGCGCCGCGGTCGGCCGCGACCAAGGCCTGCGCGAGACTGAAGCGGAACATCTCGTTGTCCGGGTGGCGCTCGACCAGCGCCGTAAATTGCTCCACGCGGGAGGCCACGCGTCAGACTTCGTCGATGAAAATGACCACGGCCGTCGCGTTATCCGGGCCCCCGCGGCGCACGGCCAGAGAGACCATCTCCTCCGCGGTCGCCTTCGGATCATCGAAGCGATTCAGAATCACCCGCAGGTCGGTGTCGGGCAGCATGCGGGTGACACCATCGGTGCAAAAGACGTAGCGATCGCCGACCGCCAGCGGGCGCGTGATAATGTCGACGTCGGGCGGGGTGGGCTGGCCGATGCAGCGGGTGAGGGCGTTGCGGTTGGCCTCGTGGTAATAGACGACTTCTCCTTTGGCGCGCCGGAGCCGAGCTTCGTTCTCCACCGAGTGATCCTCGGAGAGGCGGGTGAGCTCGCGATTGCGCACCCCGTAGCAGCGCGAATCTCCGACGTGGGCGATGGTGAGCACGCCGTTATGAATGCAGCCAAATGTGAGGGTGGTGCCGATACCCATCGAAGGGCTCATCCGCTGGCCGAGTGTGGCTACCGTGACGTTCACCTGCTGGACGGCGGCGACCAATTCGGCGTCCTTCTCCAGTCGGCGCGTCCGGATCTCGGCGACGATTTCATCCACCGCGCATTGCGCGGCCTCGGCTCCGCCGGGGAGGCCCCCGACGCCGTCCGCGACCCCGAAGACCATGGTCTTGTCGTCGAGGATATACCGATCTTCGTTTTCCCGGCGGACCCGGCCGATGTCTGTGAGCGCGGCAGCGCGAAGCGAAAGCATGGATTAAAATTGGACCCTACCGGTGCGGTCGGTCAGGCGAAAGGATGAAATTTTTCGTTACGCGTTTCCCGTGTAAACACCGTGTAGTCAGGCTGTGGCAAACATTGAAGAAACAGCCGCCCGTAGGCTTTGGCGAGCACGCGCGAGTCGAGAATGGTCACGAGGCCCCGATCGGTGGCGCTCCGGATGAGCCGGCCGACGCCCTGCCGAAACGTGATGAGGGCATCGGGCAGCGTGAGTTCGTTGAAAGGATTGCCGCCCCGATCCCGAATGTGGTCGCAGCGGGCCTCCGTGATGGGATGGGTGGGCGGATCGAAGGGGAGGCGCGTGATGATGACCTGCGCCAGCGAGTCCCCCGGGATATCGACGCCGGTCCAGAAACTGTCCGTGCCGAAGAGCACCGCGTTCCCGGCACTGCGCATTTGCTGCGTCAGTTCCGTCCGGGAAAGATCGGCCCCCTGCATCAAAAACGGCCGGCCCAAGGCGGAAAAGCGCGGCGCGAGGGTCGCGGCAATCGCCCGCATGTCGGCGTAGCTGGTGAAGAGCACGAGCGTGCCGCCCTTCACGCGCTCCACACAGTAACCGATGTGGTTGGCGAGCACATCGAGGGCGAGTTTCGCTTCCTGGGGGGACGGCAGCGGGACATCGCTCGCGACGAACACGCGCATGTGGCGGGCGAAATCGAAGGGCGATTGCACCATGACCGCGCGCGCCTCTTCGGCTCCCATCCGGGCGGCAAACGGCTCGATCGCGCCGCCCATCGCCAGCGTGGCGCTGGTGCAGACGACGCTCGTGCCGCACTCGAAAAGCAGTTCGCGCAGCTTCGGTGCGACATCGATTGGCGCGCTGCGTAGGGCGACGACGCTCTGGTGTTTGCCGGTAAGCTCGAGCCAGTAAACCTGCGCCTCGGGGGCGGTGAGCGATAGAAATTGCGTGATGCCCGCGCGGTAGGTGGCGAGGCGGACGCGTTTGTCGTTCAGCTCGTCGCGCACTTTGCCCTCGGGAAGCTTGCTCTCGATTTTACCGAGCGCGCCGAGGAGTTTGGCGAGTGGGCCGTCGAGCCACGGTTCGGCAAAGTTCTCCTCGCGCACCCGCAGGATGGAGCGGGTGGCGAGCAGCTTGTCGTGGAGAAACGCGAAGAACTGGTGCGAGGCTTCGAGACACTCGTCCACCGCGAGCAGCGCGGACGCGTCGCCAAGTTTGGCGAGGAAGCCCTTTTTCTTTTTCGGATTGTAGATCGATCGCAGCAGTCGTTCGAAACCGAAGCTCGTGATCGCGAGACCGAACGACGCGGTCGCGACCTCGGGCACGGTGTGCGCCTCGTCGAGCACGATGAAATCGTTGGCGCGCACCACGCCTTTTGCGTCGGGCTTTCCCACTGCCTCGCCGAGGTGGATGAGGGCGAAGAGCAGGCTGTGGTTGACGATCAGGACCTGCGCGGTGTCGCAGCGCTTCTTCGCGCGCTGATAGAAACAACGTTCGCCGTCACAATACTTCCGGGAGCATCCGGAGGAATCGGCGCTCACAGCGTCCCACACATCGTCGCTCGGGCGGGGCTTTAGTTCGTGCCGGATCCCCGTGTCCGTTTTCGCGCTCCATTCCACGATGCGCTGCAGTTCGCTTTGCTCGGGGCCGGTGAAAAGGTCGCCCTTTTCGTTCAACGCCGAGGCCAGCCGCGTCGTGCAGAGGTAGTTGCTCTTCCCGACGAGCACGGCGGATTTGAAGTCCGCATAGCGCGCGAGCGTGGGCGTGGATTTGAACAGCCGGCGGCACGTCGGCAGATCACTGGTCTGGATTTGCTCCTGGAGCGAGATCGTGTGGGTCGAGACGATGAGTTGGCGGGTGGTGTCGATGGCGTGGATGATCCCGGGCACGAGGTAAGCGAGGGACTTGCCGACGCCGGTGCCCGCTTCGAAGAGCAGCGGCTCGTCGCCTTTCATCGCGGTTGCGACAGCGCGGGCCATCGTCTCCTGCTGCGGCCGGTGCTCCAGGCGCAGCCCTTCCTGCAGCCAGCCGCCCTCGGCGAAAATCTTCGCGGCGAGTGCAGGCGCATGGCTGACAGGCGGAGGCGCGGAGGCGGTATCGTCGCGAAGACCGATCATGGGTGCGGGTGAATCGGGCAGGCAATGATCGCAAGATGCGAGGAGCAAATGAATTTGCGGCTGGGCGCGCCCATGCTCACTTCATCGCTATGGAAACGGCAGCAACCGCGAACGTGGACTGGGTCGGTGAACTCGTGCGCTTTCTGCGCGCGCAGCCCACGGTCAGTGCCGTGCGCATCGATTCGGCGGCGCAAAAGGTATCGATCGCGACGCTCGGCCCGGTCGAGCTCGCGGGATTGGAGGAGAAACTGGCCGCGACGATTGCCGCGATTGAAGCGCAGTTTGCCGCGACACCGGGGCTGCGAGCGCCGGCTGGCTTCTCGGTGCAGCGCGATGGAGATGCGCTCGTGATCGGTCGCGATCACTGCGTGACGGCGGAAAAGATGTGGCTGTGGCGCGAAATGGAGTGGCCCGAGATCAAGGCCGAGTCCACGCCTGCGGATCAGGAATGGCGACTGCTGGCCAAGCTCGCGGCGGTTTGTGGTGGGGCGGGCATCGCGGGCGTGGCGGCGGGCTATCTCGCGCCCGGCGCGCCGTGGTTGGCGAAGGGGCTCTTTCTCCTTGGTTTCTTCGCGGGCGGCTGGGACGCCGCCGTTGATACCTGGGCGAACCTGAAGAAGCGCGAGATCGACATTCATTTTCTCATGCTGGCGGTCGCGCTCGGGGCGATGTTCATCGGAGCGTGGGGCGAGGCGGTGTTGCTGCTTTTTCTTTTTTCGGCATCGGGCGCGATGGAGGAATACGCGCTCGACCGCACGCAGCGCGAGGTGAGCGCGCTGCTTAAATCTTCGCCGAAGCGTGCGACCATCGTGCAGGCCGACGGCATCGAAAAGGACGTGGCGGTCGAGGATCTGCAGGTGCGGCAATGCGTGCGGGTGAAACCGGGCGAGGCGTTTGCGGCGGACGGCGTGGTCGTCAGTGGGAAAAGCGCGAGCGATGAATCGGCGCTGACGGGCGAGGCGGTGCCGGTGGAAAAACGCGTCGGCGACCAAGTCTTCAGCGGCACGATCAACCTCTGGGGCGCGGTGGATTTCGAGGTCGTCCGGCTGCCGGCGGAGAGCACGCTGCAAAAAATCATCCGGCTCATCCAAACCGCGCAAAAACTAAAGGCACCGAGCGAGCGATTCACGGATAAATTTGGGACCGGCTACACCTACGCCGTCATCGGCGGATCGTTCGCGATGTTCCTCGTGTGGTGGCTGGGGTTTCACCTGCCGGCCTTCACGAACACACCGGAGACGCGCTCCGCATTTTATCGGGCGATGACGCTCATGGTGGTCGCGAGTCCGTGTGCCTTGGTGCTGTCGATTCCCTCGGCGATTCTCGCCGCCATCGCGTGGGGCGCGCGGCACGGCGTGCTCTTTCGCGGGGGCGCGGCCATTGAAAAACTGGCGGACATCACGGCCGTCGCGCTCGACAAAACCGGCACGCTCACGACGGGGGAACTCGCGGTGGTGGGGTGTGAAAGTTATCCGCGCGGCCGCGATCGCGAAGTGTTGCAACTGGCATTTACGCTGGAGGCGAAATCCCAGCACCCGATTGCGCGCGCGATTGTGCGGCACGCGAAAGCCGAGGGGGTCGCAGAGCTGGCGCTCGACGATTTTCAATCGATGACAGGGCAGGGGGTGCGCGGCAAAGTGGGCGGTGCAACGTTACTCCTCGGGCGGCGCGAACTCCTGGAGAGCGGTCCGCTGGCGGCGTGGGCGAAGGAGTTGCCCGCGGCCGCGGCGGAACTGAGCGAGGTGTGGGTTATCGGCAAAGACCTCGTGGGCCGGGTGCTGCTGAAGGATCAGATTCGCGCGGAGTCCCGCGGGGTGCTCGCCCAGTTAAAGGCGAAGGGGATTCGCACGGTCATGCTGACCGGTGACCGCCGTCACACCGCGGAGGCCGTGGCCAAGGAACTCGGCCTCGATGAAGTGCGCGCGGGGCTCTCGCCGGAAGACAAGGTGGAGGCGATACAGGCGTTGCGGCGCGAGGGTCGGAAAGTCGCGATGGTCGGCGACGGCGTGAACGACGCGCCCTCCCTCGCCGCCGCCGATGTGAGCGTGGCGATGGGGGCCCGCGGCAGCGACGCCGCGCTGGAACAGGCGGAGGTGATCTTGATGCACGACCGCATCGAAAATTTTCTGGCGGCCTTGCGCCTGAGCTGGCGCGCCAAAGCGATCATCCGGCAGAACCTCACCCTCTCGCTTGGCGTGGTCGTGATTATGGTGGTCGCAACCGCGGTCGGCGCGGTGCCACTGGCGGTTGGTGTCGCAGCCCATGAGGGCAGCACACTGGTGGTTTGTTTGAATTCGCTGCGGTTACTTTTCGGGCGGAACAGCTGATAACCTTCGGTGCCAGCTCTCGGGAGCGGGGATCATTTCCGATCTAGATTGGGGCAACTTTCGGGTCGCAATCGCGGTCGGGATCCACAACTTTCTGAGCATGAAATCGAAGGCCCCTCTCTTCGTTGTCGGCGCTGGTATCGTCGTGTTTGTGGCAGGTTGCACGTTCCCCTCCAGCACCTCGATCTACGATCGTTCAAGCGCTGGGCGTTCGATGACGGTCGACACCGGTGATGTCGTTTCTGTGCGCGACGTGCAGGTCAGTGGACGCACGACCATCGTTGGGACGGGCGGCGGTGCCCTCGTCGGTTCGGCCGCAGCTTCCGGTGGGAGCGGCGTGGGCGGTGCGGTGGTGCAGGCCGCCGGTGCTGTCGGTGGGGCGATCTTGGGCGAGGCATCCGAGGAGGCCCTGACCCGTCAGAACGCGCAGGAAATTACCATTCGGATGAAAAATGGCGAAACGATCGTGGTCGTGCAGGAGGTGCGGCACGAGGGCCGGGTTCGTGCCGGCCAGCATGTGCAGGTTTTGCACGGCGGCGGCGGGACTACGGTGCGCCGATTGGAGTGAGCGGATGCGCGCGGTCATGGCGAATTTCGGTGGTTGGATGCTCGCGTTGGTTGCGAGTGCCTTGCTGGCCGGATGCGGTGGCGTGCATCTTGCGCAATCGCGCCCACCCCCGCGCCCGCCAGTCACCGACATTGCTCGCGAGGAGCGCGGCGAAATCGTCACGGTGCAGGACACGCAGATCGATCTTTCTACGGGGCGCGGGCGATCCATCGGAGTGCAGGGACCAGGAGTGGGCGTGGGTCCGTTTGGGATGCGGGTGCCGGTTACGATCGGCGGCGAGAAACGCGTCGATGTGCCCGGCGAGGAAATCACCGTGCGCCTGCCTTCGGGAAAGTTGATCTCAATCGTGCAGGAGCTAAGCACGCCGCCGCTCGCTCCCGGCGAACGCGTGCGCGTCCTCTACGAACGCACCGAGGATCGCGGTGGTCCGGGCCGCGTGCAGGTCGTGCGCGAATAGCGCGCTGTCCCTCCCGCCTCAATCTGCGATCCAAACGAGATCGCCGGCGCGCACTTCGTCGTAGAGTGCGACGATCTCGATGTTGCGCATCAGCACACAGCCGGCGCTGAGCGGTTCGCCGATGCGATCCTCGTGATTCGTGCCATGGATGTAGACGTAGCGCTCGTAGGTATCGACCTCGCCGCCGCGGTTCACGCCGGGCTCCAGCCCGCGCAGCCAGAGGATACGGCCGGTGACGAGATTGTTGTCGTCAGGATTTCTCTCGATGTGCTCGGCGTAGTGGCGGCCGGTCGGGACGCGTGACTTAAAAACCATGCCCGGCGGCTGGCCCGCGCCGATGCGCTCCGCGATTTCGTGCAGGCCCCGGGGGGTGCCGAGCGAGTTTTTCACGTTGGAGGGAGGGCGCTTAGACGTGGAGATGCCGTAACTGCGCACCAGTTCACCATCCCGGAAAAATTGCATCGTCGCTGTGCCGATCCGGACGGCGAGCAGGCGTTCTCCGGGCTTGATGCCGAGGCGGGCGCAGGCTTTGGTGATCTGCTCTATTGGAGACAAACTCGTGAACAACGCATCCATCAATGTCGGTATCGTCGGCGCGACGGGCGCCGTCGGTCAAGAGCTGCTTCAGCTCCTGGTCGATCGTAAATTCCCCATGGCCTCGCTGCGGCTCTTCGCCTCGGCGCGTTCGGCGGGCAAAGTCATCGCGTGTGCGGGCAAAATCTACACCGTTGAGGAAGCGAAGCCCGGCGTGTTTGCGGATGTGGATGTGGCGTTCTTCGCCGCCGGGGGCGCGGCCACCCGCGCGTTGGCCCCCGATGCGGTGAAGGCGGGCTGCCTCGTCATCGACAAGAGTTCGCACTACCGGATGGATCCGGATGTGCCGCTCGTGATTCCCGAGATCAATCCGGAGGGGCTGCGGCAGCACAAAGGCATTATCGCGAATCCGAATTGCTCGACGGCGGTCACGCTCATGGCGCTCTGGCCGCTGCACAAGGCGTTTGGGTTGAAGCGGTATTTCGCGAGCACGTATCAGTCGGTTTCGGGCACGGGGGCGGAGGCGGTGCGCGAACTCGACCAGCAAGTGCATGCGCTCGTGAAGGGCGACCCGGTCACGAAGAAAGTCTACGCCTATCAGATCGCGTTCAACGTGATCCCCCAAGTGGATTCCTTTGGACCCAACGGCTACACCGGCGAGGAAACGAAGATGATGCTGGAGAGCCGCAAGATTATGGGCCTCCCGAATCTTAAGGTGTCAGCCACCACGGTGCGCGTGCCGGTCGTGCGCGCCCACTCCGTGGCGGTGAACGCTGAATTCGAGCGCGCGGTCTCGGTCGAGGCCGCGCGGGCCGCGATCGCTGCGTTTGCGGGGGCAGAACTGGTCGACGATCCCTCGAAACAGGTCTATCCAACCCCCTTGGATTTCAGCAAAAAAGTGAAATGCGGTGTGGGCCGCATCCGCCTCGATACCGCTCTCGACAACGGCCTCGCACTCTGGGTGAGCGGCGACAACCTCTGGAAAGGTGCCGCGCTCAACGCGATTCAGAACGCCGAGTTGATGGTGCGAGAGGGTTTGCTTAAACGTAAGGTGGCCCTCACGGGCGTCTGAAAAGTAAGGCGGGTCAGAGACCCGCCTTACTTTAACCCCACGTCATACCCGAATAATTCCTTGTCATAGCCGGCCCCCGGCGGCTTTGCTCCTCCTTCGGCTCGGACGCTTAGCTCAGTTGGTTAGAGCACCTCGCTTACACCGAGGGTGTCGGGGGTTCGAGTCCCTCAGCGTCCACCAGCCTTCGCTCGCAGCGCAGCGGAGAGTGAAGGCTGCCCCGTCGTAGCTCCGCAAGGAGCGAAGACGGACCGAAATCCCCGCTGCGAGCTTCGGCTCGGCGAGCCGGTCTCGAAGTTTAGAGCTTCTGCTCGGCAAGCCGCCATTTTTCCTCCTCACTCACTCTTCCTCCCCCATGCGACACACGATCTCCGTCCTCGTTGAGAACAAGTTCGGCGTTCTGGCCCGCGTCTCCGGAATGTTTTCCGGCCGCGGCTTCAACATCGACTCCCTCAACGTCGCGCCTACTCACGACGCCTCGCTCTCGCGCATCACGGCTGTCCTCAAGGGCGACGAGGCGCAGCTTGAGCTCTGCATCCGCCAGCTCCGGAAATTGATCAACGTCGTCGAGGTCATTGATTTCACCGAAGGCCAGGCCGTGGAGCGCGAACTCGTGCTCGTCAAAGTCCGCGCCGACACCAAGACCCGCCCC
>JANOAF010000578.1:0-1563 GCA_031411015.1 Opitutaceae bacterium | reverse complement strand
GATGATAGCCGGCCCGGGAAAAATCCGGCCGTCGGCTACCGGGAGACCAACCTTCGCCGGCTCGACCCCAGAGGTCCGAATAGACGGGCTCCGCGGCGCCCGAAACGGAGATGAAATTTCCTGCGAACAGGAGGACGGCGGGTGAGCCGCGGCGGAGGAGATTCAGTGTCATCAGAAAGTGCCTTTGAAACCAACGGTCCAGAGCTGGGCATAGTCGTAACGCGAAAAGAGGGTCGCGTAGTCCGGGGTGTTGGGACCGCGGCGCAGGACGTCTTCCTTGGCGTTGCCGAGATTGCGGATGTTGAGGAAGACGCTGACACGCTGGCCCAGGCGGTATTCACCCTTCAGGTCGATATAGAGGGCCTTCGGGACCCAAAAATACGTGCCCGGCTCGATGCTGCGCGGCGACTCCGCGATGCGGCCGGCGCGCCGCGTGCCCCGATAGTTCCAGTTCATACGGACGTTGAATTGTGGACGCGTGAGGCTGACGCCCCAGTTGTAGACGCGCGGGGTGTAGTTGGCGAAGGTCGCGGTCGAATCGCCGGTGGCCCGCTGGGCGCTGAGATTGCCGAAAACCTGCACGCCCCGCGCCCAGTGCGGCAGAAACGTGAGCACTTGTTTATAGTCCACCTCGATGCCTTCCATGCGGACCAGGCCGGGGACGTTGTAGTTGGTGGCGACGAAGTAGGGTTCGTAGGTCGCCGGATCGAGACCGTAGTTCGCGAGAAACTCGGGCGTGGCTTGAAAGACCAGGTTCCCGAACATGTTTTTGATCTCGCGCCGATAGCCGCCCACGGAAAACTGCCCGACTTTTTCGAAGTAGTATTCGAAGCGCAGCTTCGCCGTGTTGGCGCTCCAGGCTTTGATGCCGGCGTTGTTCACGCTGATGCGGTTGGTCTCGGGGCTGGCGGGCAGCTCGGTGTCCGGGAGAGTGAGCCCGCCGGCGTATTGGTTGACGCCCGGCCGGCCGACCGACTGGTAAATGGCGCCGCGGACGATCAGGTTCTCCCTGAGATTGTAACTCGCGTTGAGGCTCGGAAAGAAGCGGAGGTATTCTTTTTTCACCTGGGTGCCGCGGTCGAGGTAAGTGAGCTGCGAGATCGCGAGGGCGTTGGAAAGCGGGGCACCGCCGACGGGGTTGGGAATCGTCAGCGGCAGGATCAGCGAGGGCACGGGCGTGAGATTCGGGGCCGTGCCGGTGTAGAGAATGTTCCCGTTGGCGTCGCGTTGCGGAATCACCTCGCCGCGGGCATCGCGACGGTAATTCAGCGTGGGATCGCTGCGGAAGCCGAAGGCGTCGATGTTCGTCTGCTCGCCGCGAACGCCACCGACGAGTTTCAGGCGGCCGTTGAGCAGCGAGGTGTCGACGCGCAGGTAAGCGGCGGAGATCACCTCGGAGACATACTTCGAGCGTGCGACGGCGTTGCGATATTCGGTGTTCAGATTGCGGGTGAAGTAGTCGGGGTTCTTTTTGTAGATTTGCCACAGATCGTAGCCGTCCGGCCACTGCACGCGGGGAAATCCCCACGGGGCGAAGCGCTTCGAGAAGCCTTCGTCGAGGAT
>JANOAF010000577.1:0-1811 GCA_031411015.1 Opitutaceae bacterium | reverse complement strand
CCCTGAAAACGTCTTTGCGACCAACCGCAGCCCATTCGCGACGAACGGCAGCGCTGCGCTGATTGGAAAACAGCTCAATGGAATGGCGGGCACACGAGTAAAACACGACGCCAGGGCGGAAGTTACAGCGATCTTGCGATGAACCTGCGCGCGCGGGCTTTTCTCTGTCTTGAAAATGTGCCACGCAGGCGAAAAGGTCGCGGGGCTGTTTTCCGTCCGTGTAGGTAGGCCGTCCGGTCATGGGACCGGAGTTTCCGTTTTCGTCCTGTGACTTTGCACCATCGCCGTCGGCTCCCTTGCTCCTTCTCTCGCCTCGCCGGCGCAGTGGTGGCGTTGTTGTGCGGACTCAGCGATGCCGAGTCGCGGGCGGCGTTGCCAGCCGACGCCGTCGAATTTTTCGAGACCAAGATCCGGCCCGTGCTCGCGCAGGATTGCTACGAGTGCCACCGCACCGGCGGGAAACGGAAAGCCGGGCTTGCACTCGACCACCGGCAGGCCTTGCGCGACGGTGGCGACTCCGGCCCCGCGATTTCGCCGGGCGATCCGGCGGCGAGCCTGCTGCTCCAGGCCATCCGCCACGAGCATGACGACCTGAAAATGCCGAAGGCCGGGGCGAAACTGGAGCCGGCCGTCATCGCCGATTTCGAGCGTTGGGTGAAAATGGGTGCACCCGATCCGCGTGATGCGCCGCCGAGCGATGCACAAGTCGCCGCCGACACCGATTGGACTGCCGTCATGCAACGCCGAAAAAATTGGTGGAGCTTTTCCCCGATTCGGAAACCGGCCTTGCCGCCCACTGCCACGCGCAACGTGAGCACGCACCCGGTCGATCTTTTCATCGGCGCGAAACTTGCCGCGGCCAAGCTCACGCCCGCGCCGCGCGCCGATCCGCTCACGTTGTTGCGCCGATTGAGTTTCGCGTTGCGCGGGTTGCCACCGAGCGCGGAGGAAGTCGCAGCCTTGGGCAAAACTTTGGAGCGCGCCGCGTTCGCCGCACGCGTCGAGGAGTTTCTCGCGTCGCCGCGCTTCGGCGAGCGCTGGGCGCGGCACTGGATGGACTGGACGCGCTACGCCGATACGCACGGCAGCGAGGGCGATGCGCCGGTGGCCTACGCCTGGCGCTACCGCGACTACCTGATTCGCGCGCTCAACGCCGACGTGCCTTACGACCAACTCGTGCGCGAACACCTCGCCGGCGATCTGCTCGGGACGCCACGCCTCAACGCCGCGCTTGGGCTGAACGAATCCGCGCTCGGCATCGGCCACCTGCGCATGGTGCTACACGGCTTCGCGCCCACCGACGCACTGGAGGAGCTTGGCCGCTTCACCGACGATCAAATCAACACGGTCTCGAAAGCATTTCTCGGCCTAACCGTCTCCTGCGCGCGCTGCCACAACCACAAATTCGACCCGATCAGCCAGCGGGATTTTTCCAGCTGGTATGGCATCTTCACGTCGACGGCGCCAGCCACCGTCGCCGTCGACGCGCCGTCCCCGACCGAACCCGCACTCCGCGCCGAAATCGCGCAGACCAAGGACGCGCTCCGCGGAGTCCTCGCCACCGCTTGGCGCGAGGACGCCGACGCCCTCGCGGAAAAATTCCGCGCCCCGACGGCAAGTCTCACCAAGGCGATCGGCGAAGCGAAGCTCCCGGCGGCTCTGCTCCATCCGTTTTGGCGTTTGGGTCAGGACAACCCACCGGCGGACCCGCTATCGCCGTGGCGCACGAAGCAAAGTCGCGCTTCCAGTGACAACGCGGGCCGGCCTGCGCTCCCCCATTGGGAACTGGGCCGCACAACCGATTTCGCCGC
>JANOAF010000576.1:0-1549 GCA_031411015.1 Opitutaceae bacterium | reverse complement strand
CGAGCGGGATTTTTTCGCCGAGGAGGATGTTCGAGAGCGCTTCGGTCAAACCCTCGCGGAGTTTGTCCATCTGCGTTTTGTATTCTTCCTGGATCTGCTTCGCCTGGCGGCGACGATCGGACGGGGAGAGTTTCTCCTCCTGGTTGTCGATGCGCGAAGAGACCTTCACGTCCATGATGATGCCAGTGACACCGGACGGGACGATGAGCGAAGTATCCTTAACGTCGGCGGCCTTCTCACCGAAGATCGCGCGAAGGAGCTTTTCCTCAGGCGCGAGTTCGGTCTCGGACTTCGGGGTGATTTTGCCGACGAGGATGTCGCCCGGCTTCACTTCCGCACCGATGCGAATGACGCCATTGTGATCGAGGTTCTTGAGCGCCTCTTCACCGACATTCGGAATGTCGCGCGTGATTTCTTCCGGCCCGAGCTTCGTGTCGCGCGCGGTGACCTCGAATTCCTGGATGTGGATCGAGGTGAAGATGTCTTCGCGGAGCACTTTCTCGGAGATGAGAATGGCGTCTTCGAAGTTGTAACCGTTCCACGGCATGAACGCCACGAGCACGTTGCGGCCGAGTGCCATCTCGCCCTGATCGGTCGAGGGACCGTCGGCAATAATTTGGCCGGCTTTGATCTTCTGGCCCTGTTTGACGATTGGCTTTTGGTTGAAGCAGGTGCCTGCGTTCGAGCGCATGAATTTCCGCAGCTCGTAAACGTAAGTGTGCGTCTTCGGCTCGGTCTTCAAGTTGCGCGGGAGTTCGCCGTCTTTGGTGACAACGATGCGCTTCGCGTCGACGGAAGCGACGATGCCAGCCTCTTCGGCGACCACGACGATCTTCGAGTCACGGGCGACGCGCTCTTCGATGCCGGTGCCGACGAACGGCGCTTCGGCCTGAAGGAGCGGCACGCCCTGGCGTTGCATGTTGGCGCCCATGAGTGCGCGATTCGCATCGTCGTGCTCAAGGAACGGAATCATACCCGCGGCGATCGAGATGACCTGCTTGGGCGAGACGTCCATCAGGTTGACCTCTCCGGCGGCTACCTCGAGGAAGTTGCCGTCCTGTCGGACAGTGACCTTGCCGACGAAGTGGTTCTTGTCGTCGAGTTCGGAATTCGCCTGCGCGATGACCTTGCCCTCTTCCTGGTCGGCCGTGAGGTATTCGATCTTATCGGTAACCTTGCCTTCCTTCGCGACGCGGTAGGGCGTCTCGATGAAACCAAACTCATTTACGCGGGCATAAGTCGAGAGGGAGTTGATGAGGCCGATGTTCGGACCTTCGGGCGTCTCGATGGGGCAGATGCGGCCGTAGTGCGATGGATGGACGTCGCGGACTTCGAAACCCGCGCGTTCGCGGTTGAGACCGCCCGGCCCGAGCGCGGAGAGGCGGCGCTTGTGCGTGACCTCGGCGAGCGGGTTGATCTGATCCATGAACTGCGAGAGCTGCGAACGCGCGAAGAAATCGCGGATGACGGTCGTCAGCGCCTTCGGGTTGATCAGCTTCTGCGGGGTGATCGAGTCGACGCTCTGGTCATACATCGTCATGCGCTCGCG
>JANOAF010000575.1:0-8059 GCA_031411015.1 Opitutaceae bacterium | reverse complement strand
GCACTGGAGAGATTGAACCAGGGCAAGCGACGGAAGAGAGCGGCGGGAAGTTTCATGGGTGATGGTGGTGAAAGTTGTGGCGCGGCAAGGCCAGGCCACAGGACTAGTGAGTTCCCATGCCTGTGGTTAGGATTGTCGGATTCCGGTCGTCAGTTGCTGCCGCAGCCGCTTTCGCCGACTCAGGGTGCGCCGTGACGGATTCGCGGGGGAAAGTGATATGCACTGAAAGCGCGGTGTGCGAAGGATCGCGGTCCAGGTGCATCGTGTAGTTCGGGACCACGGCGCGCCCCCACGCATGCGCACGGGCGAGTTCAAACTCGGCGCGGCCACTGAGCAGCGGGAGGCAGATGAGCGCTAGCAGCAGGACGGCGGTCGATTTGGGTTTCATCACGTTTTTAGCGCGCGTTCAGGCCTGACTAACATTTCAGGATTAGGAGCCGCGCCATTTTCAAATGTGCTGCTTTTGACCCGATTTTTCTGCGAACCGGGCGCTCAGCTCGGCGCGTTGGACCCGCGCCCCGAGCTCGACGATTTGCTGCGCGCTGCTGCCCGACCCTCTGGGTGAGAGGCACGAATTCGCATTGGGGTGCGATTGTCGCGAACCACTTCGCTTGCGGGTGGTCTAGCCCCACAACATTTGAGCACCGTAATTTTCCCGTCCCCCCTCAGCGAGAGTTCGCCCTGGAGCGAAGCAGGGGAGCTTTACCGGCGCATTTGTATGCTGCGGGTCCGGGGACAAGGGGTGGAGGCGGCCCGATTGCAGTCGAACGAGCTGGCAAATGCGATCGATCGCATTCGCGAGTCGGAGCTCGATGGCGCCGAGTGTGACGCAAAAATAGGGGCCTTGTTTGCGCGCGAAGCCGAGCGCGTTGCCGATGCCGGCGTCCTGGCCGAAATCCTCCTGCCCTTGCTGCGAGATTTCGCCCCGGCCGAGGTGCCACCCGCCAGTTTTGCCCCTCGCGCGCGTCCCGTCGTTTCGGATCCAGTGTTGTCGCGACGCCCGCCGGCGCCGGCACGCGGCATCGCGGATTTCATCGACGAGATGATTCAACAGGAACGGGCCGCTCCCGGCCACGCCCGCCCATGACTCCGTCCGATTGCTTCAACGTGTTCCGTCGTTTCCACCCATCCGCGTCATGACTATCGCTACTCTCGAAAAACCGTCCGTCCCTCCGAGCGCATCCCTCTCTTCGAATCCACCGGCCGCAGCGGAGCGCAGCAGCGCCACCAAGACTAAAACTATCGTCGTTGGCTTCGATCTGGGCACGAACAAATCCTGCCTTCTCGCCGGTCCGGTCGGCACGACGGATATTACCGTGAGCAAAGTCGTCCCATCGGTCATCGGTTACGTTAAAGATGGGATTGTCGACGGTATCATTGCCGGCAACCGCAGCGTGCTCTTTGGCGACGAGGCTTTGAGTAATGCGCTGCACGCGCGCCTCGTAGCGCCTCTCGCTCAGGGAATTATTTCCGATCCCGCGGCCGCGCGCGATTTTCTCCAACACATCGGATCCCTGGCCGATCCGACGGGTCAGGCGGAAATCCGCGCCGTGGTCGGCATGCCTGCCAATGCCGGCGAAGCGGCGCGCGAGGACATCCGTCGTGCGGCGCAGGGTGTCTTCGATCGGATTCTGCTGATTCCCGAGCCGTTTCTCGCCGCACTGGGCTTTCGCGACGATGCGCGGCTGGCGCAGCCGAACTACATCGATCCGGTGGTGAACTCTCTCTTCATCGATATCGGTGGCGGCACAAGTGACCTCTGCCTCGTGCAGGGCTGCTTCCCGACGCGGAACGATCAAATCAGCATCGCTTTTGCGGGCGACGCCATCGACGAGCTGATGCACGCGGAGCTCGACCGCACCTATCCGAACAACGGGCTGTCCCGCCAGAAAGTCCGCGAAATCAAAGAGGCCCACGGCTACGTCGGTCCCAGCCGCAAGCCGCTCGATGTGAAAGTCATTATGGGCGGCAAGGGTCATATGCTGGAACTGGGTGACGTGATTGGGCGTGCCTGCAACGCGCTCATCGACAAAATCTATCCCGCCCTCACCACGCTGATCGAACGCGCGGGCTCCGACTCGGTGGTCACACTGATGCAGAATATCGTCGTCACGGGCGGTGGTTCGCAGCTCAAGGGCATCGACACGCTGCTCCAGAAGAAGCTGACCGACGACGGCTACGAGACGCCGAAAGTCCGACTCGCGGGGCAGGACTTCAAACGCTACGTCGCGATCGGCGCGCTCAAGGCCGCCCGGGCCGCGCGCGAGAACCAGTGGCAGGTGTTGCTCTGATCCCGCGATTATGAGGACGCATCCGGTTTTGACCCGTCGCGGAGCGACGGAACGAAATTAGGGTGTGTCTTCAAATTTTGTCATTGCGAGGAGTCTCGCACTGCGGAACGACGAAGCTATCCAGCGGGATCGTCACGGCGCGCTTCGCGCACCTCGCGATGACAATCATTTTGAAGCCCACGGCTACGGTCAAACCTCGCTCCGCGAGGGCGCACCGAAGCACAAAACGATTCTAGCCCGATTCGCGGTTGGAAAAATTCCCTCGTCTCCCGGGTGTTTTCGGCTGCGAATGCCGGTCGGTGGCTAGCGCCGGATTCGTAGCTGCATCCGTTCGCGTCGCCCCGCCGTCTTCTCCCCCACCCATGAAAATCCCCACCGGAATCCTCTCGTCCGCCTTGCTCGCCTTCATTGCCCTGCCGCTCGCGGCCGCGGGGCTCGAGCCGACCTTAGGGAAAAAGGGCAAACTCCTCCTCGAGGAAAAATTCGAGGGCGACACCGTGCCGAAGGGCTGGAACAAGAATACCGGCGTGCTCACTGCCGCCGGTGGCGCGCTGCACGCGAGCGAACTCGCCAGCGAGAAGCATGTCGGCGCATTTCGAAAACTGCTGCCGTTGCAGGATTGCGCGATCCAACTCGACGTGAAGTTTTCGGGTGCGACCACCTTTCACCTCGGCTTCGATCCCGCGCCGGGCGAGCTGAAGAAAAAGGGTCACCTTTTCTCGCTCGTCCTCACCCCGGAGTCATGGGCGATCAACGAGCACAACGACAAGGGCGATCCGAAATCGAAGAACGTCGTGCATGCCAAAGTCGCGACGAAGTTTCCTCGCGACCAGTGGGTCACGCTCCTGCTCGAAGTGAAAGGCGATACCGTGGTCGTGAGCGCCGAGGGCCGCGCTCCGCTACGTGCCACGGCGAAGGACTTTCACGTGAAGAAACCCGGCCTCGTCTTCCGCGTCGGTGGCAAAGACGGCCAAGGCGTGCAGGTGGATAACGTGATGGTCTGGACGCTGGAGTAGCGCTCAACCCGTTCCGCTCCTGAGGACGATGCCCAACGGACAATTTTCCTGCTCGGCACGAGAGTGAGCGAACAGCAGTCCTTCCGCTCGCTCACGTTCTCGGCGGCCAGAGATTACGGCACCTCGTAAATCTCGACGAGGCTGATGCCGCTGGTGCCGCCGACTCCGCTCACCTGGGCGCTGTATACGCCCGGGTCGAGCGTCACAAGAATCGCGGCGTCCTTGCTGTTTTCCGCGAGGGGAAATGCGCCGCAGGCCGTGACGGCGGTGCGGATTTCGGCGGCGTTGGAGTTGTCACTCCAGTTGTCGTTGGCGACGATTTGCGCGCCGGTGACATTGAATAGCGCGAGTGTCGGGTCGGCGAGGGCGCCGGCCACATTATAGCTGGCGAGGGCGGCACCGACGCCACGGATGAGCAGCGTCTTCGGCTTCGGCCCATTGACGACGAAGCCCGCGAAGTGCGCCGCGGCTCCGGTGCCAGTTTGGGCCCGGCTCGACACGTTGAGCATCCGGCCCGGCAGCGTGAGGCGGTAAACGAGCAGCATGGAATCGTTCTCCATGCCGGACGGATGTGCGTAGGCGACGCCGTCCTGCAGGCCGCTTTGCGTGATGAAATCGTTGTCGTTGCCGACGAATAAAAAATAATCGTTGGGCGCGGCGGGATCGAGTGCGGGGACCAGCGTCATCGCCTCCCATTTTTCGTAGAGGTTGTTGTTGTCGTCGTTCGGCCCGTTGTGCAGGCCGAATTTCGCGAGCTGCGAGTTGTCGTTGAGGTTGATGAACTCGGTGCTGGTGGCGGGTTTGATCGTGCTGTCGAGCACGCCGTTGGGCGCAATCGGGTTGGCGGGATCGTCAAATTTGGTGCCCGCGATATTGGTCGCGCCGCTGATGTCGTAGACAAGGATTTTGCGATAAACCGAGGTCGGGATCGGGTAGGTGTGGCCGAAGCCGGCGTCGCGCGCGAGGACGAGGAACTGCGTGTTGTTGATCGCGAGGATTTCGCTTTGCGCGCAAACGACCGTGGCACCCGCGGCGGTGCGCGCGGTGGGCAATTGGAGAACATATTCGCCTTTCAGCACGGGGATCGCGCCCGTGATGTCATAGGCGAGCAGGCGCGTATTGAAACGGATCGTGCTGGCGCCGCCGGTGCCGCCATCCTGGCGCGCAGCGGATTGGAGCAGTGCGAACAGCGTCTTGCCGTCGGGCGCGAGCGAAAGACCTTCGAGGCCTTGGTTATTCTGGCGACCTGATACCGGATCGATGGGTGCAGGCGCGGGTTGGCCGGGGCTGGGGTTGTTCGACGCGAACGCGTCGATGCCGTTGCGTTGCGGGATGAGCGCGGCCGGCGGGCGAATGGCGGAATTGAGCACGCCCGCGGCGGAAAATTTGTAGATGTAGGGGCCGTATTCGTCACTGATATAGAACGAGCCATCGGGCAGGCGCACGATGCCCTCGGCGTCGATGGAGATGCGGCCGTTGAAGGCCTGCGGCAGCGGCGGCAATGACGCCGTTGCCGCGCGGATGCCGGCGGTGCCGGCGGCGGTGTCGAGCGCGGTGAACGGCGTGCCGTTCGCCTCCGTAAGCACCGTGGTTTCGGCGACGGTAATGCCGACCTGGTTTTGCGTGGCGGCGCCGTTGAGCGTGGGCGCAAATGTGATTGCGAGCGTGAAGAAGCGGGCGCGCCAGTTGGTGGTGCCGGGATTGTTATAGCCGCGGTCGGGCTGCATGTAGAACGTGCCGCTGTAGGTGCCGTCGGCATTTCGACTCCAGGATTTCGCGTCGTGGGTCAGCGCGGAGAAGGAGCCGAGAGTTTCGCCGAGTTTGTCGCGCGTGGCTGACGGGATGCGGCCGACCCCGACGAGACCTTGGTTGACGAAGAGCTGGCCGTTGAGGCCGACCGTCGTGGCGGACTGCGCGGACGCAGTTGAGGCGAGGCAAGCGAGCGCGGCGAGCACGCGGATGGAATAAAACCGGAAGTTGGGGGAAGAGCGCATATTCAACGCCAACCTTGGCACGGCCGTGCGCCAGTCGTGCGACAAGCGGGCAACGATTGCGTGAATTGGAGGCCAGCGTGCGCGGTAAGTCAGATTCCGCCCGCGCACGGTGATGAATCACCCACAGGAGTTGGCCACCGGCTACCAGTTATCGAACACGCCGACGAAAATGAGGAATCTCCAAAACACCAAACCGATCACGAACCCGACGATGCCCTGCGTGATCATTTTTGTGCGGTCGGCGCGATCCCGGCATTCCCAGATGGCGACCCCGACGCACGCCGCGCAGATGCCGATTAAGATCAGGGTTCGCATGGCACGCAGCTCAGGTTGAAAGGGAGTGAAGACGGAGCAAGCACGGGCGTCACGGCACCTCATAAACTTCCACCAGCGCCTCGCCGGTCGCTGGGCCCACGCCTGAGACCTGCGCGGTGTAGCTGCGTCCCGCGGGGAGCGTGAGCACCACAGCGGCGTCGCGGCTGCCGGCTGGGAGAGCGAAGGCGCCGGCCTGCGCGAAGACCGGCGCGAGGTTCGGGTCCCAATTGTCGTTCTCGGCGATAAGCCCGGTGGCGTCGCGCACTTCGAGCCGCGGATCGGCGAGCGGGGCGGTGACGCCAAAAGCGGCGAGCGTGGGGCCAATCGCGCGGATCAGCACGCGCTGCGTGCCCGTGCCCGCGATCACGAAGCCCGCGATCATCGCGTCGGCGCCGGTGCCGACGCGGTTGCGGGCGGAGAGATTGATGAGGCGCACGGCGCTGCTCGTGCCCGCATCGTAGCCTTCGACGAGCACGACACCGCCGGCGCTACCGGTGACGACTACGCTGCCGGGACCGTCGAAGGCCTGCAGGACCGCGGCATCGCGGCTTGCGGCGGGAAACGCAAACGCGCCCAGTCCTGCAAACACTGGCGCGAGGGCCGCGGGCCAGTCGTTGTTGTCGGCGACGCGGACGCCGCCGCGGAACACCTCGAGCCGCGGGTCTGCCATTGCAGTCGTGAGGCCAAACGCCGACAGCGCCGGCCCCGCCGCGCGCACCAGCAGGTCCTTGCGTCCGCCCTGCACCACGAAACCGACAATCAAGGACTGCGCGCTCAGAAGCGTGGACCGGAGCGAGGCATTCGAGAGCCAAGCGTTGGGCGTGACCGTCAATGGCGTCGGCAAACTCTCTACCGAGCCGAACGGCGTGGTAATTACGACGGCGTAGGAGCCGGCCTGAGCGCGGGTGACCGGCGTGAACGCGATCACGCCATTGGTGGCACCGGCAATCGGTGCGCCGTTGAAGAGCCATTGGTAGGAAGGTAACGATCCGTTGGGCCCGCCGCCGAAGGTGATGACCGAGAATCCCATGTTCGTTCCGGCGGGAACAGTTTGCGGCAAGGGCTGCCTTTGGATCGTGGGCGCACCGAGCGCGCCGGGCGGCGATCGTGACACAACCACATCGCGCGTGATCGCGGCGCCCACATTGCTCCCGCCGCGAGCGGCCTGAAACGTGATCGGGTAGGTGCCATCGCTCTGGCCAGGGGGCACGGTGGTGCGATACGTGAGCCGGCCGGTGGCGTCGGCATCCGCGTCTGAGAGAGTCTGGCTGGTGTTGCGGACGAGATCGCGGACCGCGATTGAAGCGCCAGAAAAGGCGCGCCCGGCCGCATCGACCAAGCCGAGAGTGAAGACTGCCTCCTCGTTCCAATTCCGCGTTTGCGATGAGGTCGGTGACACACTCAGCACGAACGCGGGTGCGAGTGTTTCGGCCGCTGCTTCGTTGGAAAACTGCCCCGATACGCTCGTCGCGTTAAAGGCCTGCACGCGGTAGAGGTAGCTCGCGCCGCTCGTGGCGGTGGTGTCGCGATAGGTGGTCGTGTTGGCGGCGAGGGTGGCGATGGTCGTCCACGGGGAGGCGGGCATAGTTTTTCGCTCCACGCGGAAACCGGTTTCGTTCGTCGCGGTGTCGGTCCAGCGCAGCGCGATGGCGGAGGCTTCTGCAGTCGCGAGCAATCCCTCCGGCGAAGCCGGTGCCAGCGCCGTCGTGCCGTCGAGAAATTCGCGGATGCCGTCGCGAATCGCGGCGGCCACGATCTGTTTGAAGCGCTCGTCACGCAGCGCGACGTTGTCGGGCGTCGGCCGATCCATGAAGGCGATTTCGATGATGACGGCGGCGCGCGTCGCGAGGCGATTTTCCCCGTAGCTGCCGTTGAAGACCTGCACGCGCCGGTCGGCCCACGTCGGATTGTAGTCGCGCCGGATGGCGGCAATGACGCGCGCGTGGAGGAGATCGGCGAGGCGTTTGCTCTCGGCGGCGGCGCTGTGGTTGGTGTCATAGAGCGTCTCGGTGCCGGTGCCGCCGCCGCCGTTGTTGTGAACGCTGACGAGCAGCTCGGCGTTGACGGAATTGGCGTAGAGTGGACGGCAGCGGATGTCCTGGCTGAGATCGTCGAAACCGGGCTCGTTCCAAATCGTAGGCGCGGCGCCGAGCGCCTTGATGTGATAGCGCGCGGCCTCCTGCCACTTCGGAAAACCGGATTCGCCGAGGCTGGCTGCGCGGTCGACGTTGCGCGTCGGCAGAACGACAGCACCCTCGTCGGCGAGCAGACGCTGCACGAGGGAAACGAAATCGTGGTTCACGAAGTCCTCTACGATACCGCTATAAAAATCCCGCTGCAGGACCCATCGTGAACTGGCGTTAAGATAGTAGCCGTGGCCCGGACTTAGCGCGACCCGATGGCCGACCAGCGCTGCGCGTGGGGGTGTCGCCCGGTTCGATGG
>JANOAF010000574.1:0-25391 GCA_031411015.1 Opitutaceae bacterium | reverse complement strand
GACGAGATTTTTCTGCACCGCCACGATGAACGCGTGCAGCTCGCGCTCGCGGGCGCTAACGCCGAGCAGCGGCCTCACCGCGCCGAGCGCGACGTTGAGTTCGTCAAACGCCCCCACCGCCTCGATCTGCGGATGATCCTTGGGCACGCGCTGGCCGTAAAGCAGGCTCGTGGTGCCGTCGTCGCCCGTGCGTGTGGCGATGGAAGACATAGAAAGGGACCAAAAGACTAAATGGCCAAAAGACCAAGGGACCGAATCGCTCCGAGCAGAGTGCGCGTGCTTGAGGGCTGCTGCAGTCCGTTGGTTTTTTGCTCCCTGGCCTCTGGGTCCTTTTTCACGCGATCTTCCGGGCGGCGAGTTGCGCACGGAGGCAGAGCTCGGCCGCCTTGAAGGCGTGGGCTTGGGTCATGGCTTTCTCAGTGCGGTTGAGGCAGTCAAGGATGAGCTGGCCAAAGAAACGGAAGCCGACTTGGCCGGCGACGTTGAGGTAGCGCTCACCCTTGTCATCGACGATGTAAACGTTGTCGCCGGCCTTGTCGCGAGCGAGGTCGACGTATTTGCGCAGCTCGATGGTGCCCTTCGTGCCCATGATGATGGTGCGGCCGTCGCCCCACGTGCTGAGGCCGTCGGGCGTAAACCAGTCGACGCGGATGTAGTTCGATGTGCCGTTGTCGCCGAGGAGCGAGGCTTCGCCGAAGTCCTCGAACTCGGGCTTGTCGGGGTTCGCGAAATTTCCGACGGCCGATTGCGTGACCGTCGCATCCGTCGCACCCGTGTAGGTGAGAAATTGCTCGAACTGATGGCTGCCGATGTCGGTGAGGATGCCACCGAACTTCGCCTTCTCGAAAAACCACGCGGGCCGGTTGGCTTTGCCGAGGCGATGCGGCCCGAGCCCGATGACTTGGATCACTTTTCCGATCGCGCCGGCGGCGACGAGGTCGGTGGCATACATTGCCGACTCGACGTGCAGCCGCTCGGAAAAATAGACCATGTATTTGCGCCCGGTGATCGCGACGGCCGCCTTCGCCGCGTCGAGCTGCGCGAGCGAGGTGAACGGCGTCTTGTCGGTGAAATAGTCCTTGTCCGCAGCCATCACGCGGAGGCCGAGTGGTCCGCGGTCGCAGGGCACGGCGGCGGCGGTGACGAGCTTCACCGCACTGTCAGCGAGGATCTCGTCGAGCGAGCGCGCGGCTTTCACCTGCGGGTATTTCGCGCGGAAGGCCTCCACTTTTTTGGCGTCGGGATCGTAGACCCACTTCAACTCGGCGCCGGCCTCGATCAGGCCGTTGCACTGGCCGTAGATGTGGCCGTGGTCGAGGTGCGCGGCGGCGAACGTGAACTCGCCGGCCTTCACGACCGGACTCGGTTTGCCCTGCGGGGCGTAGTTCATGCCGTCGGCTTTCTGAATTTGGGTCATGGGAAAATTACTTCTTCGCGGTCTTGGTGTCCTTGGCGAGGGTCTTGATGGCCTCATCGATCCCGGCGCGCGTTTTCTTGTCCATGCGCTCGATGAAGAGCACGCCGTTGAGGTGGTCGGCCTCGTGCTGGATGCAGCGCGAGAAAAGTCCGGTGCATTTGAGCACGTGCGGCACGCCGCGCTCGTCCTGAAACTTCACCGTGATGGCGTCGGGGCGCACGACATCGCCGCGAATCTTTGGAAAAGAAAGGCAGCCTTCCTCGTAAACCGTTTCCCCGGTCCCGGACAGCACGGCGATCTGGGGATTGGCGAGCACCAGCGGCATGAAGAGATGGAGCGGTGGACGGGCCCCATCGAGTTCCCAAGCGAACTCCGCGTCCGACTCCCGCAGGTCGACGACGCAGAGCTGCAGCGCTCGGCCGATTTGCTGCGCGGCGAGGCCGATGCCCGCGGCGTCGTGCATGGCGTCGACCATGTCGGCGGCAAGCGCCGCCAAATTTGCGTCGAATGCGATGACTTTCTCGCCCTTCTTGCGCAAAATGGGCTCGTTGTAGTGAACAATTCGCAGCGACATCGGTCGGAGGAGGCGCAGCGTGGGATTGCCTATTCCCGCCGGCAAATAAATACTTCGTTTGATGACCGTCTCTTCCCCGAGCTCACGTTCGTCTGCGGCCTTCGCCGCTCCGCTCCTAATCGGACTCGGCTTGGTGATCGCGCTCGCGGCGTGGCTGCTACCGGTGAACCTAAAATCGGTGAGCCCCGCGCTGCTGCGCGCGGCCGGTGCGGGCACGCCAATGCTCGCCGCTTACGGCCGCGACTTGGTCGAAGTGGAGAAAATCGGTCCCGCGGCGCTCGTGCTGGCCGCCGCCCGTGCGACGGGCGATCCGCGGGCCGACGTCCTTGAGACCGCGCTCAAGCAATTCGCGCTGCGGCAACCGGGCCTGATGGCATGGGGCGGCTGGGATCCGATTTTGGATCCGTTGTTTAATCAGCGTGCGGACGCCGGACGCCGTGGCAGCACGCCGGTCCTGACTTTTTTCAACACCGAGAAAGCTCGCGCCACGTTGCGCGCACATCTCGCCAAATCCGGTTCGGAGGGCGTGCAGTCGCTCTTAAAGTTGCGCGACCTGACCGGCACCGGGCGATTTGTGCCGGCGATGCGGCCGGGTGGCCAGCCCCT
This sequence comes from Opitutaceae bacterium, assembly GCA_031411015.1. Lineage (GTDB taxonomy): Bacteria > Verrucomicrobiota > Verrucomicrobiia > Opitutales > Opitutaceae > ER46. Next base: position 22,794 of record JANOAF010000574.1, on the reverse strand, counting down.
CGATGCGCTGATTCTACTCACCGGTTTGCTTTATGAGCGCGGCCATTTTCCGCCTGCGCTCCAGCGCGAGATTCGCAGTCTCACGAATGAGGCGCTGGAGAAAAGGGAGCTGGGCGCTTTCGAGCCCGCTCTGGTCAACCTGCTGTCCCTCGGTCGGCGGCTCGACTGGGCGCAGCTCGCGGAGCTCGTGCGCCGCACCGACAGCACCAAGACCCTGGGCGAATATGCGCACCTCGCGCGCGTCGCGCCGGACCAGCTGCCGATCATTTACTCGGCGGCGCTTTTCTCCGACTCGGCCGATCGCGTGGCGGCTTATCTCATCGAATTTGGCAAAACGGGATTGGAAGATTTGAAACTCGCGCTCGCGGCCGGTCAGGGCGCCGTGCGGCAGCTCGTCGTGCGCAAAGTCCCGGTCAATCGCACGGACAGCCCGACGTTCGGTTTTGCGGCCGAGTTGGCCCTGGCCTATCCGCAACTGCTGCTCGCGCTGAAATACCTCGGCGTGCTCGCCGGCGTCTGGCTCGTGCTGAGCGGACTTGATCGCTGGTTGCTCGGGCCGGGCGGGCTCGTGGCTCTGGCCGGGGCCTCGGGTCGGATGAAGGCCGGCGTGGTTTCCGTTTTGTTTGCAGTGCTGCTGCTCGTCTCGACCGAGCCCTTTCTCCTGCAGGCAGCCCCCGCCTCCGAATTTCAAAACCGGCTTCCGGTGCTCGTCGTTGCGAGCGCCATTTCCTCTTCCGAGCCTCAATCCCCCACCACCATGGAAACGACCCACCTGATCTCGATCGCTGTCTTCGCCGTGCTGCAAATCGCCGTCTATCTCCTCTGCCTGATGAAAATCCGGGAGATCGCGCAGCAGAATGTCTCGCCCGTCGTTAAACAGCAGCTGATGAAGAATGAGGAAAATCTCTTCGACCTCGGCCTCTACGTCGGCATCGGTGGGACGGCGGCGGCAATGGTTCTCATCACGCTCGGCATCGCCAAGACCAACCTCATTGCGGCGTTTTCCTCGAATCTGTTTGGCATCACGTGCGTGGCGCTGGTGAAGATCCGCCACGTGCGGCCCTATGTGCGCCAGTTGATCTTGGAGGAGGGGGACGCCGCCAACCGCAGTTCGCGCACGTCATGAACAAGACGCTCCTGCTCATCCTCTGTGATTTTCTGCTGCTGACCCTCCTCGCGCTCACGCGTTGGGAAGCGGCGGAGCCGCCCCGGTCCAAACAACCGCCGGTGCCCGAACTCGCGGCCAACGCCGTGACGAAGGATCAGGATCTCGTCGAGGAAATGCGCCGGTCGCTCGACGACGAGAAAACCGCCCGGGACGAACTCGCGCAGAAACTCACCACGGCGGATACAACGCTCGCCGCGCGCGAACAAAGCCTCACCCAACTGCGCACGGAACGGAATCGCATCGCCGACGAGCGCAACGCCGTCGCCACCACGCTCACCGAGGCCCAGCGCGCGGCCGCCGAATTGACGAAGAAGGTGAGCGCCGCGACGCAGGAAGCCTCGCTTACAAAAGAGCAGCTCGCACAAATCCAGCGTGAGCTCGCCGAGAAACAGGCCGAGGCGGAGCGCGTCAAAAATGACCTGGCCCGAAGGGAACGGGATCTCGATGAGGCGCGGAAGGAAAACAAGACCCTTACCGCGGCCTTCTTTGTCGCCGAAGAGCAGAAGAAAAATCTGCAGGAAAAAACGAAGGCGCTCGAAACCCAGGCCAAGGCACTTGAAGGTCAGGTCGAGGTCGAGCGCAGCCAGAGAATTAAAGTGCAGGAGTCGACGGCGCAGCTCGCGCAGGGCGTCGGCCAACTCGCCGAAAAATCCGTCGAGCTAACGAAGGAGATTCGGGACAACCGGCCGATTAACGCCAACGTGTTGTTTGCGGATTTTGGTGCGAATCGGGTGACCGCTTCGTTTGCCGGCACCCGCAAGGGCTTCCTCGGCCAAGCCAGCCGCGCGAAGGAAACCAACACCGTGCTCGTGACCGACGGTCGCCAGATTTACGCTCTCCTCCACATCTCCGAGACGGTCTTCGCGCTGGGCGATGTCGGCCTCGATTGGGAGAGTCTCACGGTTGAGCTGTCACGCAACGGCAGTGCACGCAACGCGGCGGGCAGCGTCGGATTCCTGGCCCAGGATCCGCGCGTCGTGGTGATTCCGCTTGAGGCGACCCAGGCTGCCGCACTCGGCGCAAAAATTTATCCCATTGCCACCGACCCCTTCAAGTTCCCCGACGCCGTGCTGATCGACGGCGGCGGCCGCGGCTACGGCGAAGTTGGTTTCAAGCTCGACCCGACGGAGCCGAATTTCGTGCGCGTCGACAACCGATTTTTCAAGCGGCTCTTTGGGGACTTCGCGCCGAAGCGGGGTGATCTCGTGTTCGCCAAGACGGGGGAGCTGCTCGGCATCATGGTGAACAGCGACTATTGCGCGCTGCTCAAAAGCTTCGCGTTGCAGAAATCAATTCAAGTCGGGACCGACATCCGCAGCCAATCCACCGGCGCGCTGTTTGATGAACTCACCGCGCGGGTTCGGGCGATGCCGGCGAAGTTGCAATAGCGACACCGGCGTGATCGGAAGCAGGGCGGGTCTCTGACCCGCTCTCGCATACCCAACGCGTGAAAGTGCGGGGCAAAACCCGCCTTACTTTTTGCGCAAGCGTGCCAGTTCGTTGCGCGCGCGGGTGTCTTCTGGAATTATCCGCAACACGGCTTCAAATTCGATCGCGGCTTCGGCATCCCGGCCTAAGCGCAGCAGGGCCAGCGCGAGATTGAAATGGGTTTCGACGTGGTTGGGGTTCAGCTGAAGGGCGGCGCGGTAGTGGCCGACGGCTTCCTCGGTGCGGCCCGTTTGCAGCAACGCACTCGCGAGGTTGCCGCGCGCATCCCCGAATGCCGGTTTGATGCGCAGCGCTGTCTCGTAATACGGAATTGCGCGCGCCGGGTCGCCGGCGCGGTAGAGGAGGCTGCCGAGATTGGAGTGCGCCTCGGCGTAGTCGGGTTGAAGTCGAATGACGTTCTCCAATTCGACGATGGCGCGCTCAGGCTGATTGTTTTGGATGAATGCGCCGGCTAGATGGAAGTGCGCGAGGGCGAAATTGGGTCGCAACTGCAACGCGCGTTCGGCGTGCGCGATGGCTTTGGTGGCGTCGCCGAGCACGAGATAGGCGGACGCGAGATTGCAGTGCGCTTCGGGAAAATCCGGTTTGAGCGCGATCGCGGTGCGCAGGTGTTCGGCCCCGGCGGCGACCTGTCCCGTCTGCACGAGGGCGGTGCCGAGGTTGTTGTGGGCGAGCGCGTGTTTTGGCCGGAGCCGCAGCGCGGCACGACCCGGCTCGATCGCGTCGGCCGGTCGGCCGGTTTCGATGGCGATCGTGGCGACGTTGTTGAGCGCGTCGGGCGAATTCGGATCGAAGCGGAGGGCGGTTTGGTAGGAGGCGAGCGCGGCGGCGCGGTTACCCGCAGCAGAGTGAACGGCCCCGAGGTTGATGTGTGCGCGGGCGTTGCCCGGCACTTTCGCGACGGTGTCGGTCCAGATGCTCAGTTCGCTGCGGTAGTCGGTATTGCGCGCGCGCGAGGCCAGGCCGAGGACCAAGGCGGCGAGTGCCGCGACGGCGTAGGCGCGTCGGCCGAGAGCGAGATAAAGTCCGCCGGCGGCGAGCACGAGCGGCGCGACCAACGGCAAATACATCCGGTGCTCCGACACGGTTTGAGTGACAAGCGGCACCACGCTGGAACTTGGCGCCAGGATGGCGAAGAACCACAGGCCCACGAAACCCAGCTTCGGCCGATGCCACGCGGCCCAGAGCGTCGCAGTGACGAGCGCGATCAGCAGCAGCGCCTGCGGCCAGACCTCTGCCGGATGGGTGACGACGTCGACGCCATAAAAAACCACGAGCGGGTTGGGCCAAGCGGTGAGCCGCAGGTAGAGCACGATGGCCTCGCACTGTTTCAGCGCGTAGGACCACGCGGTGACGCCGACGCCGAAACCCGCGGCCTCACCGCGCGCGCCGCCCGTCGAGGCGACGAGAAGCGCGAGCAACAGCCAGCTGGCCGCGAGCCCGAGGTAGATTCCGCGCCGCTGCCGCCACGCCGCAGCAAACGAGCCAGCGACAAACGTCCGGTCGTAAAGCAGCACGGTAAGCGGGGCCGAGACCATGACCTCCTTGCTCGCCATCCCGAGGAAGCACGCGCCAACCGTGAGCGCTGGCCAGAGTGGCGACGGCGCTTCGGTCGCGCGCGTGAAAGCGTAGAGCGTGAGCAGATAGAAAAGCCCGACGAGCAGCTCGGTGCGCTGAATCACGCACGCGACCGATTCGGTTTGCAGCGGATGCAACAGCCACAGGCCGGCCGTGAGAAACGCGAGGGGCAGCGCCCCTTCGCCGAAGCGCTCGCGCAATGCCGGCAGCAGGAGTGTCCGCCGCACGGCGCCGAACAGAGCGAGCGTCGCGAGCACGTGAATCAGGATGTTCGCCGCATGATACCCCGCTGGATTGATCCCGCCGAGCGCGTAGTTGATCGCGAGCGAGAGATTCACCAGCGGCCGGCCGGTGACGCCGCTGCCGTTGTTCGGTGGCGACAACACTTCACCCAGTGACGCGAGGTTTCTAATCGACGGGTTTTCGACAATGGCGATTGGATCGTCGAAAAAAAACGGCACGCCGAGGGTGTTCCAATAGGTCGCGAGGGAAACGACGAATAGGACCCCGGCAGCGCACCAGACTGAGACAGCTTGCTGCCCACCAGAATGATTCGAAGTGACGTGCTGCAACATCAGCGGTGACAGTGAAGACCTGAGAGTTGCTACGGGAAGCATGAAATCAGACGCGAACGGAGGCGGAAACCGAAATGCCCTCGTGATAGCTCGTGCCTTACTGCCGGCGGCGCATCGGATAGGTCCAGCACACGTGCTCAAAACCTTTTTTGAGCAAGATCGGCCGGCTCATGGGCTCGGCGTCAACCGTGACGAAACGGTAGCCGTGAGACTTGGCCTCGGCGATGCGTTGGGCAAGAAGCGCGGAATACACTCCCCGCCCGCGCATCGCTGGCAGGACACTGCCGCTCCAGAGGCTGGCAAAGCTCGATCCGGCCGGGAATAAGATGCGTCCCGCCGCTACCGGCTGATCAACCACGTAGGCGCAGTAGAAACAGGTGATGTCAGGCGCAGAGTGCAACTCGCGGGTGTATCTCGCGAAGTGAGTGGGGAAGGCCTCCTGCCAAACGGCCTCCTCAATTGCGATGAAGTCTCTGATACCTTTCGCATCGGTGATTCTCTCGATTCGTGCGCCGCACCGGCGGGCTTCGAACTCGGGCCCTTCTTCAAGGTCTGCGACAAGAAAGGCCTCTACATCGCCGCAACCAAAGCCTCGCGCTTCCAGCAGGGACTTGAGCGAGGCCGGCTGGTCAAAGTCGTGGACCTTCCATTCGAACGGCTGCCCAAGCCGCTCGAAGTGTCGAATCTGCGCGTCGATTCGCTCGCCTGCGGTTTCGGGACTTAGGTCGGCGAATACCACATGCCCTTCGTGTCGGGAGTCCGCCGCGGTATGGCGGCAGAGGTCCGGGAAAACCTCCAAGGCGTATCCAGCGATGGGGCGGGCGCGGAATTCGGTCCGATACTGCTCAAACATTGCCGCGGCGGACATGCGCGGGAGTGGCGTTGGCATGTCAGTGCCTGGCCTCACCCACGCCTGTGGTTGAAGCCGTGGTGCGGACGTCTCCTGCGCCCAGCTTGCGGCGGAAGAGATCGACCGCGAGACGGTAGCAGCTGAGGGCGAGTTCGGGGTCGTAGCGGTAGCCCTCGTCGCGGAGGAAGGCGTGGGCGCCGTTGAACTCATGCCACGTGAAGTGTGTGCCGGCGGCGTTGAGGGCGGCCTGGACTTTCATGCGGCCCTCAAGCGGCACGTGCGGATCTTGCCGGCCCCAAATCATGAGCAACTCACCCTTGATTTCGGGGATGCGGTCGAGGGAGTTGTCGTTCATGCCGCGGCCGAGGCCACGTTTGTGGATATCGGTCGCGTAGAAGCAGACGGCGGCGGCGACTTCGGGGTTCATCGCAGCGCGGAACGAGAGGTGGCCGCCGATGCAGATGCCCATGACGCCGATGCGGCCGGTGCAGTGCTCATTGTCTTTCAAGAACGCGAGCACGGCGCGGGCGTCCGCGTCGTAGGCGGCGAGCTCCTTGGTGGTCTTGAGCGCGTTGCCGCGATCGGCACCGGCTTGATCGTAAGCGAGGACAGTGCCGGCGGGCTCGAACTCGTGGTAGATTTCCGGCACGGCGACGACGAAACCGTGGCCGGCGAGCAACGCGGCGGTGCGGCGGATGGGCGCGGTGACTTGGAAAATTTCCGAGTAGAGCAATATCCCCGGGTAGCGTCCGGGCGCGCTTGGCCGAAACATATAGGTGCGCATCGGGCCGGTTGGTGTGGGGAGATCAACGGACTCGGTTTCGTGGAGCGTCATGCGGGGATTTGAGTGAGCCGAGCGGGTGGCGGCAAGCGGAGTTGCGCGGCGGTGCGTAGGTTGGGTAGCGTCGCGCCGTGAAATCCTTTGCGGTCCTGGCATTCATTTTTCTCTACGCGAGTTGTCCGGTCGTGGGCGTCGAAATCTGGCGCTTGGACAGCACGGAAAAAATCGGCGGCCATTCTGTCACGGTGATCGGTGCGCCGCGGGTCGTCGAGGGGGAGGGGACGAAGGCGCTCGCTTTCGACGGGGTGAAGGACGGCGTGCTCCTGCCGGCGATTCCGGTGGCGGGCGCGCGCCGATTCACGATCGAGGTTTTGTTTCGGCCGGCGGAGGGCGGGCCGGCAGAGCAGCGTTTTTTTCACGCCCAGGACGCGAAGGGATCGCGGGCGATGATCGAGACGCGGCTCGACGGCAAGGGCGGCTGGTGGCTCGACACCTTTCTCACCAACGCGACGCCGGGCAGCGGTGTCGCGCTGATCGATCCGCAGCGCCTGCATCCGACGGGGCGCTGGCACTGGGTGGCGCTGCGTTACGATGGCATGACGATGGCGCACTTCGTCGACGGGAAAAAGGAGCTGGAAAAGGCCACGACCTTCGCGCCACTCGCGGCGGGCCAGATCTCGCTCGGGGTGAGGCAGAATCTGGTGCATTGGTTCAAAGGCGTGATCCGCGAGGTGCGCTTTCACGCCGCGGCGATCGCGGAGGCCGAGATGCAACGGGTGAAGTGAGGGGGCCTTGAGCTGAGGAAAATAAAAGGCCCGCGAGGATCGCGGGCCTTGGAGATCTCTTTCGAGTGCGAAACGGAGGAGAGGCGCCTCAGCTACTTTGCTTACCAGACGCCGCGGACGCCGAGCTCGTAGATCGGGTCGCCGTATTCGGCGCGGTTCGAGGGGAGGAAACTCGTGGAGGTCACGATGCCGCGCCCGAACACGTTTCGCGCCTGAAAGTAGGGCGTGAATTTCCGGTTGTGTTTGTAGTCCACGCGGAAGTCCACGAGCTCACGCGGCGCCTGCGAGACATACTCGAAGGCGTAGCGGTTCACCGGTTCGTTGCTGTATTTCACCGTCTGGCGGTTGGCGGCCTTGAGGACCTTGCCCGTGTAGTTCGAGGTGACGGTGAAGCCGAATTTACCGACGCTGTAATTCAGGACGACGTTAAAGGCGCGCTTCACGGCGGCGATTTCGAGGTTCTTGTTTACCTGATTCAGCAGCGCGCCGTTGAGGTTCGGATCCGTGACGCTGTTGTTAAGCACGCGGTTGGTCTTGATGGGATCGACGCTCAGGAGCGTGGCGTTCATCTGGAGGCCGAGCGTGTTGAACGGCTTTGGCAGGAAGGTGAAGCGCTGGGCGTAGCTGAGCTCGATGCCGTTGTAATTGCCGGTGTCAGGAATGTTGAATTTGTAACTGGCATCGTATTGGTCGAACGAGCTGTTGAGCTGGCCTTGCGCGATACCCAGCGAGGCGGCAGTTGCGGCGTCGAGTGTTTGGGTCGCATCGACAATGGAGTTCTTAAACGTCTTGCGGAAGATTGAGGCCGAGATGAGCCCACCCTGACCGAAGAAGTATTCCACGCTGGCGTCATAGTTGGTGACGTTAAACGGCTCCAAGTTCGGATTGAAAATTGCGACACGGCCGCGGGCGTTCGCCGTGGGATCGGTGATGGTGGGGGCACCGGGCGTAAGGTCGCCGTAGTCAGGCAGCCCGATGGATTTCGCGGCACCGAAGCGGAGCTGAAGGTTGCGTGTGAGATTGTATTTCAGATTGAGCGAAGGGAACCAGCTCTTGTCCTCGAACTTGCCGGTAAGGATGCGCGGGAGCGTCGAAAGGCGATTTTCGATATCGACGGCGCGATCCTCGTAGCGCGCGCCAGCGACGATGAGGAAATTAGTCGTGGGCTTCACATCGAAGCGCGCGTAGGTGGACTTGGTCTCCTCATCGAAACGGGAAATCAAATCGTTGGCGGGAGTGTAGGGCAGATAGTTGTTGCCGCCGAGTTGGGTGAACGCGGAATAGACGCTGATAAAGTTATACGCAGGCAGGCCGTAGCCGATGCCGTGATTCGAGAAACCTTGGTCGACGAGGCCGGCGAGTTGCGCGCCGGTGACGGCCGACGTGCCGCCGAAGCCGGTGGCGACGCTGGTGCCGGTGCGGTTGAAGACGCGATTGTCGATGTTACGGCCGGTTTCATCGACGCGTGCGCCGATTTTCACCGTCGCGGGCAGGGAGCCGAGCGGAGTTTTGAAATCGAGCGAGGCGCCATCCTTGGTGTCCACACCCGTCTGCGGGCGGCTGCGGATTTGCGTCATGCTGAATTTCGAGACGTCCCGGAGATCGGCGATGGCACCGGTGCTGTCGGTGAGGACGTAGGTGGGAACGGTTTCACCGAGGTCGGTGAATTTCACGGTGAGGCCGGTGCGGGTCATCGTGGCGTCAGAATACCAAGAGCGCGCTGTGTCGCGGTATTTGCTGTAGGCTTGGCTCCAGTAGGTGCTGCCCTCGAGTTTCGATCCGCCGGCAAACTCGTGGCTGAGGCTGGCGCCGCTGCTCCACGTGACGCCAGACTTGGAACGGTTGATCGTCTGGATCGCGGCACTGCCGCCGCCGGTCGGGCCGGTGAAGGTATTGCCGGAGTAGCCGGGCGTGCCGGTCGTGCTGAGGGCGGGCAGCGCGCCGGACGTGATCGTGAGCACGCGATCGGTGAAAAGGAGATCGTAGTAGTTCCACTGGCCGTTGACCGAAAGCTTGGTGCGCTCGGCGAGCCGGTAATCGACCTGACCGGACAAGGACTGGCGGCGGGTATTTTTCTGTTCGTTCTGAAGATTCCAATTGTTGATCGCGGGCCGGTCGGGGTTGCCGCCGTTCGCCGGATTGTATTGGTAGGAATACGAGGAGCGCGGGTAATTGTTGAAGAGCTGGGAATTTTTGTAGGCGACGTTGTAGCCGAGGTTTTCGGTGAGACGGGAGGCGTAGTTGAGATCGACTCCGGGCAGAATCTTGCGGGTCTTCTCCTGGCCCCAGCCCTCGGTCTTGCGGAGATAGAGATCGCTGTCGGTGGCCTGAAGGTAGGTGCGGTAAGTGAAGAGGCTGCCCTGGCGATCGAAAGCGCTCTTCGTGACAAGATTGATGGAGCCGCCGGTGCTGGTGGCCTGCATCTCGGGCGTGAGGGTCTTGAACACCTCAACACTTTCGACGTTGTTGATCGCGACCTGCTCGAACTCGAAGCGGCGGTTGGCGTTGCCGGAGGTCGCGCTCGCGATCGGGTTGCCGTTCATCGTGACGTTGGTGAAGGCGGTGTTCATGCCGCGGAGCGTGGCGGCGCGGGCGTCGTTGGCGTTGTAGTCGATGCCGACGCCGGGGAGAAACTTCAGGTATTCGGCGGCGTTGCCCTCGGCGATGTCGCCGTATTGGTCGCCCGCGGCGACGACCTTGATTTGGTCCGAGGCCTTTTGCATCGCGATGGCCTGGGCCATGCCTTCCTTCGTGCCGGCGACTTTGAATTCGCCGAGCGTGATGATTTCGGTGCCGCTGAGGCGGACGGGGAGGCTGGCGGTCTGCCCGGCCTGCACGGTGATGGCGGAGGATTTCGCTTCGAGGCCCGGGTAGGTCACAGTGACGTTGCGCGGACCGGCAGGAACGCTCGTGAGCGCGAACGAACCATCGCGGGCAGAGACGGCCCGGAGGGCAGTGCCATCGATTGTGATCTCAGCGCCCTCGAGATATTTCCCCGTAGTGGAATCGATCACGGTGCCGGCGACAGTGCCGGCTGCGGTCTGTGCTCGCGCTGGCTGGGCGGTGAAGATGAGGGCGAAGGCCGTGATAATAAACGCGGCCAGCGACCGCAAATGGGCGCGTAGGGCGGAGGCGAATTTCGGGGATGCGGGAATGGTCATGGAGGTTTGGGTCAAAGCGGTTATTCCGTGAACGGGGAATCACACGGGGAGTATGTGAAACGTCCGGAATGGGGGGAGCAGGTTCTAAATGAGGCGCCGGCCGAGGGGAATATGGCCGTAGCAAAGCCGGGATTGAACGCGGAGACGCGCGGAGCTTAACGCACAATTTGGGCCTGACAGTCCAGCTGGCGCGGACGGCTACGGCGGGATGACGAGGGCGCATCCCAGTTTCGTGCCCAACACAGTAGAGGAAACACGGCCGTGACGTAGCACGGGCCGCCGTGTTGGGTCGGAGAACGCGGTCAAGCTGACTGCGCTACGTCCAGTGCCGGTCGCGGCAAGAAACTGCATGCGCCCGCCGGACGACCGGGACGATCGCACTTACTGCTTTTTCTTCTGATTCTGTTTCCCCGGCGGCTGATCCCAACCCTGAGCCTTCACGATCTGTTCGAGCGCGGTGGTGGGCGCGAAGTCCTTCGCCATGAGGCTGAATCTGGCGAGATACTGGAACGCTTTGGTCACGTTCGTGATTTCGCCTTTCTTGTTTTCGAGTTCGGCGGATGGCAGCGATTTCACACCCATGACGTAGCTCGCGGCCATCTTTTCGACCTGTTGGGCGGTGGCGGAGTCCTTCTCGTAGCAGAGTGATTCGGCGTAGCGGAGCATCGCGGCAGTTGAGCCGGCGGTGAGCGTGGCGGCCTCGGCGCGAAGCGTGGCGGCGATTGCCTTGCGCTTCGCCGTCGTGGCATCAGCGGTGAGCGCGCCGTCGGTGCCGCCTTCGCTGGAGCGCGGCGGGAGGGGGCGATACCAAATATTGCGGAAGCGAACGGGATTGCCGTGGTCTTGCAGGGTCAGCGGGCCCGCGTCGGGAAACGGCCGCATCGGGAAACGCCGCATGTGTCCGCCCGGCCCCTCGATCGGCGTGTGGTCCTGCATGAGGACGCCGTTGCAGAAAACGGTGATGTAGCCGGCATCGACCAGCTTACCGTCGCGGTAAACGGGGCGGCGGAAAATGATATCGTAAACCTGAAACTCTCCGGGCGCGCGCAGCGCGTTCGCGAGCGGTGGATTGATCCCGTAAACGGAGGCGGCGAAACCGTCGGCGTAGGTCGGGTTGTTGTAGTTGTCGAGCACCTGAACTTCGAGGATGCCCATGAGGAACACGCCGCTGTTGCCCCGGCCCTGACTGTCGCCCTGCACATTTTTCGGGGCGGCCCATTCGACGTGAAGCTGGCAGTCGGCGAACTTTTCTTTGGTGCGGATTTGGCCTGACCGTGGGACGCACTCCAGCGCGCCGTCGTTCACGACCCACTTCGTCAACGTGCTGGGTTCGCCCGGCTTGGTGTCGGCTTCCCATTTCGCGAGAGAGGCGGCCGTGCCGTCGAAGAGAATGATGGCGTCAGACGGCGGCTGGCCCGGTTGCGCGGGCGTGCTGAACGTGCCGGGCTCGACGCGCTTAGGCTGCGGCCGATTGCGATCATGGATCGCCCACGGGTGGGTGGCGTCGGGCGCGTCGCCATAAAACGGATTGCCGGTGGAGACGGCGCTGTGGCCGGTGCTGACGAGCAGCAACAGCGGGGAGCAAAGCGTGCAGAAGGAGCGGAGTTTCATGCGGACAAGGGGATTTCGGGGCTCGGGCATCGCCTTCGGTGGCGAAGGTAGTTGCGCGTCATCCAAGCGTTCGGGTCGGTGCTGGCAAACGGTATTCTCTCCGGCGCGCACATCGCGGCGCACGTTTTGCGTTGAGCCTCCTCGGTCCCCGACTGGACTCGGGTGGTGCGCTCGCCGCCCAACATTCTTTGGATCGTAACGACACAGTGGCGCGCACAGGCCTGCGGTTACGCTGGCGATCCGAATGTGCGCACGCCGTGTCTCGACGCGCTGGCGGCGGAAAGCGTGAACTACACGCAGGCGGTCACGCCGCATCCGTTCGGGCCGTTCGCGCGCGCGGCCCTGCTCACCGGCGTGCCGTCGCCGGAAAACGGCCTCCGCGACTACTTCGATCCGCTGCCGCTCGGGGCGCGCACGTTTGCGCACGAGCTGCGCAAACGTGATTATGCAACGGCGTTCTTTGGCAAGTGGGGCGTGGGTCGCCGCGACCCGCGCGTGCCGCTCGTGGGCGAGGACGCGGCAAAGGTGATCGTGCCGCCGGAAGCGCGCGGCGGCTTTGAATTCTGGGAGGGCTTCGAGGGTGGTTTTCAATTGAACGATCCGTGGCTGCATGGCTCGCGGTTGCCGGAGCCACGGAAGTTCTCCGGCTATCAAAGTGACGTGCTGTGTGACCGCGCGGCGAGTTGGCTCAGCGAGCAGAACGCGAACGCCCAAATCCAAATATCGAGAAAGGATTCGCCTTGGTTTGCGGTCGTGAGTCTGGAAGCGCCGCATCCGCCTTACGATGCGCCGGCCGCGGGCGTCGCATTTCGCGACCCGAGCGAAATCATTTTACCGGCGAATGTGCCGCGTGGCGGCGACGCCGAGATTCGGGCCCGGCGCGAACTCGCTGGCTACTACGCGCACATCGAGGCGACAGATCGAGCGATCAGTCGCTTGCTCGCGCGAGTCAGTCGCGACAAAACCCTCGTCGGCTTCACCAGCGTCCACGGCGACATGCACGGCGCGCGCGGGCTCTTCCGTAAGGGCTGGCCGCACGAGGAGAGTGTGCGCGTGCCGCTGCTCGTGCGCACTCCGGGCGAACCGCCGCGCCGCGACAACTCGCCAATCTCGCTGCTTGATTTGCCCGCCTTCACGCTCGCGAGAATCGAAAATCGAAAATCCCAAGTCGAAAATCCCGTCGCGCGGATCTCGATGCCGAGCGTCGTCGCACTGCCGCATCAATGCGACCGCGTGTGGCGCGGCGTGCGCACCTCCACGCGCAAGCTCGTGCTCAACGCTGATGGCACGCCGTGGCTTTTCTTCGATTTGGAGCGCGACCCGCACGAGCTGAACAACCTTGTTTCCGATCCGGCGCGGGCGGCGGAAATGGCGGCGCTGTGCACGCTGGTGTGAACGTTTGAAACCGCCGGGGTGACGAGGGGCCGCCACTCCGCGCCCTCAACCGATCGTCTGTTGCGAGGGATCGGAAGTCTCGGGTTTGCCGAAGAGCTTTCGAATCACCTCGGAGATTTCGTGCATCTTCACGGGCTTCGAGATGTAGCCGTCCATGCCGGCTGCAAGGCAGGCATCGCGGTCGCCCTGCATCGCGTTGGCCGTGACCGCGACAATCTTGGGCTGGCGGTCGTGGGGGACGCGGCTGCGGATTTGGCGGGTGGCCTCGAAGCCGTCCATCTCCGGCATCTGCAGGTCCATCAAAACGAGATCGTAGCAGCGATGCTCGAGCGTATTGACCGCCTCCAGTCCGTTGGCGACGGCATCGGCGCGATAACCCAGCCGCTCCAAGAAACGCAGGGCGACTTTCTGGTTCACCGCGTTGTCCTCGGCGAGGAGGATTTCGAGGGGGAAATCTTCGGCGACCAATCGACTGGCGTCTTTCTGGATCGGGGTGACCTCACTGGTTTTGGGCGCGAAGAGACTTTGGATGGCCTGCACCAGCGCACTCGTGCGCAGCGGAATAGTGGTGGAGGCAAACGGCTGCCCGTCGCCCGGTCCGGCCGGAGCCGGCTGGCCAAAGGGATGGAGCAGGAGGCGCGGGCATTTCAGCGCGGTCAAAATGTCCAGCGTTACCGGGGCGCGCATATCGCCGCCATCGATGACGACAAGGCTGGGTGGGTGCGGCAGCTTCTCGGCCGTGGCGAGTGCGACCGCGGCATCGGGCACGACGACACAGCCCGCGCCCCAGCGGGCGAACACGGCGTGCAGCCGGGCCGCCGTGATTTTGCTGGCCCCGACACAAAGCACGAGGCCGCTGCGGATTGGGCCGGCGGTGCGCACTACATCCACCTCCGCTTCGGCGTCGGCCCCGTGCGTGTCGATGGTGAAGACAAACGCCGAGCCCTGGCCCACGCCGCTCTCGACGCGAATTTGGCCGCCCATGAGCTGGCACAGCCGCTGGCAGATCGCGAGGCCGAGGCCGGTGCCGCCGTATTTGCGCGTGGTGGAAGAGTCGACTTGGCTAAAGGCCTTGAAGAGCCGGTCGACCCGGTCCGGCGGAATTCCGATGCCGGTGTCGCGCACGGTGAACTCCAGTTTTATTTTTATGGGCATGGGCGCCCGGCTCGATGGGAAGCTCACGGGCACCGGCTCCGAGGCGGACCGCCGCACCTCCAGGGCGATGCTGCCGCTGGGGGTGAATTTCACGGCGTTGTTCACGAGATTCACGATCACCTGGCGCAGGCGGGTGACATCGCCCCGAATCCACGCGGGGACATCCGGAGCGATAAAGTAACCCAGCTCCACTTTTTTAGCCGAAGCCTGCAGCGCGAAAAGATCCAGCGCGTCCTCCAGGCAGACTGCGAGGTCGAAGGGAGTCTGCTCCAATTCCATCTTGCCCGACTCGATTTTGGAAAAATCGAGGATGTCGTTGATGATCGTGAGCAGCGCCTCGCCGGAGGTGCGGATGGTGTTCACGAAGTCGCGCTGCTCGGGATTCAGCGGCGTCTCCATCAAGAGACTGGTCATGCCGATCACGCCGTTCATCGGCGTGCGGATCTCGTGCGACATCGAGGCGAGGAAATCACTCTTGGCCCGCGAGGTGTCGTCGGCCTCGGCCTTGGCGCGGCGCAACTGTTGTTCGACATCGACGCGCGCGGTGATGTCGGTCTCGACAGCGATGAAATTCTCAATCTTCCCGGTGACGCCGCGCACGGGCTGGATTTCGAGGTGCAGGTGGAATTTGCGGCCGGACTTGGAGTAGTTGACGACGTCGGTGCTGATGCCCTGGCCGCGCGCCATCGCGGCGCGGATGCGCGCGGTCGTGCGGGGATTGGTCTCCGGCCCGACCAAAAATTTCGCGGGGTTGCGGCCGACGACTTCCTCCAGCGAATATTCCATCACGCGGCAAAACGCCGCGTTGGCCCACTCGATCAATCCGTCGGCCGTGCCGATCAACACGGGGCTGTCGGTCTTGGAAGCGACGAGCGAAAGCTTGCGCGCTTCGGACTGGCTCTCGCGCAAGGCCGCCTCGGCTTCGCGGCGGGCCGTGATGTCCTGCACGGTGCCGATGATCTGGGTGGGACGTCCGTCGGCGCCGGCCGCGACGGATTTCGAACGACTGTAAACCCAGCACCACTCGCCGTTGCGCTTGCGCACCCGATACTCCGGCTCGATGAACGACGCGTTTCCTTCGAGCTGCGGGTCAATCCGCCGCCGATAAACCGCGAGATCCTCGGGATGGATCAGCGCCTGCCACGCGGTCACGGTCGCGGGCATGAGCGTGTGATCGTAGCCGAGCATCGCCCACAGTCCCGGGCTAAAGTAGACGTGGCCCGACGCCACGTTCCACTCGAAGATCCCGATCTGCGTGGAGTCGAGGGCGAGGCGGAGGCGCTCATCGGCCACCTTGAGGCGGGCCTCGATCCGGCGGCGTTCCTCATTTTCGGCAAAGAGTTTTCGATTCGAAAGCTCGGCCGCGCGCTGGCCCGCCCGGGAACGGCGCGCGAGATGCACGCTGAGACCCAGCAAACCCGTGATCCCAAGTCCCGCGGCTAGGGCGAATTCCCGGAGGTAGCGGCGATTCTGCGCCAGCGTGGCGGCGGAGGGGGTGAAACTCACCCGCAGGCGGCGTTCGGCGAGCAGGTAGGTGCGCTCAAGGGTGAAGTTCGGATTGCGCGCGGGATCGGCGGCGGCGCGCTGGAACACGGATTCGCCCGCCAGATTGACCGCGATGTGATACTCATCTTGCAACTTCGCGCGGGCGGTCGCGATGTTATCGAAAAAACGCCGGTAGGAAAATTCCGCGGCGACAAATCCCGCGAGTTGCCCGGCTCGAATCACGGGCGCGTAGATCACGAAACCCATTGTCGCAGGCTCAGCGACGGTGAGGGGCATGCCCATCACGATCGCAGGACGGGCAGCGCTGCGGCTCACCTGCGCGAGGGCGGCGCGCAGATCTTCCTCGACGTTGGGGGAGATGACGCGGGGGCGCTCGGTTTGTCCGAGGGGAAACGACCAGCGCGGCTGCGCCGCGGCACCGAGCACGGAGATCTTAACACACCCGAGCGCGGCGGCATCCTGTTGCATCTGGCGCGTGGCCGCCGCTTCCCACTCGGCGGTGGCGTTATCGGGTCCGTCGCCCCACGCCCGGGCCATCCGCTCGAATTCGCCAGATTGTTTTTCGATCGAGTCCTTGGTTTGCGCAGCGAACAAATCCATCTGCTCTTGGGTTGTCTGCGCCGTGTAGGTGCGTTCGCTGGCCGTCAACCCGATCCACAGGGCGAGGGTGAGCGTGGCGCAACCGATGACGATGGGGAGCGGTGCCCACACCGGGGCATCGCCCTCCGCATTGGTGGTTTCGCGCCAGGCCCGGTGGAGCAGCGCCAGACCCAGGAGCGTGAGCGCGATCCCGCACGCGGGAGCGACCGGCTGCTGCAGGCCCCAAGTATAGACCGGCCGGAGATCCGCGAGGTAGCCCAGCAGCGTGAAGAGTCCCGCCGAGCCGATGACTGAACCGCTCACCGCTCCGGCCAGGCGTCGCCAGTTCGCCGCCCGATCCCTGACGTTTAAAAGCAGCACGCCGCCGCCGAGGACGAGGCCCAGCGCGCCAATCAAGGAAGCTCGGCTGGTAGTTCCCGTCGGCCCCAGCGGTTGGGCCGTGGAGAAAAGCCGGTCGAACGGCACCTCCAGTCCGAAACCGAATCGGCCGATCGTGAGCAGCCCAATCCCCGCGCCCACCCCGGCGGCGAGCAGGAGCAATTTCCGCCGGCCACCTTCAAGGGCAAACAAGGCGACGCTCAGCGCCAGGAACCCAAGAGCGTTTTCGACCGGGAGAGCCGCGTGCGGTCCGAAGGGCTGCAGCAGTTCGTCGATGGACAATCCCCATCCGGCGAGCGTCGCCACGCCGACGAGGGCGAGAGCACTGGCACAGCCGAGCGATAATTGCTCTGGCCACGTGCGCTGCAGCGACGCGGAGGGGTGGGTCATCGGATCTTGGCCGGGAACAAAACGGACGACCCGTCCGGGAGCAACGTGTTTCCCTGCGTGCGGACCGACATTCCGACGTCCCTATTCCAAGGGCTTTGCCGGCACCGGAGTAGTTTCGGGTGCGGGCGGCGTGCTGGGGCTTTTTTCGCTGAACGAGGGGGCCGGGGCCTCGCCGGCGGGCTTGTCGATTTTCGCGGTGGCCTCATCCGGACCGGCCAGCGCCCGCAGAAAATTCGTGGGGCCCATCACGAAATTCCACTCGGGTTTGGCGAACGATCCCGTGAGCTTGACCTCAAATGCATTCGACAGCGGCGAGAGCACCGCGCCGACGACGGACTTGAACAGGCTCTCGCTCTCCTGAAACGGGAAGAGCTTGGCGTTGAAATCGAGTTGCTGCCGATCGAGGGCGTAGGTGCCGTGCGCATCGACGGTGGAGTTTGCGCCGCGGAGTGTGACTTCGGGGAAGACGAGCTTCGGCCCCTCGATCTTGAAATTCCCGCGGGCTTCGGTGAAGCGGAGCGACGTGAACTTCAAAAGCTCCGAGAGCGCGCCGAGCAAGGGCACTTCGCCAATCTCGGCGCCCCGCAGCACGGCGCTGCCAGCCCCACGATAGCTGAACGCGTCGGTGAAGCTGCCCTCGGCCGAAGCGGCCAGGCTAATGCGGACGTTGGCCTTCTGCTGGATGAACTTCCCGGGCGTGGGTGGGGGCTCGTTCTTCCGGGCGGCGAAAAAATCCCCCAGCGCGCCGGCCGCCGGTCCGAGGCCGGCATCCTCCAGCGCGAGATCAAACCCGAGGCGGCGGTTGGAGCCGGCGCCCCACACGCGGGCGTGGCCAGTGACGGCCCCGCCGGCAAACGTGCCGGTGATGTCGTCGAGTGCGATCTCGTCGTGGTCAATTGTGGCGGCAAACGCCACGTCTTGCAGCGGGAAGCGGTGAAAACGAAAATCCCCGCTCGTCCGCGCCCCAATGCGCAGCCGGAGGTTGGCGCCGCCCGGAGCGGCTGCACCGGCAAACTGGCCGGCGACTTTCAGCTCGGGCGGTTGCGCGATCTGGAATGGCGCGAGAAACGCGGTGCTCACGGGACCGATGATCTGCCCGGCGGTTTTGAGATCGAAGTTCGACTCGAGATCGAGATCGAGGGTGTGCCATTCCTGGGTAAAGCGGTCGGCGCGGTAGGTGAAGGTCCCGGTGGCTTCCTGTTCGCCGCGCGTGGCGCGGAGTTCAAGGCCATCGACGAAGCCCGGTCGGATGAAAAGCCGCGTGCGCACCCGCTCGAGGGCGGCCCCGCGCACCACGGGCCGATCGGTGTCGGCAAAAACAAAGACGTTGGATTTCCCTCCCTCGCGCCAAGTGCCGGCCACGTCGACCTCGGCGGCGGGCGGGCCGGCGGGGAATTCAAACTCCTGGAAAAAATTCGGCCACCACTCGCGAAACCACCCGGAGATGGCGAGCGGCTTTAGTTGGCCGGCGAGGAGGAAGCGGTAGCGGTTGGTGCGAAAATCCTGTTCGTAGCTGCCCCGCGCGAAATTTTCGCCGATGCGGGCGAACGCCTCGGGCGCGTAGAAAAAGGTGGGCGTGAGTTCCACCGCGGTGCGGGCGTCCGTGAGGGTGATTCCGTAAGCATCGGAGTGCGGGACAATGACGCGGGCTTTGAGCCGCTCGAACGCGAGTCCGTCGCCAAACCGGGCTTCACCTTGCTCGACGAAGAGCGATTTGAAATTGAAAAACCGCCGCACGTCGGTGCCGACCCGCGCGCTGACGACGTTGAGAACTTCCGGAGAAAGAGCGCCGCGGAACCGCACGGTGGCGCGGCGCGCGCCAAGATCGGTTTCGGCCTGGACGGCGAGGGGCGCGCCGAAAATCGTGGCGACGACGCTACTCTCAATGGTGGGCAGCGGGCGCGGAAAAATCTGGGCGGACAAAGTCCGGACCTCAACATCGGCCGTGGCCACCGCCGTCGCCGTGAGATTGACCTCGCGCAGATCGAAAGCGGGGCCCGCGAATTGGAAACGCCCTAGGATGCGGGCGCGCAGGCCGGTGACGACCGTCTCCTTCGGCAAGCGCACGCGGGCGGCGGTGATTTCCAAATCGGAGGAGGGCGCGTCGCCGAAAAGCAGCACGCGCGTGGCGAGGCGCACGTCCTCCGCTTCCACCTCGACCGGGCCGGGCACGCGGAGGCTTCTGGCCGCCGCGCGGACATCGATCGTGGCGGCCCCGGAGGCCGAGGGGGAAAACTCCAGGTGCACCGACGGCGCTTCGAAGTCGACGAGGCGGTTGGAGAAATCGAGGGCCTGCCGACAGAGCAGGGGGAAGCGATGCGCGATGAAGTCGGCGACGACGGCGGAGGCCGCGCGCTTTTCGGTCGAGGGGACGAGCACCACTGTGCCGTGCGCAGTGAGGGTGAGGTTGGCGAAGCGCCCCGTGAGTTGGCGGATCACCACGGTTTTCGATTTCGGTTCAAGCGTGGCGTCGAAGTCGCGCAACAGTTCCTCCGTCCGGCCCGTCGGCGAGAGCATCGCCGGCGCGGATAGGATGACGCCGCTGAGCCGCACTTCGCGCGCCTCAATCCGGCCGGCGAGTAGCGGCACCGGATTTACGCGGACGAAGACGGACCGGGCGGTCAGCACCGGTTCGGCAAACGCTGGGAGCGACACGCGCATGTTCTCGATCAAAATCTGTCCGGTGGGATCAAACGCGGCGCGACCAAACGTGGCGCGCAGGCCCGATTCTTCGAGTTGGGTTTCGATTTGGCGCAGAGCAAATCCGGGCAGGGTGAGCTCTTGGGAAGAAAGGATGTAGAGCTGCGTGACCAGCACGATGGTCAGGACGAGCCAGCAGCTCCAGAGCACGAACGACCCGAGCCACGAAAGTCCCGTGCCTGCGAGTTCGAGGCAGAACTTGAGCCAAGGTTTCATTCGCGGTGGGTCCGATACCGCGAAGCTTGCTTCGGCTTGGTGGGGAAGTCGCCGCGAGCGGGAGCGAGTGGAGGTAAGTCCACTCCCTCACGCTTGCGGCTACGGGCAGGGCTCGGGGGTTTCATGCCGTGGTGAGGGTGAGCGTCAGCGTCAGACCTGATCCAGTGCGCCTTGGAATCGGGTGAACGGCGAACTCACTTCTTCGGTTCAGGCCGCGGGCCGGGGTCGCGGGCACCGTAGGCGAGCGACCAGAGGGCGTCGACGAGGGGTTGTTCGAGGGAAAACGCGAGGTTGAGTTCCTTGGAACCGCCGAACTGCGTGGAGCCGCCGAGGCGTTCGGTCAGTAACAGGGAAAAGGGCGTCGTTTGTTCGGCCCCGCCGGCTGTAGCCACCGCGATGGTCGCATCGAGCTGTAAACGCCATGAGCGTTCGGCTCCGGCTGCGGCGATTTTTTCGGCGAAGCCGCCGGGCAGAAACTCCTTCGCGCGCAGAGCGCGGAGGGCGTTGACGATGACGCCGGCAGCCTTCGGATCGCGCGGGATCGGGGCGGCTTCGCCGGTGGCGTTGAACGTCGCTTCAAATAGCACGGCCTTCGATTCGAGATCGGTGAGTTTCAGGCCAGCGATCCGTGCCGAGGGCGGGAGTGGCTCGGCCACGGCGCGGTCGCGAAACGTAAGCGCGGAAAGTGAGAGCTCCCGTTCGATCTCAGGTGTGACTTGGTAGATCGATGCGCCGGGCTCGGTCGCCGTGCCGACGCGCGCGTAGTAGGTGGTGCGATTGGCGTCGGTGCCGATGCGCAGGACGATCGGCGCGGTGCTGCCGGTCACGGTGAGCGTCACTTCGCGCAAGGGCCGGTTAAAACCCCAGTCCTCCAAGTCTGCGCCGGTGGGGTTTTCGCTCTTGAATCTTTCCGCCATGAGGAGCGAGAGCTGCTCGAGCAGGCGCTGCACTGCTCCGCGATCGGCGGGGAGAGTTTGCGAGCCTGATCCGCCCTCGCTGCGCAGCACGATCTGCCACGGGGGCGTGGGATTCGCGGCCTGACCGGCGGGAAGTTCGAGTCGCTGTAGTGTCAACGGCGCGAGCGTCGGCTGCGCGGGCGCGGTGAGCGTGACCGCCGTCACTGTGGTCGGGTCGAGATCGAGCACGCGTTTTTCGCGGAGAGTTTCCTGCGCGTTGCGCAGTGTGGCGACGACATCTTCCGCCCCGGCGGGAATGGCGACCGTGAAGACGGCGGCGCGGCCCTCGAGCTGGGCATAGTATTCGGTGGGCGCGTTGGCTGCGGGTTTGGCCCCGACGGGCAGCGGCACGGGCTCGCCGAGGAACAGCGTTTCGTGTCGACCGTTGCCCTCAAGCGTCACGCGCAACGTGGGTGAGGCGGCCGGCGTGGGCGTGGGCGCCGAGGCGGGAAAAGATTTCGCGCGGAGGGAGGTGAGCTGGTTGATCGCGAGCTCGACTTCGGTGCGGCCGGCGCGGGCGAGGATGGGCGTCTCGAAAGTCCAGCGCGTGCCATCGCGGCGGATGCGCACGCGGGCCCCGGTGGCACTCGCCGTCTGGATGAGCAGTGAACGCGCCTCGAATACCGGCACCGAGAGCAGCGTGTCGGACCGCAACAGGTCGAGGGGAGTGGAGAGCGTGTCGAGCAGGCTGCGGTTGACGACGTGGACCCGCTCGCCATCCGCCGAGAGCAGGTAGAGGCGTTTGCCATCCTTCGTGGTGTCGCCGATGCGCAGTTCGGTGAGGGGCCGGCCGGAACTGCCGGGCACCGCCGGATCGGCGGAGGAGAACGCGACGGTGAGCTTGGCCTTGCCGGCATCGAGGCCGTAGTCGGCGAGCGAGAGATTGTTCTTCGGGAGTTCGGCGACGTTGAAAACCGTCTCGTGCTTGAGCAGCTGAAGTTCGCTGACAATGCCGTTGGCGGCCCGGGGATTGGCGGGCCACTCGAGCGGCTTGGTGAGGAACCACGTGTCGCGTTGGCGGACGAGGCTGAACGAACCGCCCGCGGGGTTGGCAATTTCCAACGTGCGAATATCGGCCGCTTCGGGGCCGAGCACGTTGGTGCGCGCGTCACGTTCGTCGATGCTGGTCCGCCAACGGCGCTCGAATTTGAAAATGAAAAAGAACAGCGCGAGGTTCAGGAAAACGAGGACGAGAGTGACTTTGGTGCGCATGGTTGGGAGGGGCGGAACAGCCTAGAGCCTAGAGCGAAGAGCTAGGAGCATGATGAGTTGTTTTGCGCGGTGGTGGTTTGGCTGGGGCTCTAGACTCTTAGCTCTTCGCTCTGAGCTGGCGCGTGGGCCTTCACGCGCGGCGTGTCCAATAGACGATGAGCCCGAGGAGCATGGCGGCACCGGGCAGGCCGAGGAGGAGAGCGAGCCGCAGCCGGGAGAAGTCGGCGGTGCTCAGCGCGAGTTCGAACCGCTCGACGGGTCGGGGTGGGATACTGAGTTGGGTGTCGCGATCGACCGTCCAGTTCACGCTGTTGAGCGCGAGCATGAG
>JANOAF010000573.1:0-2964 GCA_031411015.1 Opitutaceae bacterium | reverse complement strand
AAATTAACCCCCCCCTTTGCGGCGCCCCGCTTTTGGGTAGTTGGGGGGTTCTTTCACCCGCCATTTTCCCGTTTTAGTTTTCGGGGGGGGGAAACTCACCCGCCCCTACTGCCGAAACGCGTCACCTCTTTG
The DNA here is from genome assembly GCA_031411015.1 of Opitutaceae bacterium. Lineage (GTDB taxonomy): Bacteria > Verrucomicrobiota > Verrucomicrobiia > Opitutales > Opitutaceae > ER46. The sequence continues at coordinate 2,832 of JANOAF010000573.1, read as the reverse complement.
TGTCAGCCGCAAAGATTCGCCGGTTGAAGTGTGCCCGTGATGCCGCATTTTTTCTTTGATGTCCCAACCCGCCTGCCCTGCCTGCACCCTCGAAGATGTCCTCAGCCATCCCGCGCATTGGGAATGTGCGACCTGCGGCCACGAGTGGCCCAAGGAGGCCGCGCCCGAGGTGGCCCGCATCGTGAAGGACGCGCACGGCAACGTGCTGGCCGACGGCGACACCGTCACGCTCATCAAGGATCTGAAGCTGCGCGGCGGCTCCGGCGTGCTCAAGGGCGGCACCAAGGCGAAAAATATCCGACTCGTCGACGGCGACCACGAGATCGACTGCAAGATCGACGGCGTCGCGATGGCGCTGAAGGCGTGCTTCGTGAAAAAAGGCTGAGCCCGCCAGACGCCACGCTTCATCATGCTGCGATTCGTCTTTGCCTGCGCCCTCATTGTTTCCGCTGCGGCGAGCGCCGCGGAGCCGCCGATTCCCACGGTCGAGCGCACGCAGATGCTCGCCGCGTTCGCCACCCGAGTGACCGAACTCGATCGGGCCATCGCGCAAGCGCCGGATGATCCGAACTTCTACTCGCGGCGCGGCGACGCCCGGCTGTTTCTCGCGCGGTTCGCGGAGGCCGTGACGGATTTCGAAAAAGAGATCGCGCTCGATCCGTCGCGTGATGCGCCGCACTGGCGGTTGGGCATCGCCTATCACTTCACCGGGCAGTTCGATAAATCCGCTCGGCAATTCGCCCACTACCACGCCTACGACAACCGCGACCGCGAGAATGGCATTTGGAAATTTCTCGCCGACGTGAAGACCCTCGGCCTCGCGCCTGCCCGGAAGGCGATGCTCCCCTACACGCGGTTCGACCGCGAACCGTTCCCCACCCTCTACGAGATGTTCGCCGACACCAAGACCACCGCCGCGTTTCTCGCCGACCTCAAGGAACGGAAAATCGATACCACGCCACGCGTGATGTTTTTCGCCCACTACTACGCGGGACTAAACGAAGAGCTGCTCGGTCATCGCGCCGAGGCCCTCGCGTTGCTGCACGACGCTGTCGCCAACCCGTGGGGCCGCACCGCCGAGGGTGGCCCGGCCTACATGTGGCAGGCGGCGCGACTGCACTACGAGAAGCTGTCGGTCGCACGCTGAGTGCGGCCCGGCCAGCGGCCCACAACCATTGAACTAGTGGCCTTTCGTTTTGTAGGTCAGCTCGCTTGCGAGCGCTCCGACTGCTTGCCACCAGAGCGCTCGCAAGCAAGCTGGCCTACGAAAGAATACCTCTTCGGACCTTAATTCAAAGTCCGTGGGCCAGCAGCCGAGCCTACAACCAACCCCTCAGAAAATCTTCGGCGCGAAGTCCGCGAGGTAGCGCCGCCACACGGGCCAGCTGTGGTTGCCCTCGGTGCTGACGAACTCGTGCTTCACGTTCTGCGCGGTCAGCGCGGCGTCGAAATCTTGGTTCGCTTTGATCAGCGAGTCGTCCTTGCCGCAGGCGAACCAGAGGAGCTTGAGCTGGCGGTTGAGCGCCACCGGTTCGGTGATGAGGCTCGCGCCGTTTGCGACCGAACTGCTCATGCCGCCGACCCACGCAAACTGGTCGGGATTTTTGAGTCCAATGGTGAGCGACTGACCGCCGCCCATCGAGAGCCCGACGATCGCGCGACTCGCGGCATTCTCGCGCGTGCGGTAGCTGGCGACGACGAGGGGCATCGCGTCCTCCAGTAAATCGCGTTCGAAGGCAATGGTGTTGGCGTTGCGCGCGGTGTTGGGACCGGGCATCGCCGCGTGCCCGTCGAGCATCACGACGATCATCGGCTTCGCCCGTTTCTGCGCGATCAGGTTGTCGAGGATCCAATGGGCGTGGCCGTGCGCGACCCAAGTCGCCTCGTTGTCACCGCTGCCATGGAAAAGATACATGGTCGGAAAACGCCCCGTCGCATCGGCGTCGTAACCGGGCGGCGTGTAAACCTGCATCGCGCGGCGGCGGCCCAGCGATTTCGAGGCATACCAGTGTAGCGTGACCTTGCCGTGTGGCACCGCCTGAAAATCGTGGATGAGCGCGGGCTCGCCGGGAATTTCCAAGATGCTCGTGCGCGGCGCGCGCATCGGTTTGATGTCGCGGTTGGCCGGATCAATCATCGCGATGCCGTCGACGTTGAGCGAGTATTCGTAAACGCCCGGTTCCAGCGGGCCGACCGTCGCGCTCCACAGCCCGCTGTCGTCCTTCGTCATCGCCGTCGCGCCACGTGTGAACTGACCCGACACCGTCACCGCCTTGGCATTGGGCGCGCGCAAACGAAACGTGACTTTGCGATCCGCCGCGATCTCGGGCGAGATCACCGGAGCCGCCTGCGGACCGCGGCCGGCCGCGGGTGTGGCTGCAGCAGGTGTAGACGACGGAGCGGGCGTTTGAGCTACGCCTGCGGCGGAAAAAAGCAGCGGAATGGAAACGAAGCGACGAAACATGCGAACGGAATTTGGGGTAAACATAGCGGGTAGAGCGCGAACCTGCGCGCCGCTCCCGGTGCGCTCAAGCCGAATGCTACGCGCGGACCGAAGCGGGCGTTTTGAAATGGAACAACCTCTCGTTTCCGCCAACGTCCTGCGAGGTCTACCCTCCACTCATCCGATGCGCCCAAATTACCCCGCCCTTCTCCGTATCGCGCCGCTGCTCGCGCTTTTCTCGAACGTGCCGTTGCTGCCTGCCGCGGACACCACCAGCGCCGCGCCTTCCGCACTGCCGCCCCTGCCTCCGGCGCTGAACATTCCGAAACCCGCTCCTGCGACCGACGCGCCTTACGCACCGCAGCCGATTCTCCCCGGCGGCGTGGTCG
>JANOAF010000572.1:0-11583 GCA_031411015.1 Opitutaceae bacterium | reverse complement strand
GGAGGGCGGTGCGCACTTCCTGCAGCGTCGCCGCCATGTTTTCTTCGGAGAGCTTGCCGACGCCGCGCAGGTTGCGGAGCGCGTTGCCGAGTTTGTCGGTGAGGGATTCGAACATGCGAGCCGACACCGTTGGGGGATTTTGCGGCGGGAAGCAACAGCAAGGAGGGTGCGATTCTCGATACCGAAGAGCTAACTACTCAACCTCGCTGCCAATTGTGATAGTCGGCCCGAGAAAATGCGGCTCACGGCTCAGGACTCCGACATCGAGCACCGCCTGCAACCGTGCAAACGCTTCGCGCACCTTGGTGCGAAGCCCCTCGCGCAAAGTCACATCTTTTGCGGCATAGCCCAAGGCCTCGATACCGTGTTGCTTCGCGATGTAGATGGCTCGCATCAGATGATCCTTTTGCGACACGATGCAAAAGCGACGTTCACCAAACACACGATGCGCACGCACGACCGAATCGAGCGTTCGAAACCCGGCGAAGTCCCGCACAATGGCAATCTCAGGCACGCCTCGTCTCACGAGGGCGTTCATCATCTGCGTCGGCTCATCGTAGCTGGCCGTGTGGTTGTCGCCGCTCACGAGAAGGTAATCGGCTTTGCCGTTTTTCCAGAGTTCGAAAGCAGCGTTCATCCGATGTTCGAAGAACGGATTTGGGGCGCCTGAACTCAGGGTGGCGGAACACCCGAGCACGAGCGCTACTTTTTGCTTCGGTGCTGTGCTCACGTCTTGTGCGATTGCATCATGCCCAGCCGTCGTGACGAGGTGATTGCTCCATGCGAGCGCGACCGCTACTGCGCTGGAAAAAATCACCGCGCCATAGCACACAGAGCGTCGAGTAATCTTGAATCGCATGAAGCCGAATGGTGGCTCGCAAGATCAGGACCCGCAAGCGTGCTGCCGGCTGAGTTATTCACGCCTCTGCCTTTTCGTCCTCGTCAAAAGCCCCCGCATCCCGGATAACCACCGCCCCTATGAACCCAGTGCTCAAGCTCTTGATCGACGGCGGCAGCCTCACGACCGGCCAGATGGCCGCGGTCGCGGGTCTGACCGAAGCGGAGGTTAATCAGCACCTGGAGCAGTTGAAGGCGGATAAAATCTTCCTCGGCTGGCGTCCGGTGCTCGATCTTTCCCGCGAGGCCGCTGCGGCCGGAGCCGTGCGCGCGGTGATCGAGGTCAAGGTCACGCCGGAGCGGGGCGGCGGGTTCAACCGGTTTGCGGAGCGCATCGCGCGCTTCGACGAGGTTGAGTCCTGCTACCTGATGTCGGGCAGCTACGACCTGCTGGTCTTCGTGAAGGGCGCGTCGCTGCAAAAGGTGGCGGGCTTCGTCTCGGAAAAACTCTCGACCGTCGAGGGCGTGCTCTCGACCTCCACCCACTTCATGCTGCGTTGCTACAAGGAGGACGGCTTCCTGCTCGATGGCGGCGAGGCGCCCACCACGCGGCTCAACGTCGCGCCCTAACGCCCCCGGAGGAACGCAACCATGAGCACCGATCCGAAACGATGGGTGGCGGGACACGTGTCCACGCTCCCGAGAAGCGGCATCCGCGATTTCTTTGAACTCGTCGCGAAGATGAAAGGGCAGGACGTGATTTCGCTCGGCGTGGGCGAGCCCGACTTCGTTACGCCGTGGCACGTCCGCGAGGCCGCCATCTATGCGCTCGAGCGCGGCAAAACTTACTACACCTCCAACCTCGGCACGATCGAGCTGCGCCGGGAAATCTCGAAATACGTCGAGCATCACTTCGGCGTCACCTACCGCCCCGACGATCAGGTGATCGTGACCGTCGGCGTGAGCGAGGCGCTCGACCTGTGTTTCCGCGCCTTCTGCAATCCCGGCGACAAGGTGATGTTTCACCAGCCGTGCTACGTGAGCTACCACCCGAGCGTCACGCTCGTGCACGGCGAGGGCATCGCGGTGCCGACCTACGCGAGGGACAACTTCGCGCTCACCGCCGAGGCGTTGCGCGCCGCGTGGCAACCCGGCGCAAAAATCCTCATGCTCAACCTCCCGTGCAATCCCACGGGCGGCACGTGCACGCGCGAGCAGTTGAAAAAAATCGCCGACTTCTGTCGCGAGAAAGACCTGCTCGTGCTGAGCGACGAAATCTATTCGGAGCTCACCTTCGAGGGCACGCACACGAGCATCGCGATTTTCCCCGGCATGGCGGAGCGAACGATTTTCCTGCATGGTTTCTCGAAGGCGTTTGCGATGACCGGCTGGCGCATCGGCTACGCCTGCGGCCCGGCCGTGCTGATCGACGCGATGATGAAGGTCCACCAATACGCCATGATGTGCGCATCGATCATCGCGCAGGAAGGCGCGCTTGAGGCGCTCAAGAACGGCTGGGACAACGTGGTCAAGATGCGCGACCAATATCACCGTCGCCGCGACTTGATTGTGCGCCGCTTCAACGAAATCGGCCTGAAGTGTCATCTGCCGCGCGGGAGTTTCTACGCGTTCCCCGATGTCACGCCGACCGGCATGAACGAAAAAGATTTCGCCGTTGGCCTGTTGCAACAGCACAAGGTGGCCGTCGTGCCCGGCACGGCCTTCGGCGAAGGCGGCCGCGGCCACGTCCGCGCCTGCTTCGCCACCGCCTACGATCAAATCATCGAAGCCTGCGACCGCGTGGAGCGGTTCGTGCAAGGGTCGAAAAAGTAGCGAGTAGTGGGTAGTGAGTAGCGAGCATATCGCCGCCGCCCGCTGTAATCCTACTCGCTACCCGCTACTCGCTACTCACTACTGTCCGCGCCATGTCTCGCATCGTCGCCATCGTCGGTCGTCCCAACGTCGGAAAGAGCCGCCTCTTCAATCGCCTCGCGCGGAAGCGCATCTCGATCGTGCACGATCAGCCGGGCATCACGCGCGACGTCATTTCCGCCGAGATTGCCGAGGGACGCTACACGCTCCTCGATACCGGCGGGCTCGGCTACAAGGGCATCGACACCCCGGCCGCACTCACGAAGGCCTCGGAGCAGCAGGTGGACTTCGCGATCGCATCGGCCGATCTGATTCTGTTCATCGTCGACGGACTCAGCGGGCTCTCGTCGCTCGATGAGAAAATTTCGCAGATGCTGCGCAAATCGAAGAAGGCCGTGCGGCTCGTGATTAACAAGGCCGACTTCGACGACTCGAAGGTCGCGCTCGACGAAGCCTATCGCCTCGGCCGCGGCGAGCCGTTGCGCATCTCCGCCGAGCACGGCAACGGCGAACAAGATCTGCGCGCGGCGATTTTGGCGGTTCTCGGTCCCGAGCCGGTCGGGGACGAAACTGGTCCGAAGACTGCGGCGGATCCGCTCTGCGTCTGCTTCATCGGCCGCCCCAACGTCGGAAAGTCCTCGCTCAGCAATAACCTGTTGAAGAGCGACCGGCTCATTGTGAGCGAGACGCCGGGCACGACGCGTGACTCGGTCGAGCTGCCTTTCACGTTTCGCGGCCGCGACAAAAAGGATTATCCCTTCAAGCTGATCGACACCGCGGGGATCAAGGCGGCGACGAAGCTCGCGTCGCCCGTCGAATATTTTTCCCGCCTCCGCTCGCTCGACGCGATCCATAACACCGATGTCGTCTTCCTGGTGCTCGACGCGATGGAAGGCGTGACGCAGCAGGACAAGGCGATCGCCGGCGAAGCGATCAAGGAAGGCAAACCGATCGTGATCGTCGTGAACAAGTGGGATCTGATCCAGAAGGCGTTTGCGAAAAGCGGCGGCTTTGCGCCCTACAAGAGCGAGCGCGATTACCGCGAGAAATACGAACACGCGCTCTTCGAGCGGCTCTTCTTCACGCCGGGATCGCCGTTGATTTTTGTCTCCGCGATGAGCGGCTACGAGGTGGACCGCATGCTCAACGCCGCGGTGAAGCTAAACCGCACGCTCGATAAGAAACTCCCGACCGCGAAGCTCAACCAGGTGCTCGGCTTCCTCTCCGAGCGCAACCCGCCCGCCGCGATCGGCGGCACGCGCTTCCGCGTTTACTACGCGACGCAGACGAGCACCCGGCCCTTCCGGATCAAACTATTCTGCAACCGCGAGGAGAAGCTCACGGAGCAATACCGCCGCTACCTCGAGGCGGGCATCGTCGCCGAGTTCGATCTCGCCGGCTGCCCGATCTATTTCGATCTCGTGGGGAAGAGGAAGGACGAGACCCGCGGCAGCCGCGGCGGCGGCAACGCGTCGGCCGAAGTTCGCGCCGAGAAGTGGAAGTTGGCCGAAGGTCGGGAAGTGGCGGAGGATTGAGAGCGGGCGACGCGGCCGGATGGGCGCAACGGGCTGGTGGCTTCAGACGGAGGCTCAATCCGCATCGCGTCCGGTTTCGCTGGTCTCGGCATCCCAACCCGGACTGAGCTACTGGCGAGATCCGAGAGTGGGTGGTGGACAGTCTAATCGTGCGTCACCGCAACCAACGAATGGGTGGAGGCAGGCCAGATGTAGGGCGGGGTCGCCGAACCCCGCCGGTTTTCCACGCCACTTTGCGACTGACTTTTTTCGGCGGGGTGCGGCGACCCCGCCCTGCCACGAACCGATCACTCCTTCGGAATCTCGTTGTCGGTTTTGAGCACGAGGACGGGCGTCTTGGACTTCACCCAGAGGTCGGCTTCCTTGAAGGCTTTCGCGGGGATCACCTCGATGGCTTCACCGACAGTCTTCACGGGCATGAGCTGGCCATTCTTGGTGGTGTTGTAGTCGTAGGCGCTGCGGAAAATGCGGTCGAGCGTGGTGGCGACGCTCTCGGACTCGGGGAGCTGCAAGATCCAGCCGACGAAGTCGTGCTTCGGCAGCTTGCCGTCGGGATCGCTGATGAGGATGGCGAACTGCTTTTTCACGGCCGGCGGCTTGTCTTCGTCGCCGCCGTCGGGTTGCACCGCGAGGTTCATCTCCTCGATCACGCGCCGGAGAACGGCGGGGGAGATGTCGTTCTTTTTTAGGATTTCAGCGACCTTGTTGACCTCGATTTTCGGCATGGTGTTTTCCGGGTAGGAGAGCACGAATGGACAGGAATGAGCAGCAATGTAAAGGCCGGTGGTGGCGATGAGGGTGCATCCCCGGTTTCTGACTTGGGCGGGACGCCCTTGCCACGTGGCACGGGCGTCGCGCCCGTGGATTGGGATAAACCCGGCATGAGCCCCGGCGACGAGTGGTTCGACGTCGTGAACGAACGCGACGAACCGATCCGGCGCGCGACGCGACGCGAAGTCCACGCGACCGGGCTCTGGCACCGCGCAGTCCATATTTTGGTGAGTGACGCGGGCGGGCGGATTTTTCTGCAGAAGCGATCGATGCTCAAAGACCTTTCGCCGGGACTTTGGGATTCGTCGTGTTCCGGCCACGTGGATGCCGGCGAGGACTACGACACGGCGGCAGTGCGCGAACTCGGCGAAGAGATCGGCGTGAAATTGTCCCATTCGGCAGGCTCAGGGCGGGCTGCGGACGAGGTGCCGACGCGGTGGTTCCGAATCGATGCGTGCGAGCAGACGGGATGGGAGTTTGTGTGGGTTTATCGGTTACGGCACGATGGGCCGCTCACACTTGAGCCGCGGGAAATCCAGTATGGCGAGTGGGTCGCGCCGGCAGAAATCACGGCGCGCGTGGACCGGCGACCGGAGAATTTTTGTCCGTCGTTCAAACTGCTCTGGCCAATGGCGGCGGCGCGGCTGGCCGTGATGCGTGATGATCAGCGCACTTCTCAAGCGTCGCTACGCGGCGCCGAACCGATGCGTTAATTAGGCCGTGGCTGAAGCCCACGGCTTTGGTCGAATGTCGCGGCGCGAGAGGAGCGAGAACGCACGAGAGCTGTTTTGCATCGCGGCAAGCTTACACGGGCGTCTTGTCCCACGACGGGCCGTTGCCGGTGATGCGGCGGCCGGAAAGTTTGCCTGGGCCGGTGTTTTCGCTGAGCCGCTTAATCTCTTCGAATTGTTTCGTGGAAATGAGGCGCCGGGGGACGCGTTTCTCGGCTTCGTAAACGAGGCGCTCGCGGTCGTCGTCGTTCGGCTCGTGCGGAATCCACGAGGTGTGGTGGCCCGTGTGGCGCGTCCACTCAATGTTGCCGCCATGGACGGCCGCGTTGATTTGGCACTTCTTGCCTTCCGGGTCTTTGCTCCACCAGCCGAACTCGATGCTCATGGTGCATTCAGAGCGATTGCCACGTCGACCCGCAAGGCGGGACTCCTCACCACGGCGGATTAGAGCGGAGCCTCCGCGACGATTGGCCCGAGGCGGAATTCTCCAGCGCGGCGCACGACCTCGCGGATGACGAGTTTGTCGGGGGAAACGTCGACGGCGTAGCTGCCGCCGGGAGGGCAGAACGCGCCGGTGTTGATGACGGTGACGCCATCGGGCTGCGGCCAGATGCCGCGGCGGTGGGTGTGGCCGCTGATGATGAAACGGGCGCGCGGGCGATGTTGGCGGAGGAAGCCGGCGGCGAGGGCGGGGGTGTTGCGCCACGTTTCAATGATGCGGGCGATACGGGAAGGCGGCCAGACGGTGTCCGCGAGGAAGCGGGCGGTGTATTTCAGGCGATTGCGCTCCGACTGGTGCTGCTGCGGAATCGATGCCGCCACCCGTCGGACCAGGGCGAAATGCTGCGCGAGATCGGACGGGACATCGGCGGTGTAGGCGCGGCGTTCGACGGTGAGACGTTGGCGGATGAGTGCGGCGTCGTTGCTCCACGGCACGATGTCGTCGTGGAAAATATCGCCATGCGTGACGAACACTTTGCCGTTCGCCAGATCGAGGTGATGCAGCGGCGAGAGATCGGGATCGTGGTTGCCCGTGAGGAAGGAAGTCTGGGGGACGGACCGCGGGAAAAAATCAGCTACGATGGCGCGGCACTCGGCCGTGTGCCGGGGCAGTGGGCCCGGGCGGGTATCGAGAGTGTCGCCGTTGAGCACGAGGTGGGCGACGGAGTCGAACAGCGGGCTGATTTGCGCCAAGCACTTGATCCGGCTCGCGTGGTCGCCGAAGTGGAGGTCGGAGAGGATGCGGATGGTTTCGGCCGGCACGAGGCGGTGAGGGAACGGTCCGACTGCGGCGGCGCAACCGTGAACCGCACGCGCGTGGGAAAATGCCTTGTCATCGGCCCCGAGGCGCGACGCCGTGAGACGTGAGCGAAACCTGCAACGTGGGACCAGGCAGCATGAAATCGATTGGGGCGCGGCTCCTGCGGTTAGGGATGCGCCTTGGGCGAGTAGCCTTGGCCGCGGTGGGTTGGTTTGGCGCGTGTCTTGGGCGGGCGGACCTCGCGGCTGACATCGCGGCCATCCATGTGGAGGCGATGGGCGGCCGGGCGCGGATCGAGGCGCTGACGGCGATGTGCGCCGCCGGCGAGGTAACGGTGGCCGGCAAAACCGTGCGCTTCACGCTCCTCGCCGCCCGGCCCGATCGCGTGAGGCTGGAAACGACGACCGGCGGGCGCACGCTGGTGCAGGGGAGTGATGGAGTCGCGGCGGCGTGGGAAGGTGAGGTCAGTGCGGCGACGCCGCAGGTCCGAAAGATGGCCGAAGGCACAGCGCGGACCTTCACGGCCGATGCCGAGTTCGACGATCCGCTGGTGGCGGGCGCGGCGCGCGGGTATGGGTTCGATTTTGGCGGTGAGACCGTGGTTGAGGGCAGAAAATCTTTCCGTGTGCTCGTGACGCGCCGGCTCACCGAGACGTTTACCCTGTTGGTTGATGCCAGCACCTACCTGATCGTGGGCCGGCAGGAGATGCGCGAGACGGCGACTGGCCGGCGCGTGCCGGTGCTCACGCGTTATGGTGATTTTCGTCCTGTGGACGGGGTGCTCCTGCCGCACCAACTGGCAGTGACCGTCGACGGGCGGGAGACTCAAGCGACGCGAATCGATCGGATCGAGGCGAACCCGGCGGTCGCGGCCGAGGGATTTTCGCGACCCTGAGATTGTGGTTGCACCTCCGGGGAGCGCGCCTTTGCTCTGACCCCTCAATCTATTTAACACCATGCAAGAACAAGTGACCCTAGAGTGCACCGAAGCCAAAAAAGAGGGTAAGCCCGCGTCCCGCTACCTGACGTTTCGCAATAAAAAGACGGTGACCGAGCGCATCGAGAAGAAGAAATACAACTGGTTTCTGAAGCGCCACACCCTGCACAAAGAGATTAAGTAACGCGCCGCCGCGCGATGGGTCGCCCGACGTGCGACCCAACTGAAGCCGGGCCCATGCCCGGCTTTTTACTGCCCGAATGGCGCAAAAAAACCGCGCCATCGGAGGAGGCGCGGGGGAGACAGCGAAAGGTGGGATCGGCCGTGGGCGGATTCACGGACCGGACGCTGCCGGTCAGGATTGGCCGGGGGCCTTGTCGCTCGCGGCCGGGGACATGAATGGGGCGGAGGTATGCCCTGTGATTCCCAGTTGTAGGCGGCGGGCGGCGCGCCAGTTTTCCCGGTGCTTCCGGATCCAGTCGAGCAACGCCTTCTCAAATCCGATGTCGTAGCCGAGGCGTTCCGACTCCAGCCACTTGTGTTTTAGAATCTCCTCCCGCTCGGCCAGGAACTCTTGGTAGAGGCTGGATTGTTTCACGAACTCGCGGGACGTCGGAGGCTCTTGAGTCGTCGAGGAAGACATGCGGCGCGGGAGGAATGAGAGCGAGCTGGCGGGGCCTGTCAATGCCGGCAATTTTTCAGTAATTTCACACGCGGGGCACGGCCGGTTGTTTCAGCCGGGTCAGTAGCGTCTCAGCGATGGTGCGAAAAACCTCGGCGGCAGGGCTCTCCGGAGCGGTGACGACGATGGGCATGCCGGCGTCGCCCCCCGAGCGAATCTCCGGGAGCAGAGGGACTTGGCCGAGCAAATCGGTCCCGAGTCGTTCGGCCGTCACGATCCCGCCGCCCGAACCGAAGATCTCGTGCTTCTTTCCGGCGGGGTCGATGAAGTAGCTCATGTTTTCCGCGACGCCGAGGAGTGGCACATTTACTTTCTGAAACATCAGTCCGCCTTTGCGCGCGACGTTGGTGGCGGCGGGTTGGGGGGTGGTGACGATGACGGCTCCGTCGAGCGGGATGGTCTGCACGAGCGAAAGCTGGGCGTCGCCCGTGCCCGGCGGCAGGTCGATGAGCAAGATGTCGAGCTCGCCCCAGAGGACGTTTTGCACGAACTGCTGCACCGTCTTCATGATCATCGGGCCGCGCCAGACGACGGGCGTGTTGTCATCGACGAGGAAGCCCATGCTCATGACCTTCACGCCGTGGCGCTCCATTGGGACGAGCATCGCCTCGGCGCCGTCGCCCTGCACCTCGGGCCGGCCGGTGAGCCCCATCATCAGCGGCACGCTCGGACCGTAAATATCGCAATCCATCAAACCGACGCGACCCGGCCGACCCTGCTTCGTGAAAATCTGCGCGAGCGCGCACGCGAGGTTCACGGAGAACGTGCTCTTGCCCACGCCGCCCTTACCCGAAGCGATGGCCACCGCGTAGCGGATTTTTTTCGGCGCGCCGGCATTGCCACCGAGATTTCCGCCGGTTGCGCCTGTGCTGGCGGCCGCGGGCGGGGCCTTGGCGGGCGTGACGGCGATTTCAACGAGGATCTCTTTCACGCCCGGGAGACCGCGCAAGGCGGCCTCGACGTCGGCCTTGAGTTGCAACGGTGTCTTGGGATCGCTGCTAGTGAGGGAAATGGCGACCTTCACGGTGCCGTCGAAAAATCCCGCCGAGCGCACGAGCCCGAACGACACGATGTCACGGCTGAAGCCGGGATACTTCACTTGCTTGAGGCGGTCTTTGATTTCGTCGGAGGTCACGGCAGCGGGAGTTGTTAGATTGTGAACAAATAAGAGTTGTTATGCCGCGGTGTGGCGCAAATAGAAATGCCATCGCGGTCGTTTCGCTCCCGATGCGCCGCGCACTTTTCATGCAAAATCTTTTCCGTTTCTGTCTTCTTGCCGCCGTCGTGACCGGCCCTGCGCTCTGCGCGCAGCCGGTGAAAAAACTCGGGGAGATTAAAGTGGAGGTGGACGGCACCACGATTCCGGTGCGCGTGAGCGCGAACACCCCCGAGCTGCAGTCGTTGGCTCAGACCGCATTTGGTTCGCATGGCCGCTTTCGCGTGGACGGGGCCAAACCCGCCTACGACATCAAATTCACCCTAGTCGCCGCCACGCAGGTGCGCGTCGATGTCACTAAGGGTGCGGCCGCCGCTCCCGTCGTCTCCCAAGTCGTCAGCGGCACTACGGCGCGAAACGCCCTTCTGCGCGCTGCCGATGTCGCGGTTGAGAAAACCAACCAAGCCGGTCTCCGGGGTTTCTTCACCGCGCGCCTCGCGTTCATCTCGAAGAGCGGGGGCAATCGCGGCGATGTTTACGCCTCCGATCTTTTCCTCGGCGAGGCTCGGCGCCTGACCCAGGACAACGCGTTTGTGCTTTCGCCGCGCTGGTCACCCGACGGCTCACGCATCCTCTTCACGAGCTATTTTAAGAACAACGCACCCGACATCTACTTCCTCGATCCGAACACCGGGCGGAAGGATTTGTTCGCGAACTACCGCGGCACGAACATGGGCGCGCGTTTCAGCCCGAACGGCCAGCAGGTCGCGATGGTTCTCACCGTGGAAGGCACGCCCGAAATTTACACGCGGAGCGCCCAGGGCGGTCAACCCGTGCGCAAGACGCGCTCGGACACGGGCAAGTCCTCGCCGTGCTGGTCACCCGATGGTTCCCAGATCGTTTTCGAAATGGAGCCGGGCCCGCAGCTCTACGTGATGTCGGCGGCCGGTGGTGCGCCACGCCGGTTGACGTCTTCGTTCGGCTACTCCGCCGAAGCCGATTGGAGCCGGACCAATCCGAACAAGATCGTGTGCTCCGTCCGCGTGAACGGTCGCTTCCAAATCGCCGTCATTGATGTGGCGTCCGGTGCGGGCAAGGTCGTTTCCAAAGCCCCCTTCGACGGCGTGGAGCCCAGCTGGCTGGCCGACGGTCGCCATGTGGTCTACACCGCGCGCGACCGGACGACGAGCGTCCTCTGCGTGCTCGACACCGAGACCGGCAGCAGTTTCGCCCTCGGCAAAGTCAGCTCGGCCTCCGAGAAGGCCAGCGTGTGGACGCCGTAGGCTCTTTCACTCGGGCTTAACGGTTTGGCATCGAAGCGCGGAGCTTTAGCCCGCGCTTCGAAGTCCCCCGTGATTTTCGAGGGCGGGCGGAAGCTCCGCACTGCGGCTTTCCCGTTTCGCTTGGACACAAAAAAGGCCGGTCAATCGACCGGCCCGTAAAAGAAGTCTGCGGCCGCGCGGCGCGCTTACTTGATCGCCGCGGCGTAGTTCGCCTCGACGGCTTTCCAGTTCACCACGTTCCAGAACGCCGTGATGTAGTCCGGGCGTCGGTTCTGGTAGTTCAGGTAGTAGGCGTGCTCCCACACATCGAGACCGAGGATCGGTTTGCCTTCGATCCCGGCGACGGCTTTGCCCATGAGCGGGCTGTCTTGGTTCGCGGTCGAACCTACGGAGAGCTTCTTGTCCGCTCCGACCACAAGCCATGCCCAGCCGGAGCCGAAGCGCGTCGCTCCGGCCTTCGCGAAGTCTTCCTTGAACTTGGCGAGTCCGCCGAGCTGCGTGGTGATCGCCTCGGCGAG
>JANOAF010000571.1:0-6439 GCA_031411015.1 Opitutaceae bacterium | reverse complement strand
GCTTTGCTGATGACTCCCCAAATCAATATGGACGGAATAAGCGCTGCGGTCGCCGGCTTCGTTGAAACTCAACTTGCGAGCGTGCGCGGCATTCTTGAGGGAAAGGACGGGAGAAAGGTTGCCGGGGAAGTCGTAATCGTTCACCCCGACGCCTCGTTTGAGATTGTTGACGAGCCGCTGCCCACGCGGGAAAGCGAAGAGCGCCTGTTCAAACGGGTCCTTTGTTCGCCGGTTGTGAAGCGCCACTCGGAAGAGGGAAAGCCGTCTGAGGAATTTTGCTATACGGTGGTTACAGCAAAGAAGCCCCCGGAAGGCGCGGCGGCCAACCTTATCGCGTGCGCAATCCTTGGCGAGACGGTGCGGGGCGACGCTTTCATTTTCGCTGACCTATTCGGTCCGTATACAGCGGACCAAGAAGAAAACGAAGACGAATAAGAAAACGACGAGGAATCCGTGTAACACACCTTGCCCCGTCCATTCCGGCTGGGGCTTAACAAAAAAACAGAAGCGAGAGAACAAAATGAAAAACAGCTACAAGCTAAAGTCCTCAGGATTCGGTCACTGGTTTGTGTGTGCCGAAGAAGACGTGTGCGACGCGATCAGTCGGCTTTGGGCCGCCAAGATTTATCCCAATGTAATCGCGGGGGCACGCGGCGAAGCTCTGATCACGGCTCCAACTGACAAGGCAATTGGAGATGTGAAGAAGGCGCTGGGAATGTAAGTCAGCGCACGCCGATCACCGGCGACGGCCCCGCCGAAACGCGGGGCTTTTTCATGCCCGCAGTTAGAGCTTGGCTTGCGGTGTTGGCGTCAGTATCACCTTCATGTATTTTCCGCCATCCTTCGCACTGAGTTTCTCAAACCAGCCCGCGCCCTCGGCCAGTGGCACGACGGCTTCGATCATCGGTTTCACGTTGATCACGCCGCGCGCTATCAGGTCGAGGCACAGCGGATATTCGCCCGCGCTCGAACAGGAGCCGAGGAGGGTGAGCTCTTTGGTGACGACGGCTTGCAGCGGGAAATCCTGTGTCTTCGGCGAGAGGTTGCCGACAAGCACGCACGTGCCGCCGCGTTTGAGCACCGTGATCGCGAGGTTGAGCGTTGGGGTGAAACCGACCACCTCGAACGCAGTGTCGGCGCCGAGGCCATCGGTGATTTTCGCCACCGCGGCCGCAGCGTCCTCGCGACCCGAGTTGATCGTGTGCGTGGCGCCGAGCTGACGCGCGAGCGCGAGCCGGTTGTCCGCGAGATCGACGGCCACGACTTGCTTCGCGCCGGCCCAGCGCAAGGCCTGAATCACTAGCAACCCAATCATGCCGCTGCCGATCACGACGGCGGTCGAGTTGGGCGCGATTTTCGTGCGCTGCACGGCGTGGATCGCGATCGAAACCGGTTCGACCATGGCCGCCTGATCGTAGGGCAACGCGTCGGGCAGGCGGTAGAGAATGCGCTCGGGAATCGAGAGGCGTTCGGCGAAGGCGCCGTGCTGTTTGTATTCCGCAGGCGAGACACCGACGACGCGGCGGCTTTCACAAAGGTTGACCTGACCGTTGCGACAGTAGCTGCACGCGCCGCAATAAATCGTGGAATCAAAGGTCACGCGGTCGCCCACGTGCCATTTTTTCACGCTCGGTCCGGTCGCGACGATCTTGCCGCTGGCCTCGTGTCCCATGATGAGCGGAGCATTGCGGCGACCGCTTGAGCCATCCCAACCATGGATGTCGCTGCCGCAGATGCCGCAGGCATGGACCTGCACGACGACTTCGCCCTCCGCTGGCTGGGGGTCGGGGAAATCGACAAATTCAAGACGGGACGGGGCGGTGAGGAGAAGGGCCTTCATGCGCAAAAGAGGAGATGGGTGGGGTGAACGAAGCGCGGCCGCCGTCCGCACGGCAAGCGCACACTGCGGGTTTAGTTGTAGAACAAAATGCAGACACTGCTCGGACCGACGCCGCTGTGCTCGCTGCGCGTCAGTCGACCGGTGGCCGCATCAACCCGGAAAACGGCGATGGTGGCGGTGTCCTGATGACCGCACAGAAGCCATTTGCCATCGGGCGAGAGCGCGAAGTTCCGCGGGGTCTTGCCGCCGGTCTCGACGACCTCGATGAGCGTGAGCGCACCCGAAGCGGCGTCGATCGCGAAGACGGCGAGGCTGTCGTGGCCGCGGTTGGAGCCGTAGAGAAATTTCCCATTGGGATGGACGCGCACCTCGGCCGTGGTCGTCGGCGCAGTATAGCCGGCGGGCAGCGTTGGGATGATCTGTCGCGACGTGAGGGCACCGCTGGCCGCGGTGTAGTCGTAGGCGGCGAGGGTGTTGGCGAGTTCGTTGATCGCGTAGGCATGGCGGGCGTCGCGGCCGAACTTGAAATGCCTTGGTCCGGCCCCGGGCGCGGTGGCGACGAACGGAGGATTTGCGGGCGTGAGTTTCGCCGCGGCGGGGTCCAGCGCGTAGCTGAAAATTTTATCGAGGCCGAGATCGGCAACGATCACGAAGCGGTTATCGGGCGAGAGTGTGACGGAGTGGACGTGCGATTTTTCCTGGCGCGTGGGATGCGGGCCCTTGCCCTCGTGCGCGACCTTGTTCGGTGCGCCGAGCGAGCCATCGGCGTGAATCGCCATCGCGGCCACGTAGCCATCGCGGTAGTTGGCCGCGAGCAGGACACGGCCCGTGGCATCGACCGCGAGGTGACTGGGCGCGCTGGCCGCGGGCGCATTGGGCGCGGGTAGGGGAGTCAATTTTCCATTCGCCGGATCGACGGAGAAGCCGATGGCCTGCGCGGTGGACGGATGAATTGCGTAGAGAAATTTCTTGTCGGGCGTGAGCGTGATCCACGCGGGGTCGACGGCCTCCGCGGCGAGCACGGGGGCGCCGAGCAGACCGGTTTCGCCGTCGAGACGGACGGCGTAGATCCCTTTGTTGGGACCTTTGGCGGTGTAACCGCCGAGGAAAATGAGATGCGAGGAAGCCATGGCAAAGGAGAGACCGGGGAGGAAAAAGAGAGCGAGCAAACGGGCGGGAAAAATCCGGCGCGGGAAAAACGGGGAGGGCTTCATGGGGAATCGGCGCCGGGCGGCCGCGGAAACGGCGGCTGCGATTGCACGAGCGCTTCGGGTTTGGGCACCGTGTGTTCGCCGGCGAGGGCAGACCTGAAGTGACGTCGGCACATCGCGATATAGCGATCGTTGCCGCCGATTTCGACCTGGGCACCTTCCTTCACGGCGTGGCCGGCAGCATCAACCCGTAGATTCATCGTGGCCTTGCGACCGCAGTGGCAGATGGTTTTTAGCTCGGTGAGATCGTCGGCGAGGCCGAGGAGCGCGGCGCTGCCGGGAAAGAGGCGTCCCTGAAAGTCGGTGCGCAGGCCGTAGCATAGCACCGGGAGGTCGAGGGTGTCGGCAATCTCGCAAGCCTGCCACACCTGGGTTTCGGTGAGAAACTGCACCTCATCGATCAGCACGCAGGCGACGGGTTTCGCGGCGTGTTCGGCGCGGACGTAGTGGAAGAGGTTCTCGGCAACCTGCAGTGTGATCGCGCCGGAGCGCAGCCCGATGCGCGATTCGATGCGCCCCGTGCCGTAGCGGTTGTCCAGGAGCGGCGTGAAGAGGAGCGTGCGCATGCCGCGCTCGCGGTAGTTGTAGCTCGACTGGAGGAGCGTCGTGGTTTTGCCGGCGTTCATCGCGGCGTAGTAGAAATAAACCTTGGCCATGCGGCGGAGGACTGTGGGGTGTCGGGCCGAAAAATCCAGACTGCGGTGCGAGCGAAGGGATTTTGATTTGCTTCGGCGGGCGTGCCGGCGCGGAGTTGCTGCATGAAGCGGGCGCTGAAGATCATCGGGCTTGGACTGCTTGGGCTGATCGGGGGCGGTGTGGTGGGTGCGGCAGAGAGTGCTTCCGCCGGGGTGCAGCTTTCGGAATGGAATGGATTCCAGCGCCTCGATTTCACCTTGGCCGGACGGGCATGTTTGGTGGTGCAGCCCAAAACCGTGGCGTCGGGACACCCGTGGATTTGGCGCACCGAATTCTTTGGTCACGAGCCGCAGGCGGACATCGCGCTGCTCGCGCGTGGTTGGCATGTCGCCTACATGGATGCGAAGAACATGTATGGCAGCCCGAAGGCGATGGCGTTGTTCGGGCAATTCTACGCGCACGTGACCGTGCACCTCGGGCTGGCGCAACGGGTCGTCCTCGAAGGCTTCAGCCGCGGCGGACTCTACGCCGTGAACTTCGCCGCCGCGCACCCGACGCGGGTCGCCGCGCTCTACCTCGATGCCCCGGTGCTCGACATCCGCAGTTGGCCGGGGCGCAACCGCGCTTCGAAAGAATGGGCCGGTTGCCTCGAGGCCTACGGACTGACCGAGGAGTCGCTCGCGCAGTTCCGCCGGAACCCCATTGATCGCACGGGGGATTTGGCGCGGGGAAAAATTCCCATCCTGTCGGTGTGCGGTGATGCGGACGAGGTGGTGCCGCTGGCGGAAAACACCGCGCTCTTCGCGGAGCGCTATCGCGCCGCCGGTGGGCTGATCGAGGTGATTTTGAAACCCGGCGTGAACCACCACCCGCACAGCCTCAAAGATCCCGCGCCGATTGTGGATTTTATCATGAAGCACGCGCGGTTTTGATGTCGCGCCGGTGATAGGATCGTCACGTCGCCTCGTTTTCGTGCGTGCGCTCGGGCAGCCACCACGAGCAAAGAGCGGCAGCGGCGGCGATGGCGCTTACACAAAGCAACGCCACGCGCATGTCGCCCACGGGCGCGACCAGTCCGAAGACGATTGCGGCGACCGCCGCGGCGATGCGGCCGATGTTGTAGCAGAAGCCGGCACCGGTGGTCCGAAGCAGAGTGGGGAACAACGGTGGCAGATACATCGTGAACAAGCCGAACACGCCGCCGAAAAATCCGCCGAACGGCAGCCAGCACCACGCCAGCGCGCCGAATTCGCGCGGCACGACAAACGCGCCGAAAATACTCGCGGCGAGCCCGATGAACATGAGCACGATGGCGCGGCGGTTACCGAGGTGCCGCGCGAGCCAGCCCGCGCCGAAGTTACCGAGGATCGAAACGAAGTTGAACACGAAGAACTCCAGCGAAACGAGCGGCGTGATGTCGGCCGCAGGAGTGCCGGCGACGGTGAGGATTTGGCGCAGATGCTGGGTCTTCCAAAAGAGGAAGAGCCACCATGCCGAGAGTCCAAGCGCGCACACGAGCGTGGTGCGCAGGGTCGTCGAAAGCACTGAACCCTGGAAAAGCGCGATCGCCCCGGGTTTTTTCTCGACGCTCGTGCCCGCCTTTTGCCACGTCTCCGGTTCGGGCACGTGGCGCCGAATCCAAAAAACGATCAGCGCGGGCAGGACGCCGACGAGAAACACCCAGCGTTCGGAGCCGGGCGGCATATACCGCACCAGCGTGCCCACAAACACGGCGCCGGCGAGCACGCCGAGATTCACCCCGGTCTGGAGCACAGCGGCCATCCACGGCCGCCACGCCTTGGGCCAAGTTTCGGAGAGCAGAGAAGCGCCGACGGCCCACTCGCCACCGATGCCAAGCGCGGCGATGAAACGAAAAATCATGAGCTGCCACCATGTCTGCGCGAACGAGCACAAGCCCGTGCAGAGCGCATAAGTGATGATCGTCAGCGCCAGCGAGCGGCTGCGACCAATGAGATCGCCGAGTCGGCCGAAGAACGCGCCGCCGAGTGCCCAGCCCACAAGAAACGCGGCCTGAATGTAGGAACTCTTCTCGTTGATCTCGGGATTGGCGCGATCCGATGTGTGCAGGAGCTGCATCACGAGCGGGATGGCGACGAGAGTGTAGAGATGGAGTTCGAGGCCGTCAAAAAACCAGCCGAGCCACGCGGCGATGCCGGATTTCCACTGACGGGGCGAGAGTTCGCTGAGGCGGGTGGCCTCACGGGCGGGCGCAGGGGAGGGCGAAGACATGGGGCGCGCCGAGTGCGACAGCGCGTCCCTCCTCGCTCAAGCGAAATGGTCGCGGACAAACCAGGTCGGGTATAACCAGAAGCAGGCGAGCGGTGGGGATGTGGCACGGGCGTCCCGCCCCTGTCCGAGGGAGCTCCGGAACGAGCCACGGGCAAGATGCCCGTGCCACCTCGAACCGTCCGAACTCACCTCCTTTTACACCCGACCAGTGCTAGACCTTGGCCGCCGGATGCAGTGCCCGGTGGACGACAAGGGCGAGCTCATCGGAGGTGAAGGGCTTGGAAAGCAGGTCCACCTGGCCGAGGCGGGAGAGATCGTCGGGCGAGATTTTCGAGAAAAACCCCGACATGATGACGATGGGCAGGGCCGGAGATTTTTGGCGCAACACCGCGGCGAGTTCGGTGCCCTGCATGCCGGGCATCGTCTGGTCGGTCACGAGCACCGCGCAATGCGACGGCTGCGCTTCCAAATGAGCGAGACACTGCTCCGCCGATTTGAAGGT
>JANOAF010000570.1:0-4861 GCA_031411015.1 Opitutaceae bacterium | reverse complement strand
CCCGACGACCCCGCAGCTCACGAACCAGCGCGTTGGGGTCAACGCGCTCCACCTCGCACCAACGCATTTCCATGCCTTCGCTCAAATCCATTTTCCTCGGCCAGACCCGCTCCCTCACCGACCGCAACCTCTTCCACAAGGTCTCGCTTATCGCGCTTTTCGCGTGGGTCGGCCTCGGCGCCGACGGCCTTTCCTCCTCGTGTTACGGCCCCGAGGAAACTTTCCGCGCGCTCGGCGCAAATCCCCACCTCGCCGTCTTCGTCGCCCTCGCCTCGGTCGTGACCATCATCGCGATCTGCGCGAGCTACTCGCAGATCATCACGCTGTTTCCCACCGGCGGCGGCGGCTACCTCGTCGCGAGTAAGCTCCTCTCACCCGCCGCCGGCGTCGTTTCCGGTAGCGCGCTGCTCATCGACTACGTCCTCACCATCACGATCTCGGTGTCCAGCGGGGCCGACGCGTTCTTCAGCCTGCTCCCGCCGACGCTGCTTGAATGGAAACTCCCGTTCGCCTTCAGCGGTGTGGCCGGCCTGACGCTCCTCAATCTCCGCGGAGTGCGCGAATCCGTGATGCTGTTTGTGCCCATCTTCTTCGTCTTCGTCGGCACGCACGCTTTCGCGATTCTCTACGCGCTCGCCACGCACGCCTCGGGTCTCGGCGCCGTCGCCACCGCCACCGTGCATGAAGTCCACACCGTCTCCTCGCAGCTCGGCTGGTTCGGTCTCCTCGCCCTCCTCCTCAAAGCCTACAGTATGGGCGCCGGCACCTACACCGGCATCGAAGCCGTGAGCAACGGCCTCCCGATTCTCCGCGAGCCGCGCGTGCAGACCGGCCGCCGCACGATGCTCTACATGGGCGTCTCGCTCGCCCTCACCGTCGCCGGCCTCCTCCTCGCCTACCTGCTGTATCGCGTCCAGCCCGTCGCAGGCAAAACCCTCAACGCCGTCCTCTTCGAGAAACTCACCGCCGCGT
The DNA here is from genome assembly GCA_031411015.1 of Opitutaceae bacterium. GTDB lineage: Bacteria > Verrucomicrobiota > Verrucomicrobiia > Opitutales > Opitutaceae > ER46. Next base: position 3,889 of record JANOAF010000570.1, on the reverse strand, counting down.
GGTCGCCCAGCACGGCGACGACCTTCGTCTGGGTCACGCTCGCTTCCGAAGCCGCGCTGCTCCTCATCGCCGCGCAAGCCGGCTTTCTCGATGGCCCGCGCGTGCTCGCCAACATGGCGCTCGACCGCTGGTTTCCTACGCGCTTCGCGAATCTCTCCGACCGTCTCGTCACGCAAAACGGCATTCTGCTCATGGGCGCCGCCGCGCTCGCGATGCTCGTGATCACGCGCGGCTCCGTCGCGCTGCTCGTCGTCCTCTACTCGATCAACGTTTTCATCACGTTCTCGCTCTCGCAGCTCGGCATGGTCGTCCACTGGTGGCGCGCCCGCCACACCGAGTCCGCGTGGCGTCGCAAACTCACGATTAACGGCTTCGGCCTCGTGCTCACGACGTTCATTTTGATTTCGCTCACCGTCGTGAAATTCCACGAGGGCGGCTGGGCCACGCTGCTCGTCACCGGCGTCCTCGTCGCCGCCGCCTTCGCGATCAAGCGCCATTACCAAAACGTCGCCGCGCAACTCCGCCGGCTCGATGATCTCCTCATAGGGGCGCGGCTCGACCGCGCCCGTTCGACGCCGTTCGCGGATACCATCACCGGATCTCCCGCCACACCCACAGGGCGCGGACCAGCCGCGCCCCTACAAGATCCCGCCAGCGTCTCGGCCCTCAACCCCCAAGACCGCACCGCGTTCCTCCTCGTCAACGGTTACAACGGCCTCGGCCTCCACACCGCGCTCCACATCCCGCGCCTCTTCGGTGACACGTTCAAAAACCTCGGGTTCATCTCCGTCGGCTCCGTCGATGCGGGAAATTTCAAGGGCGCCGACGAACTCGCTCACCTCCGCGCCCACACCACGGCCGAAGCCGACCGCTACACGGTCTGGGCCCGCGCCCACGGCTACCGCGCCGCGACGTTCACCGCCATCGGCCCCGACACCACCGGCGAAATCATGCGGCTCGCCGCGACCGCACGGGAACAATTTCCGAACAGCGTCTTCTTCGCCGGCCAACTCCTCTTCGCCCACGAGACCCGCCTCACCCGGCTCCTCCACAACGCCACCGCGACCGCCCTCCAACGCCGCTTCTTTCTCGCCAACCTCCCGTTCGTCATCCTCCCCATCCGCGTCGGCGCCTGAGCGCGCGCCCGGCGCTGCCGCTATTGCGTTTCCCGCCATCAAGCCGCCACCCTCCGCATTCTTCTTCCCCTCCGCCGTCCCCTTTTCCCCGTATGAAATCCCCTGCCCTCCCCGCCATCGTCTGCCTCCTCGCCGCCGTGTTCGTCGCTCCGGCCCGCGCGCAAATCAAGGTCGCCCTCCTCGGCGACCAAACCACGCACAGCTCACACCGGGAAAACGATCCCGAGTATCCGAGGTTCCTTGGCGAACTCCTCGACCGCGATTTCAGCGTCGACGCCGCGACGCCGCACCCGAGCGGCGGCGGGCTCCTCTACGGTGGCGGCACAAAATTCAAACTCGGCAGTTTCGGCCATCCGCAGGCGACGGTGATCGACCACGCTCTCGAAAAACCGAAATCCTACCGCCGCAGCACCGAGCTGAAACTCGCCGAGGCCTTCGCCCCGGATGTCGTCGTGTTCGGCCCGTTTGGCGGGCACGAGACTCAGGCCAAGATCAGCCTCGATCAGTTCGCCGCGAGCCTGCGCACGCTGCTCGCGCGCGTCGCCGCGTTTGGCAGCGCCCCGAAAATCATCGTCGCCCTCCCCATCCCGCATGGCCCGAAGGACGACTCGGAAAACTACCGCCTCTTCCGCCGCGAGACCGAGGCGCTGGCCCGTGAAAAAAATCTCACCGTCCTCGACCTGTGGAATCCGTTCCTCGGCCATCCCGAATTTTTTCAGGACGCCACGCACCTCACCGTTGCCGGTCGCCAGCAACTCGCCCAACTCGTCGCCGCCGCCCTCACGTCCAAGACGCAGCCGCCGCCGCCCGCCGCCGCCCGGAAGTAACCTTGCACGGTCACCGCGTCGCCCAACGCCGGACCACTCGGTAACGACCCCGGATTTTCCCCATCCGCGTCTCAGCCTAGCGTTCCCTCGCTCCCGTCTTGCCCCGTAGCGCGGTGCTTCAGCCCGCGATTAACACGGAAAATGCGGGCTAGGATCAACGTCTCGTAATTTTCGGACTGTCGTTGCGAGTGCAGGCGTCGGTGTAGGGCACCGCACTAAGCCGGAAGGGTGCAGTCGAACCCGAGTTCACTCGAATCCTTACTACGGCGAAGGTGGAGCGACTTGACCCCAAGGCGCGTCAGGATTCCCGCACTCAAACCAGCGCGTTGAGGTCAACGCGTTCCACCTCCCACTGCATCTTCCTGCTAAGCCAGACCATTGTCGTCGTTTGCGCCACCCCGCCGCCTACTTGCTCGTCGGTTTCTCCGGCGGATGCGCCGCGCGCCACGCCTGCGCGCGGGCGTGGGCTTCGGTCAGGCCGAGTATGGCGAGCATCTTCTGGAAACGAGCCTCGCCCCGGATTGAATCGAACCCGGGCCAAAAGAGCACCGCGTCTGCAGCAAAGATGTTTCGCGAGCCTTCCTCGAGCGCGCGCCAGCATTCGTCGTTCTGGCCGAGCACGAGCAAAGCGGCAGCAGCGTTGGCGCTACGGTCGGCCGGCTCGATGCGGTCCAGCATGGCTTGCGCATCACTCCGCGCTCCAGCGCGGGCAAGCGCATAGGCGGCGTTGGCTTTCCACGTGGCAGGGGTTTCGCCCACAACCCGCTTCACGGCGGCAACCGCCGCGTCTGCTTGCCCCAGCTCGGCGAGGGCCCAGCCGCGAATACTCCATGCCCAGATCGAGCTGGGTTGAAGGGCCAGCGCGCGATCAGCCAGAGCGAGTGCCTCGGTGTAACGGCCGGCGGAGAAGAGCACGATGCTGAGGTTGTCGGCGATCTTGTGGGCGAGTGGCTCCAACTCGTGGGCACGGCGTAACGCGGCCAGCGCTTGTTCCATCTGACCGTCGGTCGCCAGGACTCGTCCGAGAAATTGGTGCGCGGAGGCGTAGTTGGAGTTCAGCGTCACGGCCGTGCGCAGCGCCGGAATAGCCTCCGCGATTTGCCAGTCGGTCCATGCGATGTTGCCCAACGCCGCATGGGCCTCGGCGCGGTTGGAATCCAGATCGATCGCTCGCCGTGCCGCTGCTCTGCTCTTCTGTAGGGTCACGCTGCCTCGAAGTCGAAAATGCCCAACGGACGCTGCGGCGCCCGCGCTGGTGATCCACACATCCGCCAACGCTGCGTGCGCGCGGGCGAAATTCGGTTCCAAGTCCAACGCGCGGGTCAGAAGTCGTTCGGCTTGGGCAAAGCCTTCCGTCGTGCGGAGCCCCCATGCTTGCCGCGCTTGAATGTAGAGCTCGAACGCCTGCGGATTCACCGCCGCCGTTGAAGCGGCGGAACTCGTGCCGAGTTTCAGCGAGAGGGTCTTCGCGATGAGTCCGGCGACCTCGTCGTGCAGGGCGAAGATGTTCTTCAGCTCGCGCTCGAGTTTGTCGGAAACCCACACTTGAAAACCGTCGGCTTGGATGAGCTTCGCCGTGATGCGCACGGTCTGCCCTTCCTGGAGCACCGAGCCTTCGACGAGATGGGTCACGCCGAGCTGCCGCGCGATTTCCGGGATCGAGACCGCCTTGCCCTTGAATGAAAACGCCGAGGCGCTGCCGACCACCTTCAGGCCCGGCACGCGCCCGAGCACATCCGTCACCGCCTCGCTCAGCCCATCGGAAAAAAACTCGCGCGCCGGATCGCCGCTGAGGTTCTTGAACGCGAGGACGGCGACGGATTTTTCGGCCACTGCGGGCCGGTCGGCCGGCGCCGCCACGGTCTTGGGACCTGCGGTGGCCGGTCCTTGGCGCCACCGCTGTTTTTCCCGCTGCTCAACCTCCGC
>JANOAF010000569.1:0-1708 GCA_031411015.1 Opitutaceae bacterium | reverse complement strand
GGGCCCGTCCAACGACTTGATTGTGGAGCGGGTGGTGACGCAGCTCTTTCAACTCATGAGCCATCGTCGGGTTAAGCCCGTGGAAATCACGGTGCCGCCCTCCGTGGCGATGCGGGCGTCGGCGTAATTGGGCCGTAGCCGGACAGCGGGGTAAAAAAATTCTGCTTGAAACTAAAACGATTTAGCTATTCTAGGCTTTCGTTTTCAACCCCGCCCGACTCGTGTCGGCTGCTTCCGCTAACTCAACCCCCCGTCTCCATGTCGACCCCTCCCCGCACCATCCGTGGTTTTGCCCAGCGCGCGTTTTCACGTGCGATGATTTTAATCGGCCTGGTCGCGGGCCTCCCACTTGCCGTCCTGCATGCGGCGGAGACCGCGGCCATCAGCGGCACGGTCAGTAATTCCGCCACCGGCAATCTACTCCCGGGTGCGAAGGTCGAGATTTTGGCGCTCGGCTTGTCTGCGCTCGTCGATCCGACGGGGAGCTACGTCCTCTCAGGAGTTCCTCCCGGCACGCACGAAGTCGCCGTTGCTTACACGGGCCTCGACGTCGCGCGGAGCTCTGTGACCGTGGCCGCAGGCCAGCGCGCGGTGCGTGATTTCAATTTGAGTTCGGGCGTTTACACGCTCGGAACGTTTACTGTTTCCGGAGAGCGCGAGGGCAACGCCGCTGCGATCACCGCCCAGCGCAATGCGGCGAACGTGAAGAACGTGGTCGCGATGGATTCGTTCGGCAACATGCCGAACATGAGTGCGGGCGAGGTGGCCATCCGGCTTCCGGGCGTCGCGGCCCAACTCGACGGCGAGGGCAATGTCAGCGGCCTGATCGTCCGCGGCCAGTCGTCGGCGAACAATCGCGTCACGGTGGACGGCGATCTGCTGGCGACCGTGGCGAGTCTCAGCCGGCAGTTTCAAACCCATTCGCTCACGGGCGCGATGTTCGACGAGCTTGAAGTGATCAAGGGCCATACGCCGGACAAACCCACCGACTCGTCGGGCGGCACGATCAATCTCGTCACGCGCTCGACCCTCGCGATGAAGGAAAAACGCCGTATCGCCTACAGCTACTCGGTGAAGACGGCGCCCCCGTTCACTGACCAGTCGCCGTTGCGCGCGGGCCACCGGGCCTACCCGCTGCTCAACACGTCGTATCAGGAGGTGTTCAACGCATTCGGCGGAGAGCGCAACCTCGGCGTGGCGCTCAATTTTTTCTACAGCGAAAATGTGCAGACAGGGTTCAACACCAGCCGGGACCAGCAGAACACCGCGGCGGAGCCCGCCTATCTCTTCAACTGGAGCTCGCAGGATTTTTTCAACAACCGGAAACAGTCCAGCGTCAACGCCAAGGTGGAATACCGGCTCTCTCCCGCGACCAAGCTCTCGTTTAATGCGATCTACAACGATGCCTTCGAGCCCTTCAACCGCCTCTACACCACGACGGTCGCCGCCGCGCAGACGATCGCGACGCTCGATGCCGCCGGCAATCCCACGGGCACCGGCGCCATCCTGCCGAGCTTCACCGATCGGGTGACACAGGCGCGCGGCTTGGCGACGTCCACCGTGACCGTGAACGAGACGATGTTTTCGTTCAAGAATCGCACCCGCGCCGTAAATTTCTCCGGAAAGCACGACTACGATCGCTGGCATGGCGACTGGACGGCGGCTTACAGTCACGCCCATCCGACGCTCGGAGTCGGCGAGGGTGGCA
>JANOAF010000568.1:0-16856 GCA_031411015.1 Opitutaceae bacterium | reverse complement strand
TGAGCGCGGACTGGAGAAGATGAAACTCCTCGTTCTCGTAGATGACTTTTTTCGAGAGACCGTAGGTGTTGAGCGGTTTCCCCTTTAAGGCAAAGACCGCCTGCGTCTGCACATCACGGGTGGCGGTGAGCGAGCCGGCGGCGCTGTCGCCCTCGACGATGAAGAGCGTGCTCTCCTCGGCGCGCTCGTTGCGGTCGCCGAGATGGAGACGGCAGTCGCGGAGTTTTTTGTTATGGAGCGACGCCTTCTTCGCGCGCTCGCGGGCGAGGTTGCGGATGCCGGCGAGTTCCTTGCGCTCGATCTCGCTCTCCTCGATTTTCCGCTTCATCGCCTCGGCCGTCTCCTTGTTCTTGTGGAGAAACACGTCGAGCGACTGCTGCATGAACTTCCCGATAAAATCCTTCAGGCTCGGGCCGTCAGGGCCCACGGCGGCGGAGCCGAGCTTCGTCTTGGTCTGCGATTCGAAGACCGGCTCCATCACGCGCACCGACACCGCCGCATCGATGGACTGGCGGATATCGGCAGCGTCGAAGTCCTTCTTGAAATGATTGCGCACCGTCTCGACCAACGCCTCGCGAAACGCCGCGAGGTGCGTGCCGCCCATCGTGGTGTGCTGGCCATTGACGAATGAAAAATATTCCTCGCCGTAGTGCGCACCATGGGTGAACGCCACCTCGATGTCGTCGCCCTCAAGGTGGATGATCGGATAGAGCGGCTCACCACTGAGATTTTTCGTGAGCAGGTCGCGCAGGCCGTGCTCCGACTTGAACGACTTGCCGTTGAACGTGAGCGTGAGCCCGCGGTTCAGGAACGCGTAGTTCCATAGCATGTCCTCGATAAACTCGGCGCGATATTTGAACTCCTTCCCAAACAGCGCCTCGTCCGGCGTAAACTCAATGAGGGTGCCGTTCCGCTCCTCGCTCTTCACGATTTTGTGGTCTTTGCGCAGCTTGCCTTTTTCAAACTCGACGAGCTTCGACTGGCCATCGCGAAACGCCTGCGCCTTGTAGTCGATCGCCAGTGCGTTGACGGCCTTCTGGCCGACGCCGTTCAGGCCGACGGATTTTTGAAACGTCTCGCTGTCGTATTTCGCGCCCGTGTTGATGATCGAGACGCAGTCGATGAGTTTGCCGAGCGGGATGCCGCGCCCGTAGTCGCGCACCCGCAGCGTCCGCTCGTTGAGCTCGATCTCAATTTTTTTCCCGTGGCCCATCGTGAATTCGTCGATGCAGTTATCGATCGTTTCCTTGAGGAGGACGTAGATGCCGTCCTCGGCGTGGGTGCCATTGCCGAGCCGCCCGATATACATCCCGGGCCGGAGGCGGATGTGCTCGAGCGAGGAGAGAGTCTTGATCGATGCTTCGGTGTAAGCTTGGGCCATGGGATATTTTCGCGGGTTCGCGCCACCGGAGCGCGCCCCTCTTCAACTGACAAGCGAAATTCCGCGCCTTGCCAGTCGCAGCTCCAATCATAGCTTCAACATATCCCCATGAAAAAATTTCTCATCATTCTCGGCGTCCTCGCCGTCCTCGGCATTGTCGCGGTGGTGCTCGTCTCAATGAACCTCGGCAAGATTGTGACCGCCGGCGTCAACCGGTTTGGCCCCTCGCTCACGCAGACGACCCTTACCCTCGATAGCGCGACGATCTCGCCTTTCAACGGCGTCGGCACACTTAATCGCCTGGTCGTCGGCAATCCGAAGGGCTGGAGCAATAGCCCACTGTGCTCGGTCGCCAATATCCACATCGACGTCGTGCCTTCCTCCCTCACCGGCGACCACATCATCATCAATGAGATTACGATCGAGGCGCCTGAGTTCAACTACGAGACCAAGATCATCGCGAGCAACGTGAATGACCTCTTGAAAAACATCGACCAGGCGCTCGGTTCCGGCCCTACACCCGATCCGAAATCACCCGCCCCGGCGACGGGTTCCGCCCAGAAGAAATTCGCGATCAAAAAACTGCGGGTGGTGGACGGCAAGGTGCGCGTCGGCCTGATCGGCACCGCCACGAACGTCACCCTTCCCGTCATTGAGATCAACGAACTCGGCACCAAGGAGGGCGGCGTCACCGCCGCGGAGGCCGCCTCGATTTTGATGAAGCAGATTGTCCGTCATGTCGTCAGCGCGACGGCTGGCGCCGCGGGCGATCTCGGCATGACCGGTGGCGCCGCCGCCGCCGAGGGCGTCAAGAAAGCTGGCGATGCAATCAAGGGATTTTTTGGCGGAAAAAACGATCCGAAGGAGAAAAAGAAACCCTGAACGGCGCAGCGGAAATTTGTTTAGGGCCGAGCGAGGTCGTTTGGCGGGGCTGAACCCCACCAGGCCCTGCAGCCAGACGCCTGAGTCCGGTGGAGGAATCGTCGCGCATCGTGCCTCGGATCACGTCGCACCGGCGGCGAGCCGCAACTAGTCGATCCCTCCCATCACTCAAGATAGATCAGTTCGTTTGCGTTCAACAGGGCCCGGCAGAAAGCGCGCACACCGTGCGATGCGATGAGCGTGACCCCGTTTTCCCGCTCGGTCCCAGACGGCGCACGCTGCATCACCCGCGCGTAGGCCTGCTCGATTTGCGCGACCGGATCGCCGCTGAGCCGGCCGGCGAGTGCCTCAGCCATGTCGAGCGTGAAGCTGTGATTGAGCAGCGTCAAAGCCTGCAACGGCGTCGTGGTGTTTGCACGGCGCGGGGCGGCGAACGCAATGTCGGGCAGATCGAAGTCGTTGAGCACATCGACGACGCTCGCGCGGGCGTTTTGGTGATAGACGGCGCGGCGATAGGTTTCCGGCCCGTGGCGGTCGAGCGGGAAATAGGTGCAGACGTTGTTCTGCGTAAATTTGTAGAGACGAAATCCGGGGCCACCCATTGGCTCAAGGCGCAGCTGGCCGGCGACGGCGAGCATCGTGTCGCGCACTTCCTCCGCGCTCAGGCGGCGTGGGGGAAAACGCCAGAGCAGGCGCGCGTCTTTATCTGCGCGCGCGGCGTCAGCGCGGAAGGCGGACGACTGCAGGTAGGTTTTCGAGAGCAGGATCTCGCGGTGCAAACCCTTCAGTTTCCAACCGTGGTGCAACAGCCGGCCCGCGAGGTGATCGAGTAGTTCGGGATGAGTAGGCCGGGCGCCGAGGAAACCGAAATCACTCGGCGTATCGACGATGCCCGTGCCGAAGTGATACTGCCACACGCGGTTCGCGAGCACGCGCGCCGGGAGTGGATTGTCGGCGCTCACGATCCAGTTCGCGAGGGCGAGGCGCCGCTCGCTTTCGGGCGCATCCGCCGCGAGCGCAAACGGCGTGGTCACGCGGTCAAGCACGGCGAGGCTCGAGGCCGCGACGGCGTCGCCGGGCTTCGTCGGGTCGCCGCCCTTATGCACGAAGGTTGGCTCCTTCGGCTGCGTGTGTTTCCCGATCCAAACCTGTCGCAGCGGTGGCACCGCGGCGAGCGCGCGATCCGTCTCCGCGATTTGGCGTGAGACAGCGGCGATCTCCCTCTTCTCCTCCGCCGTGATGATCGCCTGCCGTTTGCGCTCGATGGCGTGAGCCGCGCTCCACGGTTGGCGACCCTCGCTCGATGCGACCAGGCGCCACGTGTTTCCATCGAGCGAAACCTCCACCTCGTAGTCGGTCGGCGTTGCGCCTTGGGCATTCGCCTCCTCGATGTTCTCCCCCTTGGCGTTGCGAAACGTGATGCGGTCGATGGTCTCGGGGCGTGCGAACGTGATCGTGAGCACGGCCGGATTGCCGATGAACCACTGTTCACCAAACTTCCCGTCGATCGTAAGCTGTGCGCCATACGCCTCGGGAAAATCCTCCGCCGTCGCCGACTTCGCGCCCTCGGCCTTGCCGCCATTTCGCGCGAGAGCCACATTGCGCGGCTCCGCCCCGGCGCTCCAGACCTCAAACTCCACCAGGCGCGCCGCGACCGCCGACTTCGGATTTGCCGTGCTGGCGTGCATGGTGAAACGCACGCTGAGCGCTGGCGCCGGCGAAAAGCGTTCCTCCGTCATTTGTGGAGCGATCTTCGGACGCGGCGGCGAAGCCTTGTCCACCTCCGCGTTCGCCCGCGCGCGGACGGTTTGCTCCAGCGCATCGCGAGCCGCGACCAGCTCCTGGCGACGCCCGTTGAGCGGCTCGGTCGCGGCGGCAAACGCCACCCGCTCTTCTTTTGTCGCGACGACGCGACGGCCGTGCGCGACTCCTTCAAACGCGGCGCGCAGGCGATAATAGTCCTCGGTGGGAATCGGATCGAATTTGTGATTGTGGCAGCGCGCGCAGTTGATCGTCAGGCCGAGAAATGCACCACTCGTCGCGGTGATTACGTCGTCGAGCGTGGCGGCGCGGATATTTTTCTGCGCGACGACGTCTTGGTTGCCGACATCGTCATAGGGACCGGCGACGAGGAAAGCGCTGCCGACCTCGACCGCGGGATCGTTCTTGCCGATCACGTCGCCGGCGAGGTGTTCGACGATAAAACGGTTGAACGGCTTGTCGTCGTTGATCGACTTGATCACGTAGTCGCGAAAGGGCCAGAGGTCGTCGATGATCACGTTGCGCTCGAAGCCGACGCTTTCGCCAAAGCGAATCACATCGAGCCAGTGTCGCCCCCAGCGTTCGCCGTAGCGCGGCGAGGCGAGCAGACGGTCAACCAGATGGTGGAGGGCAGAAGCTGGATCGCGGCGTGAGTCGGCCTCGAAGCCCCGCACTTCCTCGGACGAAGGCGGCAAGCCGTGGAGATCGTAAGTCATGCGGCGGATCAGCGCGCGCGGCTCGGCGGGCGGGTTGAGCGCGAGTTTTTCTCCGGCGAGTTTCGCGTCGATGAAATCGTCGATCGTGCGCTGCGCGTCGAGCGGCGCGAGCGGTTGCAGCGACCACCAGGATTTGTCCGCGCGCTTGGCCGCGACCGCCCCACCTGCCCGCGGATCGGGCGCGCCCAGCTTCACCCACGTGACGAAGTCCGCGATGATCGCGTCGGCGAGTTTCGGTTTCTTCGCCGGCATCTCCAGATCGTCGAGGTGCTGGAGACTGCGCACGAGCGGGCTGCGGTCGGGCTGGCCGGGGATGATCGCAGGCCCGCCGCTGTCGCCGCCCTTTTCCCAACCGGCCTGAGTGTCGAGGAGCAGATTCGCCTTCAGTTTTTTCGCGTCGGCGCTGTGGCATTCGTAGCAGTGCTCGACGAGCACCGGCCGAATCTTCTGCTCGAAAAAAGCCAGGCCCGCCGGGTCCGCCGCGAAGATCGCAGGCGCGCCGAGCAGCGGCAGAAAAATGCGCAGCACCGTTTTCATGTGAGGACGCTTTTGATCACGTGGCCGTGCACATCGGTGAGGCGGCGCGCGGCGCCGTTGTGGTAGTAGGTGAGTTTCTCATGGTCGAGACCGAGGAGGTGCAGCACGGTCGCGTAGAAATCGTAGACGGTCGCCACGTCCTGCACGCTGCGGCGGCCGAAGTCATCCGTCGCGCCGTGGCTCACGCCGCCCTTGATGCCCGCGCCCATCATCCAGGTCGTGAACGCGTCGGGATTGTGGTCGCGTCCGCTCGTGCCCTCTTGGTGCGTCGGCATGCGGCCAAACTCGCTGCACCAGATAACCAGCGTGTCGGCAAGCAGACCGCGCTGTTTCAAATCGGCGAGGAGCGCCGCCGTCGGCCCATCGAAGATCGGGCCGTGGCGATCGTAGTCGGCCTTGAGCGTCTTGTGCGCATCCCAGTTGAGCAAACCATCGACGGCGCTGGCGCGCGAGGCGCAGTAGAGGCTCACATAGCGCACGCCTTTTTCGAGGAGGCGGCGCGCGAGGAGGCAGTTGCGCGCGTAGGCGGCCTTGAGGGGGTTGCGGTCGGCGGTGCCGTAGAGCGCGTGGACGTGCGCCGGCTCGCGCGACAGGTCGCTCACCTCGGGAGCGGTGAGCTGCATCTTGGCGGCGAGTTCGTAGGCGGCCAGGCGCGCGAGCAACTCGTCGTTGCCCGGGTGCGCGGCGGCGTGCTCGGCGTTGATCTGAGCCAGGTGGGCGCGCGTCGCCGTGTCCTCGGCCGCCGTGATTGCGGCGGGGCGCGCGAGGTTGCGCAGCGGTTGTTGCGCGGAGAGCGTGACGCCCTGATGTTGAGCGGGGAGAAAACCGTTGCCCCAATTCGCCTTTCCGTTGGGCGGCTCGCCGCGCACATCCTGAATCGCGATGTAGGTGGGCAGATTGTCGTTGAGGCTGCCAAGCGCGTAGCTGAGCCACGAGCCGGCGCTGGGAAATCCTTCGCGCGGAAAACAGGTATTCATCGCGATGCAGCCGGGGCCGTGAGTGTTCGTGCGCGACGTCATGCTGTGGATGAACGCCATGTCATCCACCTGGCGCGCGAGTTGCGGCAATAGGTTCGAGATCATTTTTCCGCTGCGTCCGGCGGGCGCAAAACCCCATGGCGATTTCATCAGATTGCCATTCTTCCCCTGAAACGTGACCTCCACGTCGGCGCCGGGCATCGGGGTGCCATCGAATTTCTCCAGCATCGGCTTGTAGTCCCACAGGTCGAGGTGCGACGCGCCGCCGGGACAAAAAATCTGCAGCACCTGCTTCGCCTTCGGCGTGAAATGCGGGGGCCGCGCCGCGCCCGCGCTGAGGTCACGCGTGAACAGGCCCGAGAGCGCCACGCCAGTAAGCCCGGTGGTCATCTGGCCGAGGAAATGGCGTCGCGTAAGGTCGAGGGGGTTGGCCGACACGGTGCAAAATTTCAGGAGGACGCGAGCGAAGGGCAAGCCCTCAACCTAAACGGCACGCGGAAACCACGGTGCGGCGCGGCGACGACGGGCGCTAAATTAACCAGCGCCCGGCCTTCGTGATCGAGAGCGGCATCGGCGACAAAGCCGTCTTCTCCGGGGTCGGAAGAATCGAGCCGTTCACTGCGACGACCGCCGCGAGGTTGGCCGACGCCGCAGCCCACGCGGCGCACAAGACGCGCTTCGGCGGCCCGCTGGCCAGCCAACCGCACGCGTCGCGACGGTGGCTTGCCAGCTGTCGCGGTGAGCCTTTCTATTCGGCCATGCTGCCGAAACGCCGACTCTCCCACGCCAAGGGCTATCTCGAGCTTGGCATGCTGGCGGAGGCGGCGGCCGAATTGGCGCAGATTCCCAAATCCGAAAGTTTCGGACTGGATTTTCTGAGTGTCCGCCTCGCGCTGTTGCAGGAGCAACAAGACTGGCCCGCCGTGCGCGACTGTGCGCGCGACTACGCGGGTCGCGCACCCGAGGAGGCGGCAGCCTGGGTCACGTGGGCGTATGCGGCGCGCCGCGCCAACTCGATTTCCGCCGCGCAGAAAATCCTGCTCGAGGCGATTCCGCATCACCCGGCAAACGGCACGATTCAGTTCAACCTCGCCTGCTATGCCTCGCAGCTCGGCGATCTGGCGGATGCCCGCCATCATCTCGATCTGGCAATCGCCCTCGACAAAGATTTCGCCGATGCCGCCACCACTGATCCTGATCTCGCGCCACTGCGCGCGAAGGAAGCAACGGACTGTCAGCCGGGCACGTGATTTGACTCTCCCCGGCTCGTCCGGCGCGCTCGCTCCCCTCGCGACCACCCCATGCCTGTCCCCCCACTGCTCGAACTCCGCCAGCTCGCCAAATCCTTCGGCGGCGCGCGGGCGTTGCGCGGGGTCGACTTTGATTTACGCGCGGGCGAGGTCCACGCGTTGCTCGGTGAAAACGGCGCCGGCAAAAGCACGTTGATAAAAATCGTGACGGGCGCGCACCAGCCCGACGCCGGCACCATCACGGTGGGCGGCACACGCGCGGCCGATCTCACTCCGGCCGCCGCCCGAGCACTGGGCATCGCCTGTATCTATCAGCAGCCGGCGCTGTTTCCCGACCTCACCGTGGCCGAGAACATCGCGCTCCGCCTCGAACGCGGCGGCGCGCTGCGCCGGCTTGACTGGACGACCCGCACGCAGCGCGCGCAGGAACTACTCCAACGCGTGGGCGCGCGAATTTCCCCGTCAGCCGAGGTCCGCCAACTCTCCATGCCCGAGCAGCAGCTCGTCGAAATCGCGTGCGCAGTCGGCGCCGGCGCCCGGATCGTGATCATGGATGAACCGACCGCGTCGCTCACTCAAACGGAGCAGCACCTGCTCTTCGCCGTGGTGCGCGAATTGCGCAAGAGCGGCGTCGGTGTCATTTATATTTCGCACCGGTTGGAAGAAATTTTTGCCCTCGCGGACCGCGTGACCGTGCTCCGTGACGGCGAGAGCGTGGGCACCCACGCGGTGGGCGCGATGGATGAAGCCGGGCTCATTCGCCTGATGGTCGGCCGCGAGGTGAAACAGCTCTACCCGCCGAGCGAGGCGACGCCTGGCGAAGTCGTGCTCGCGTTGCGCGGCGTCGGCTGCTCGGCCACCGGAGTGCGCGACGTAACGCTCGACGTGCGCGCCGGCGAAATCGTGGGCCTCGCCGGGATTGTCGGTGCGGGCCGCACAGAGCTCGCGCGCGTGCTCTTCGGCCTCACCCCGGCGGATGCCGGGGAGATTTCGCTCCACGGCCAACGCCTCGACCTCCGCTCCCCGCAGGACGCCGTCGCCCACGGCATCGCCTACGTGCCGGAAGATCGCCGCCGCCACGGGGTCGTGCTGGACCTGCCGATCGCGCACAACATGACGATGGCGGTGCACCGGAACATTTTCCGCGGCGCGTGGCTGCGCTTCGGTGCGGAGCGCGCGCTCGCGCTCACGTTCATCCGCGAACTTGCCGTGAAATGCGCCGGCCCCGAAGCCCTCGGTGGCAGCCTCTCCGGCGGCAACCAGCAAAAAGTTTCCCTCGCGCGCTGGCTCGCGACAAAGCCGAAGTTACTCGTCCTCGATGAACCGACGCAGGGCGTGGATGTCGGCGCGAAAAGCGAGATTCACAAAATCATCCGCCGCCTCGCCAAGGAAGGCCTCGCCGTGATCCTCATTTCGAGCGATCTCCCTGAGATCCTGGGCATGAGCGACCGCATCGGCGTAATGCGCGGCGGCACGCTGACGGCGCTGCTGCCGGGTGGCGCCGACGCGCATTCTGTAATGTCCGCCGCGCTGGGCACCGCGGAGAAAGGCGCAGCGTGAAACATCTGTGTCTCAATGCGGGCGGGTTGCCCCCACCCCGCTCCCGACCGCACCCGCATCCGATATTCCGCGGGATGAGTGCACCCCGCTTCCACCCGCCCGCGAAGGCTCGCACATGAACCGCTATTTCCGCGAGCTCTCTGTCGTGGCGGCGCTGGTTGCCGTGCTGGTCGCGATGGCGATTTTTGCGCCGGGGTTTTTCCAACCGCAGCCACTGCTCTCGCTCGCCACGCGCGAGGCTCCAACGCTGGTGGTCGCCTGCGGCATGGCGCTCGTGATTGTTTGCCGCCAGATCGACATCTCGGTCGGCTCGATTTTTTCCGTGGTGAGCGTGTGCGCAGGCTTACTCGCGGCGCGGGGGTGGTCGCTCGCGCTCGTGTTACCGGCGGCAGCGGCGCTCGGCGCGTTGCTCGGCGCGGTAAATGGCATTCTCGTCGCCGGCCTGCGGCTACCGTCGATTGTCGTCACGCTCGCAACCATGGTGACGCTGCGGCAGGGCCTGAACCTGGTGCGTCAGGGCGAATTCGTGAATATGCCCGACGCCGTGCAGTGGTTCGGACTGCCGCAGGCGAACGGGCAGTGGCTGCTCGTCGGCGCCGCGCTCGCGCTACTGGTGTTGCTGGCCGTCGCGATGCGCCACGTGTCAGCCGGGCGATTCGTCTACGCGGTCGGAACGGACGCCGAGGCGGCGCGACTCGCGGGCATCCGACCGCAGCTCGTGACCTTTCTCGTTTTCGTTTTCCTCGGCGCTCTCACCGGTCTCGCCGCGATGATGAATATCGTGCAATCGCCGCAGGTGCAGCCGCTCTCCGGCATGGGCCTCGAATTGAAGGTGATCGCGGCCGTCGTCGTGGGCGGTGTGGCGATTTCGGGCGGACGCGGAAATCTCTGGGGCGCGTTCGCCGGCCTGTTGCTGCTCGCCTGCGTCGCGCCGGCGCTCACGCACCTGCACATCGAGGCCTACTGGGAAAAGGCCATCCAAGGCGGAATCATCTTACTCGCAGTCGTGGCGGACGGCGTGCGCAGCAGGAAACAGAAGTGAGGAACCACAGATGGACACAAATAAACACAAATTCGGAAAGAGAGTTCTGAACATCTGTGTTCATCTGGGTCCATCTGTGCTTCAAACCCGTTTTTCATTTCGGCGCTGATGAACTCCTCTCAATCCCGCGATTGGAAAGCGCTGCTACTGCGGCACGAGATGCTCCTGCTCTACGTGCTCGTGGCCGAGTGGTTGTTTTTCTATTTCGCGGGCACGACCACCAATCGCCGTGGCGTGATTGTCGGGTTCGGCACGATGGATCGGCAGTTCGATATTTTGCGGCACTCGTGCGAAATCGGCCTGCTCGCGCTCGCGCTCACGCCGGTGATTCTCACCGCCGGGATCGACCTCTCCGTCGGTTCGCTGCTCGGGTTGTGCGCGATTCTCTTCGGCAAATTCTGGCATGATGCGGGCATGGCGATTCCGCTCGCCGCGGCGCTCGCCCTCGGCTGCGGCGCGCTCGGCGGGGCGCTCAACGCCACCCTGATCACGACGCTGAGACTGCCGCCTCTCATCGTGACGCTGGGCACGTATTCGCTTTTCCGCGGCCTCGCCGAAGCGATCACGCGGGGTGCGATTACCTACACGGATTTTTCCGCCGAGTTTCTTTTTGTGGGTCAGGAGCGCTGGCTCGGGCTGCCGACCCAGGCTTGGCTCTTCCTTGGCGTCGCCATCGCCGTCTGGCTGCTGGTCCATCGCACGACTTTCGGTCGGTCCTTCCGCGCGATCGGGTTTGCACCGGAAGGCGCACGCTACGCGGGCCTGCCCGTCGAGCGGCGGCTCGCGCTCGCCTACGTGCTCGCGGGGCTGATCGCGGCGCTTGCGGCAATCATCTACACCGCACGCCTCGGGCAGGCGAAAGCCGACGCCGGCACGGGCTACGAGCTCTTCGCGATCACCGCGGTCGTGCTCGGCGGCACCAGTATCTTCGGCGGCACCGGCAGCGTCCACGGCACGTTGCTCGGCGTCGCGGCGATCGCGGTTTTGAAAAACGGCCTCGCGTGCCTTCCGGCCGTGATGCGCCTCAATGCCGCCGAGGAAATGTCCGGCCTGCTCACGGGCGCGCTGTTGTTGCTCGCGTTGACCGGGAGCGTTTTGCCAAAACTGTGGTCTCAATGGCGGGCCCATCGCTCCAGCCTCTCCCCTCTCAAACCTCAAACTCCCCCATGAAATCACTCCTCCGTCTCGGTCTCGCTGCGGGCATTTTGCTCGCCGGCGCCATCAGCGCCTCCGCGGCTGCATCAGCCAAACTTGTCGTTGCCTTTCTCCCGAAATCCAAGGGCAACGCCTACTTCATCTCCTGCAAGGCCGGCGCCGAGAAGGCCGCGAAGGAACTCGGCGTCGAGCTGCTCTTCGACGGACCAACCGACAGCAATGCCGCCAAGCAGAATGAAATCGTCGAGAATTGGATCACGCTCGGCGTCGACGTAATCGCCGTTGCGGCCGAGAACAAGGAAGGCATCTCCACCGCGCTGCGCAAGGCGCAGAAGGCGGGCATCAAGGTCGTGACTTACGACGCCGACTCGATGCCGGACGCCCGTTCGTTTTTTGTGAACTAAGCCACGCCCGAGGGCATTGGCCAAGCGCTGATGGACGAGGCCGCGCGTCTCCTCAATGGCGAGGGTGAGATTGCCATCATCACGGCGTCCCTTACGGCCGCAAATCAACGCGAGTGGCAGAAACACATCGAGGCCCGCCTCAAGGAAAAATACCCGAAGATGAAGGTCGTCGCCGTCCGCCCCTGCGACGATCTCAAGGACAAAGCGCAGTCGGAAGCGACGGCGCTGATGAGCGCGAACCCGAATCTAAAACTCATCATGGCGATCTGTTCGCCCGGCGTCCCCGGTGCGGCCGAGGCCGTGAAACAGGCCGGCAAGACCGGCAAAGTAAAAGTCATCGGTCTCGGCCTCCCAAATGAAAACAAGCGCTACGTCCACGAAGGCGTGACTGACACCGTGATTCTCTGGAATACCGGCGACCTCGGCTACCTCTCGATTCACGCCGGCGTCGCGCTCGCCAAGGGTGAACTCAAGCCCGGTGCGAAAAGCTTCAAGGCCGGCACCCTCGGCACTTTCGCCATCGTCGGAGACAATATCCTCCTGGGAAAACCGTTCGCGTTTAACAAGGGGAACATCGATCAGTTTAACTTCTGAGCGAGTCCTTCGCGTAGTCAGGCGTTGGAAGCGACGCGTGCAAGACATGCGCTTCACGGGTTCAACGGACGCAAAAAAGCCGGTGCCTTCGCACCGGCTCGGGAAAGCCTGAGATTTTTTGCGCAGAATTACTTCGCGCGCTTCGCTACCCACTCGCGCTTCGCCGTGGCGCCATCGCGGCCGGGAGCCTCGATTTCACCGGTGATGGTGTCGCCGGCGAGCTTGCCGCTGTATTTCGAGACCATCTTGTTGCCGTTGAATTCGCGTTCGACGGAGAAGGACACTGTGTCGTCCTTGACCATGGCATTGCTGATCTCGGTGGACATCGGATCGCCGCCGCGGCCGGGAGTAGTGAGTTTGCCCGTGAGCTTACCATCCTTCATGGCAAGGGTGAGCGTGGACACGCGGGCCTCGCCCTGACCGCCACGGGCGGGTTGGCTCCAAGTCCAGTTGCCGGAAGCATCCGCGGCAAAAGCCGCGGCTGACATAAGACAGACAGCGGCGAAGGCCGCGAGAGAATGACGGAGGGATTTCATGGGATGTGGGTTTTTGTTGCTGTAGCTGACGCGCTGACTGAGAGGCCAGCACGAAATCGGTTGCCGGTGCAGAGAACTATTTAGCCGGCATCGGCAGGTCTGCTGCGCGGGACGGCATGGGAGCATAGTCGGGAACAGGGAGTTCGCCGATCAAATCGGCGACCGCGATTTTGCCACCCGTTGCCATGCTCTGATTCGCCGCGATGCCGACGAGGATCGAGCAGGCTCCGGCGCGCTCATCGGCGGCGCGAAGGTATTTGTCGGCCGCCGGCTCCGGCAGGAAAATATCCTCGAGCATCAGCCGATCGCCACCGCCATGATCGCCGACGGCACTCCACGGTTTCAGGTCGTAGCCGGCACCGCGGAGCGGGATGACCCGAAGCTTAACGCCATCCTGCGCGACGCCGCCCTGCACGGTCTCGGTGCCGTTGATGTAAACCGATTCCACCAGGCTGTGTTCAAGCCGTCCCTTCGTGCCGTTGAACGCGATGGTATAGCCCTCCCACGCATTGAAGGCGTTGAGCGAGTAGCTCAGCGTTGCACCGGTGTCGTAGGTCACGAGCGCGTTCATTGTGTCCTCAATGTCGATCTCCGGACGGAAAACACAGCGGTCGCGCCAGTAGCCATCGTGGCCCTCCTGCTCGAGGTAGAGCGCCTTCAGCGTCGAGCTGGCGCGAAGATCGAGTTGAAACGCACACCGGCTTTTGACTTCGCAGGTCCCACAACGTTCGTGCGCGCCACCCAGCCCGAGACGGCGCGCCATCCCCGGCGTGTAGAATTCCCGCTTCCCCGTGGCGACGACCGAGACCGGCACGGCCCCGAGCCACCAGTTCACAAGATCGAAATGGTGCGTGCTCTTGTGGACGAACAGACCGCCGGAGTTTTTCTTTTCCGAGTGCCACCGGCGGAAATAATCCGCGCCGTGGTGGGTATTGAGCAGCCAGTGAAAATCTACCGAAAGCACGTCGCCGATTTCCCCACTCATCAAAAGATCTTTCACCTGCGAGCGCGGCGGCGAATAGCGGTAGTTGAAAGTCACCCGACAGCGACGCCCAGTGCGGCGGCGCGTCTCCAGAATCTCCCGGCACTTCGCCGCATCCGTGGTCATCGGCTTTTCCGTGATTACGTCGCAGCCCGCCTCCATCGCGCGAATGATGTAGTCGTGGTGCGACGCATCGATGGTCGTCACGATGACAATCTCGGGCCGGCACTCCGACAGCATCCGGCCGAAATCAGCCGCGAGGTAGCCAGCGGGCACCGTAGCCGCGTTGGTCGCCGACCGCCGCCGCGCCAGCTCAATCCGACCGGGATTCACGTCACACAGCCCTACCAACTCCGCGTGGCTCGCGTGAACTTTTTCGATCGCGTCCTGATACAGCTCGTGGCGCGACCCCAGGCCAACGATCGCGTAGCGACGACGGCGGCTGGCGACAGTAGAGCGTGGGCTGGAATCGGACATTAGACAGGGACGGGGCGGAAGTGGAAAAGCAGGCTAGTCGGCACGAAGGCCCAAAACCGGGCAAGCGCCCATTGTGGGAAGAAGTAACCGGACGGTTTCACGCCGCATCTCGCAACGACCACCGTTGCCAGACAGTCGGGCCACAAATGCAAAAAATCCCGCCGGCAACCGGCGGGATTAGAATGGAAACGTCGCGGCGAACGAGGTGGTGCCTCGGCGCCCAAACTACTTGGCGCGCTTGGCGACCCAGTCGGTCTTGGTGGGCGCACCGCCGTCGCGGCCCGGACGCTCCACCGACCCGGTAATCGTGTCACCGTCGAGTTTGCCGGAATATTTCGTGACGAATTTGTTGCCGTTGAAATCGAGCTCAACGTTGAACGCGATGGCACCGTCCTTAAGCGACGCCGCCGAGATCGCGGTGTCGGGAATCTCAAACTGGCCCATCGACGCGCCTTTGAGCATGCCGGTGAGTTTACCTTCCTTGAGTTCGAGGGTGAGCGTGCGCTCGATGCCGGGATTGCCGCCGCGCCCGGCAGCGGTGAATTTCCAAGTGCCGTTGGGGGAGGCATCGGCGGCAAACGCCGTCGCGGCGAGAAAACAGGCGACGAGCGTCGCGCTAATGAATTGGCGGAGTGATTTCATGGGGAGATGGGGTGAAGAGTTCGGGCGCATGACGCGCCCCGCGGGAAAAGTATCCGGGGGATATTTTATCAAGCCTCGGTCCGCAGCTGCTGCAACAGCGCCTGAATGTAGCCGAAGCAGAATGCGAACGCCTTCTGGCCCTGCGGGTCGCCGAGGATCTGCGGCACGTGGTCGGGCATAATCATGCCCGCGTAGCCGACCTCGCGGTAGGCGCGGAGCGCGCGCGGCATGTCCACATCACCCTCGTCGGGAAACGTCTCCTCGAATTTCAGGAAGCCGCCGCGGATGTTGCGGAAATGAACGTTGAAGATTTTCCCCCGCCGCCCGAATTCGCGAATCACGTCGTAGATTTGCTCGCCGGGTTTTTCGAGCATCTCGGAGACGGTGCCCTGGCAGAAATTCAAACCGTGATAGGGGCTCGCCTGCAGCTCGACGAATTTCCGCAGTCCGTCCGGCGTGCCGAGGACCGTGTTGACCCCGCGCCAACCGGTCTCGCGCGGCATCCCCGGATCCTGCGGGTGACACGCGATCTTGACCTTTGCCTCCTCGGCGACGGGCACGATTTTTTTGAGAAAGTAATGGATGCGATCCCAGTAAATCTCGTCGGTGATGCGGCCCGCCTCGGTGAGGGGCGGCTCCTGTTTTGATTTTTTAAAATCAAACGCGCTCAGGCTCGCGCCGCCGCGACCCACCGTCCGCTCGGTGCGGACGACTCCGATGAACGTGAGGTTGTATTTCACCATCGGAATGCCCGCCTTCCCGCAATTGCGGATCATCTGGCAAAAATCCTCCAGCGTGCGATCGCGCTCGGGATCTTTCGCGAGCATGATCTCAGGGTGTTCGGACTTCGTGATGTAGCCGGAACTCAGGGGCAGCGGCACGCAGTCGAGTTTGATCCCAAACGACTCCACGTTCTGGCGCAGGCGCGTCAGGCCCTCGACGCTCCAGTTCTCGTCGAGCTTGTTCGCGATTTTGCCACTGCAGATATTCTTTACGCCAAACGCCGCGAGCGCACGCAGCGTCGTTTCCGAATGATCGTGCTGGTGGCCGGCGTGCATGAGCACAGCGCGCTTCGCGTCCTTCGCCGGCGGCGTGGCCGCAGTCGCGCGAGTCGTAGCACGGCCGAGCCCAAGCAGCGTGGCACCCGTGGCCGCCGCACCGAGAAACTGCCGCCGCTGCATCGGTCCGCGCGGGTTCATGGCTTCTCCTCGATCAAACCGATCACAATCCGACGCGCCGCCATCGCCGGCGTGGTGTCCTCGGCAAGGAGCTTTCCGTTCGGTCCGTAAACTTTGAAGTGCGGGATCGAGTTCAGCTCGAATTGTTTCGCGACCGGCGATTTCCAATCGATGCCCTTCAAACCGGGACGGTTGATATCGACTTTCACCACCACCACGTCGGCCCGGGTCGCGTGGAGTTTCTCCAACATTGGACTCATCTGCACGCACGGCCCGCAGTAGTCGCTGTAGAAATCGAAGACCACAGTTTTGCCGGGCACGAGGTAGTCCGTCAGTTTGACGACGCTGCCTCTGGCAACATGTAACGGCTTCGCCGGCTTGCTCGCGGGTTCGGCGGCCACGACGAACGACGAAAACAACGCGAAAACTGCCAACGCGGGGAGGAACGAGCGACGATTCATAGTCATTGAGGTTGAGGCTGTAGGTGCAGGAGCGAGCCTTGCCTCCCCCGCACGAAACCGAGAGTCAAACGCATTCCCGCGCGCGGGGTGAAACGATTCTTCGTTGCCACGCGTAGCGGGTGCGGCGCAACGTTTCGCCCTTTCCCCGGCCCCATGAAACAGACCCTTGTCCAGCTCGCTGCCATCCTCGTTCTCACCGTCGTCGCCGTCTCCGCCGCCGACAAAAAAGTCCTCCTCATCGCCGGACCGCCCAGCCACGGCCCCGGTCAGCACGAGCACAACGCCGGCATTCTGCTCATCCAAAAATGTCTCGCCGGCACC
>JANOAF010000567.1:0-3265 GCA_031411015.1 Opitutaceae bacterium | reverse complement strand
GGCGCGGACTTCTGAACCGAAGGGGCGTGGCTCGTCCACGCCCGTTTTGCGCACCACGGGCGCGGTCAAACCGCGCCCCTACTTCGGCAGCGCGAAGCAGTAGAACATGTCGCCGGCCTTCGTCTCCGGCTTACCGCCGCCGCCGGCGGCGATGACGACATATTGCCGGCCGTCGACCTCGTAGGTCGACGGCGTCGCGTAGCCGCCGAACTCCAGCTGAAATTCCCAGAGCAGCTCGCCCGTGTCCTTGTCGAACGCGTGGAAGCGCTCGTCCATCGCCGCTCCGATGAAGACGAGACCGCCTTTCGTGACGATGGGCCCGCCGATGTTGAACGTCCCCGTCGGCGGCAGACCGCGGGCCTCGAGTTGCGGATACGTGCCGAGCGGCACCGACCATTTCACTTTGCCATGGTCGAGATCGACGGCGTGGAGCTGGCCCCACGGGCGCTTGTTGATCGGAAAGCCCTCGGGGTCGCGCCAGTCGTGGTGGCCGGTCATCACGTAGGGAATTTCGTTCGCGAAGCTGAGCTTCAAATCCTTCGTCTCGATCATCTCGTCGTGCCCGTCGCCGAAAAGAAACGCCACGATCGCGTTGCGCTCCTGATCGCTGAAGCTCGTGAACGACGGCATCTGCCCGCGGCCCGTCTGCATCAGCGCGAGCACCTGCGCCTTCGTCAGCCGCTCGCGCACGCGCTCGAGCGAGGGCGAGGCGGGGTTTTGCGGCGAGGCCGTGCCGTGGCACGCGGAGCACACGCCCTGGTAGCTGCGCTTGCCGAGCTCGTGGAGCGAGAGGCGCGCGGTCGGCCGCGACGGCACCATCGAGGACCACTCGACCTCGTTGCTCGTGTTGACGAAGACCGTGTTCGCATCGGGATCGAAGGCCGCCCCACCCCACTCGTTGCCGCCGTTGAACTGGGGCAGCACGGCTTTTTTCCGCAGCGACGGCGGCGTGAACATCGGCGCGGGATCGATTTCCTCGAGCTGCTTCAGCGCGAAGGCGGTCGCCGCGGGATTGAGGTCGGTGACGTCGTCGCGCGTGAAGCCCTGTTTCGTGAGCCGAAACTCCTTCGGCGGAAACGGCTGCGTCGGATAACTCACCTCGCCGGGGATGTCGGACTGCGGCACGGGCACTTCCTCGACGGGAAAGAGCGGCGCACCCGTCACGCGATCGAGCACGAAGAGGTGGCCCATCTTCGTCGGCTGCACGACGCAATCGATGGTGCGATCGCCGCGCCGCAATTTCGCGAGCACGGGCGGCGTGGGCAAATCGTAGTCCTGCAGGTCGTGGTGCACCGCCTGAAAATGCCAGAGGCGTTTCCCGGTGGCGGCGTCGAGCGCGAGCGTGCAGTTGCCGAAGAGGCCAGCGCCGGGACGATTGCCGCCCCACGAATCGTAGGCGGGCGAGCCGGTGCCCATGAACAGAATCCCGCGCTCGCTATCGAGCGTGAAGCCGGACCAGACGTTGGCGCTGCCGACTTTTTTCCACGAATCCTTGCCCCACGTCTCGTAGCCGAATTCTCCCGGCGTCGGAATCGTGTGGAAGATCCATTTGCGCTCGCCGGTGCGCACGTCAAACGCGCGGATGTGCCCGGGCGCGGTGGGTTGCGGTCCTTCGCCCGTGGTCGAGCCGAGGATGAGCAGGTCTTTCCACACCATACCGGGCGCGTTGTTGCCGACGCGCAGGTAGAAGATGTCGGTGTCGAAACCGTCGCGATGGCTGATGCGGCCGTTGCGGCCGAAACCGGGAACGGGTTTCCCGGTTTTCGCATCGAGTGCATAGAGCCAGTCGCCCGCCGAATGAAAGATACGCGCATCGCCGCGGCTGTCGGTCCAGTAGGCGACGCCGCGGTTGACGCCGCCGCCGCGCGCGCCCTCCCAAGGATCGAAACGCCAGAGCAGTTTTCCGGTCGCGGCCTCGAGCGCCGCGGCGTGGAGTTGCGGGGTCGTGACGAACATCACGCCGTCGACGATGATCGGGTTGCACTCGATCGTGTTGCCGACATCGCCGCTCTTCCATTTCCAGGCGAGCTGGAGCTTTTTCACGTTGCCGCGGTTGATCTGATCGAGCGCCGAGTAGTGGCGTCCGCCGTAGTCGCCGTGATAGGTCTGCCATTCGAGATGGCTGGCCTTGGGATCGGCGGCAGCGAAGGCGGACACGGCAAAGATGAGCGGCACCAAGGCCAAAAGGAGAAGCGGGGGATTCATGGGGCGGGGCACACAAATGCTCACGCGGCCCAACCTCGGGAAGCGAGGCCGGATTTACCGTTGACCACCCCTGACGCATCACCCTTCTTCTCGCCCTTCGCCCAACGGGCGGCGGTTTCAGCAACCGCCGCTCGTGCATCTCGGAGAGGTGGCAGAGTGGTCGAATGCGCATGATTGGAAATCATGTGTTGTCGCAAGGCAACCGGGGGTTCGAATCCCTCCCTCTCCGCCAATTTTCTCCTCTGAGGAGCAAAAATCGTCATCTAGGTTGCCAGTTGACGTGGCAACCTAATATGCCCGACAGCTCATTCGATGTCACCCGGTTTGAAAACCGTAACGGCGTCATTTCATGGCGAGTCTCCGGTTGGCTCCACGGCCTCCGCGTCCGTAAGAACTTCAAATCCCGCGAAGAGGCCGGCGCCGAAATGGCGGCCCTTGAAGCAAAGGCCGCGCAAGCCGCCGGCAACGTCCGCGGCACTTCCACGTTTCTGACCGACGATCAGCTCCGCGAGGCCGAGGCTTCTTTCCGCCGTCTCGCCGACGCGCCCAAGTCGCTCTCGTTCTATCTCGACTACGCCCTCGCCAACTACCGCGCCCCTGAGCGCGAGATCAGCATTGGGGACGCCGCCGCTGCCTACCTCGCTTCCAAGTGTCAGGAGCACGCGCGGGGACTGCTCTCCGCCTGCCAGCTCAAGGACATCCGGCTTCAACTGGAGAGGCTGAAAAAGCACTTCCCGCACAAGACCCTCTCCCAGCTCTCCCGCGAGAGTCTCGCCATCCATTGCCAGCGCGGCAACGCCAGCCCGAAGACTTTCAACAATCGCCGGGGCGTCCTGTTCACCTTTTTCAAGTTCGCGTTCTTCAAAGACTGGCTCGCCGCCAACCCGCTTGAAAAAGTGCCTCACCTGCGCATCGCCCATCGTCGCGGCTCCGCCAAGACGCTCTCCGCCGAGCAGGTCGAAAACCTCATGCGCCACGTCGAGCAGCTCGACGGCGGGGCGTTCGTTCCATTCTTCGCTCTCACGCTGTTCGCCGGCATTCGCCCGTGCCTTCGCGCCGG
>JANOAF010000566.1:0-6717 GCA_031411015.1 Opitutaceae bacterium | reverse complement strand
ACTTTCTCGTTGTCGCCGACGACGAAGAGGCAGCCCACTGGTCGGCCTTCCCGGCCCTCGACCCCGAGTTCGGTCGCCACCGCGATGATGCGCTCCAGAACTTCGGGTTTCACATCCTCGGGCAGCAGGTCCGCCGTCGAGCCCGTGAGCAGCGTCTGAAATTCCCGCTCGATATCCACGACGACGAGCGTGTCGAACTGGTTGCTGGCGGTGATGCCACCCACGCAGCAAATCCGGTCCGAAAACGTCACCACCCCGCGCGTGAGCGCCACGAGCATCGCACTGCGCAGTT
Organism: Opitutaceae bacterium; assembly: GCA_031411015.1. GTDB lineage: Bacteria > Verrucomicrobiota > Verrucomicrobiia > Opitutales > Opitutaceae > ER46. The sequence goes on along the minus strand of JANOAF010000566.1, from coordinate 6,425 downwards.
GCGCGAGACGCTGGTTCGAAAACGACCGCACCTGAATCGTCTCGGTGAACTGCTTGTTGTCATCGCTGATCTCGATCGCGGCCCGCGTGACGAGGATCGTCTTGAGCTTCGTGCGGAGCGATCCCGGCTGGATGCCGCCGATGAACGTGTCCCCGAACACCACGATCGCGCTGCAATCCGCGCCCTGCGCCACGCGCTCGGCTTCGCGAAACATCAGGCGGTTGACGCGATTCTGCTGCGCCTCCACGGCGCGGAAGCCGCTGAATCCGCCGACGAGCCGCTCATAGAGCGAGTCGAGATCGGGCGCGTTGACGAGGGTGTCGACCAGCTCGCGGTCCTTCACCTGCCGCGCTAGCGACGCCAACAGTTGCAGGTAGTCGCGCGCCTTCTCGCCCGCGATCAGCATCACGATGAGATGCACGCGATCCTCGGGCATCGCGCCGTCGTGGCGGATACCCACGCGGCTGCGCCCGATGGCAAGAATGTAGCGGCGCGACATCTTGATGCGCACGTGCGGCAGCGCGACGCCGTGGCCGAGATAAGTCGTCATCGTGCTTTCGCGCGCGAGCAGCCCCTTCAACAACGCCTCTGGCTTCAGGTCGGGAAATTTCTCGACACAGACGTGGAGCAACTCCTGCAACGCGCCCTCCAAATCGAGGCTCTTCAGATCGACGATGCGGCCCCGGGCGATGATCTTGTCGAGCCGCATGCGCTATTCGATTCGGCTCACTTCTCCCACTGGAGCGCGCCCTTCTTCACCTCGTAGACGAGGCCAAGGATCAAGACGCCGATGAAAAATAAAATCGGGCCAAGGATCGCGATGTGGTTCGCGAGAAATTCCCGGTAGATGAACGACCACGGAATCAGAATCACGATCTCCAAATCGAAGAGCATGAAGAGCAGCGCGGTGAGGTAGAACTTCACCGAGAACCGCGTGTGGATCACGCCCTCGGCCGGCACGCCGCACTCGTAGGCGGAATCCTTGATCTTGTTTTTCTTGAAGCGCTGGCCGAGCAGGTGGCTCGCCGCAATCACGCCGCCGGTGATGGCGGCCGCGAGCACGGCTTGGATGAGAAAGGGAAGATACGCGGCTGCGTTCATGCGGATTACGAAAATGAATTGGCCGGACCCGCGGCACCGCCGCAAGCGGGAAGTTTGTCAGGAAGCCGGGTCTTTGCCCCGCCCTTGCGCGACGCACGTCCTGATTCAGGGCGGGTCAGAGACCTCGCGCTACTTCAATCCACCGGAATCATTTTCACCTGCTTCGTCTTCGTCGAACCGACGCCCAGCGTCTCGGCAAACTCCAGCGTGCGGATCTCCTCGTCCACGGGGATGAAGCCTTCCTTCTTGCGAAACGCATTGATGCGATCGCGGGCTAGCGAGTCCATCATCACCGGATCGTTACTCAGCCAGAGGAGCGGCTCGGAGCGGGTGTAGAGCGAATTGAAAAACGGGCCGCCGATAAACTGATAGTGCTCGAGGCTCGCGAGCGTGAACATCCACGTCTGCCGCAGCTCGGGGATCGCGCTCATCTCGGCCACGGCGGCGGGCGCGTTGGCCGGCGAGCGAAAGAAGCGCGCCGTGTTCGAAGCGTTCCAAAGCGTGGCGTTCACGAGGGCGCCGTTGATGCCGAGCGTCGGATGGTCGGAATAAACCGGCAGGTTGATCCAGAAATCGGCGTCGAGGAAAAGCGGCGTCGCAAGGAAGCTCTTGCGATCCTGATCCTTCGTCGTGTCGGGCGAAACGCCTTTCGTCTGCTGCTCCGCGAAGATCGGGTCGAAGCGTTGCGGGAGCGGCGAGTCGTAAAACCACAGCGGATCGTAGAAGCGGCCGGACTCGAGCACATAGACGGGATTGCCGAAAAACGGCGTGTGGCCCGACACGAGCGACGGCAGGTAGCCGGTCATGCGGAGCCGCAGGGCGTTGAGGCCGACGAGGAAAATATTCTCGTGCTCGAAACCGCGCCGCTTGAGCGCGTTGATCACGCCTTTCACGAGCGGCACGGGCGTCGCGAGACCGGGACCGGAGTCGGCGTAGATTTTGAGGCCGACTTTTTTCTTCGGGCCGGGGACGAGTTTTTTCCCCGTCGCCTGCTCAAACGTTGAAATCATCGTCTCTACTTGGCGCTCGTAGGTCGGCTCGTCGAAGGCCGCGAGGCGAGACTCCCACACCGGCTCAGTCGGCTGGCCGGCCTTCACTCCACCGGTGCCGGGAGCGGGCGCCGTCGTCGCGGTGGCGGCGCGGGCGGGCGCGGAGAACAACGCGAGGCCGAAGAGCGGAAGAAGAAGCAGGCGCATGGGTGGTGTGTCGCCCGGCGGCTGGCGAAGTTTCCTCCGGATCCGCGAAAGTTGCACGCGGGCCGGCCAACCGGGGTGCGGAACTTGACAGCGGGGTGGGCCGGTTGAAAGTGCATTCTTCGTCGAACTGGGGGACGCGGCGTTCTCCGTTTCCTGCCGTCCCAGCCTTCCATGCCCGTCATCAAGCCCACCTGCGTGCGCGATCTGAAGCAGCGCGTGAACCTCGCCGACGTCGTGTCGCGGGTGGTGACGCTGCGCAAGGCGGGCGGCGCGCGACTGAAGGGGCTGTGCCCGTTTCACAACGAGAAGACGCCCTCCTTCAACGTCGATCCCGACAAGGGCTTCTACAAATGCTTCGGCTGCGGCAAGGCCGGCGACGCGATCACGTTTGTGCGCGACACCGAGCAGCTCAATTTCTCCGAGGCCGTCGAGGCGCTCGGCAAACGCTTCAACATCGTGATCGAATACGAGGAAGGCTCGGGCGGCCCCAGCCGGGAGGAGCGCTCGCTGCGGCAGGAGATTTTCGATCTGCATGACGCGGCGGCGGAGCATTTCTATCAGGCGTTCAAGGCGAAGGATGCCACGGGCGACTTTATGCGCACGCTTTGGACGGAGAAGCGCCGCTTCCCAATGGAGCTCGCCGACGAATTCAAGATCGGCGCGGCCGATGAAACCGGCAGCGGACTCGGCGCGGTGATGCTGCGGAAGAAATTTTCCGAAGAGGCACTGCGCCGCTCCGGGTTGTTTTTCATCTACGAAGACACGACCATCACGTTGCACGCGCTGCGCCCGCGGTTCCGCGGCCGGCTGATGATTCCCATCCGCGACCATCAGGGCCGTGTCGTGGCGTTCACCGCGCGACAAACCGAGCGCACGCCCGACGACGATCCGGCGAAGGAAGCGAAATACGTCAACTCGCCCGAGACCCCGATTTTCACGAAGGGCAACCTCCTCTTTAATCTCGACCGCGCCCGCACCGCCGTCGGCGACGGCAAACCCTTCGTGCTCGTCGAAGGCCAGCTCGACGCGCTGCGCTGCTGGAGCGTCGGTCTCAAAACCGCGATCGCGCCACAAGGCACCTCGATCACGGAGAGCCAGCTTGTGCTGCTACGCCGCTACCACACGCAGGTGGAGTGTTTCTTTGACAGCGACGGCGCAGGCCAGAAGGCCGCGCTGCGCTTCCTGCCGATGGCCCTCAAGGCGAGTCTCGAAGTGCGTTTCCTCACCCTCGCCGGCGCCGAGAAGCTCGATCCCGATTTGTTGTTTCTCGAACGCGGGATCGCCGGCTACGACGAGGTGCGCCGCGGGGCGCAGAGTGCGATGGCGTTCGCGTGTCGCGCCGCGTTGCCGACGCCGATGACCGCATCCGCCGAACAAAAATCGCGCGCCGCGCAGGCGATGTTCGAGATTATCGCGAATGCCGAGAGCGAGGTCACGCGCTCGCAGTTCATCAACGAGACCGCCTCGAATCTGCGGCTGCCGCTCGCGGCGGCCCAAAAGGACTTTCAAGGTTTCCTCCAGCGCCAGAGCCGACAGGCCGCCGCGCGCCCGGCGCCGAATCCCGATTCGCCGCCGCCTGACTCGGAATTCCAAGCATCGGGCCCGGCCACCGAAAGCATCAGCGGCACGAATTCCCCCGAACGCCACCTGCTGCTCCTCTGCCTCCACTTCGAGTCGATCGGCAAGACCCTCAGCCACTCGCTGCCCCACGAGTGGATCGACCACGGCCACGTGGCGGGTGCGTTGCTCAACCGCTTCCTCAGTGAATTTGAGCAGGATGCCTGGCCCGGTCGCGATCACCTCGATGGTCTGTTGGAGACACCGGAGGAGCGTGCGCTGGTCGCCAACCTCATGTTTGAAACTCCCATAATCGACGATCCGGCGAAGGTGGCGCAGGAGGGTTTAAAGCAGTTGCGGGCCCGCGCGCTGGAGCCCCGGCTCCGGGAAATAGAACTTGCTTTGGCCAACCCCCATGCGGACATTGAATCTGACCCAATTTCACTCTTGAAAGAACGTTCTGAACTGCAACGCCTGCTCCGCACGCCACTCGTTTTGGCCGCGGTAGTTTGACCGTTTCCGCGTTCGTCGTTAGGTCGTCTTCCTCCGTTAGACCGTCCTCCTCTTTTCCCATGCCGCGCAAGTCCAAGTCCGCCGATTCCTCCCAGTCCGAAGCCGTCGAGGCCGCCCTCGCCAAAACCACGCCCAACGCCGCGGAAGGTGCCGCGCCCGGTGGTGAAAACATGCCCGCGGGCGGGATCAACGACAAGATCCGCAACCTGATCCGGCTCTCGAAGGAGCAGGGTTATCTGACGTTCGACGACATCAACGAGGCGCTGCCCGAGTCGGTCGAGAATCAGGAGGAAATCGATAACGTCCTCTCCATTCTCCAGAATCTCGAAATCGAGATCCTCGAACCCGATCAGGTTGAGGACTACAAGCAACGACAGGAAGAGGCCGAGGAAGAGGAATCCCGCACGTCGCAAAACGACATCCTCGACGATCCGGTCCGGATGTATCTCAAGCAGATGGGCCAGGTGCCACTGCTCACGCGCGAGCAGGAAGTGGAAATTTCCAAGCGCATTGAGAACGCGGAACTCAAGGCGCAGGAGGCGCTGTTTCAGGCCGCGGTGATCGGTGGCTACATCGGCGGACTCGGCGCGAAACTGTTAAACCGCGAGGAACGCTTCGACCGCGTCGTCATCGACAAGAAGATCGAGTCGCGCGAAGCGTATTTCAAGGGCCTCGAAAAACTCGTCGGCAACACCCTGAAATCCGAGGCCACCGTCGCCGAGGGCTGGGAGGAATACCTCCACGCCAAGGGCGAGGCCGAAAAGAAAAAGGTGATGTCGAAGTTCAAGAAGCGCGAGAACGTCCTCCGCTCCTTCTTCGCGAAGTTCTATTTCAAGCTGAAGGTCTACGAGGAATACCTCGAAAATCTCCGCCCTACCCTTGAGGAAATCGACGGGCTCAACGCCCAGCTCGATCGCGCGAAGCATCCGAAGACCAAGAAGGACGCCGCGATCGACACCAAGTCGATCACCGCCCGCCTGAAGCAGATCGAGGCGCAGCACCGCATCCCGCCCGCCGAGCTGATCGCCGTCGTCAAACAGACGATGATCCACGTGGGTGAGGCGCACAAGGCCAAGACCGAGATGGTCGAGGCCAACCTCCGCCTGGTGATTTCGATCGCGAAGAAATACACGAACCGCGGTCTCTCGTTCCTCGACCTCATCCAAGAAGGCAACATGGGCCTGATGAAGGCCGTCGAGAAATTCGAGTATCGCCGCGGCTACAAATTCTCCACCTACGCCACGTGGTGGATCCGCCAGGCCATCACCCGCTCGATCGCCGATCAGGCGCGCACCATCCGCATCCCGGTCCACATGATCGAGACCTTGAACAAGGTCATGCAGGTGCAAAAGCAGCTCCTGCAGGAATACGGTCACGAGCCGACGCCGGACGAAGTCGCCGACGAGATGAATCTCCCGGTCGAACGCGTGCAGCAGATCATGAAGATGGCGCAGCAGCCCATCTCGCTCCAGTCGCCCGTCGGCGACGGTGACGACACGTCGTTTGGCGATTTCATCGAGGACAAGTCCGCCGAGAATCCCTACGACATGACGGCCTATTCGCTCCTCCGCGAAAAGATCATCGATGTCCTCGACACCCTTACCGAGCGCGAGCGCCGCGTGCTCTCGCTGCGTTTCGGTCTTGTCGACGGCTACAGCCGCACGCTCGAGGAAGTCGGCAAGCAGTTCAAGGTGACACGCGAACGCATCCGCCAAATCGAAGCCAAGGCGCTGCGCAAAATGCGCCACCCGACGCGCATTCGCCAGCTCCACGGCTTCTTCGACGCCGAGCAAATCGACAACGCGCAGAATCTGATGAAGGTCGCCGCGACCACTCGTTCACCCGGCGCTCCTCCTCCCTCTCCGGCACCGGGCGGCATGGGTATGCCCGGCTCGGCAGGCGGGCTGCTCGGCTCGGGCAGCCTCCCCGGCGGCCTCGGCTTCCCGTTGCCGAAGCTCTAGGGATTTTGTCGCAGCCCTGCTCGCAAGCGCAGGAGGATCGGGAAAGTAAAGCGACCCGGAGCAAGCTCCCGGGCATTTGATCAATCCCAGTATGAGA
>JANOAF010000565.1:0-2679 GCA_031411015.1 Opitutaceae bacterium | reverse complement strand
GTCCCCGGCACCGGCGCCGCCGCCGACGCGCTCCCGCTCGCGCGCTGGCTCAACGACCGCGGCCTCGCCGCCTTCGCATTGCGTCCGACCGCCACCGCCGCCGAAACCTCCTCCGCTCTCCAACACCTGCGCGACCACGTCGCCGATTTCAAAATCTCCGCGAAACGCATCGCGCTCCTCGGCTTCGCCGCCGGTGCCGAAACCGCCGCCGCCGTTGCCTACGATTCCTCCGCCGCCGATTCAGCACGACCCGATCTCGTCGCCCTCATCTGGGGCGCGCCCTCGCCGCTGCCCGCCCTCGCCGCTGAGAGGAAATTCCCGTCCACTTTTCTCGTCGGTTCCACCCACACCGCCGACAACCTCGGCTCGACGCTCGATCTTTGGACGAAACTCCGCGCCGCGCGCTCGCCGGTGGACGCCCATTTCTTCGCGCGCGCCGATCTCTCCTCCATCCTCGCCGAGAAAAATCCCTCCGCCGGTTCCTGGCCCGACTTGTTTTTTAACTGGGCGCGTTTCTCCGGCCTACTCACCGACGAGGCGCGCGTGCCCCTCAAGGGCATGGCCTACCTCGACGGTCGCCCGCTGCCGCACGGCTACATCGTCTTCACGCCGGTCGGTTCTCCCGGCGTCGGCCCTGTGATCGGCCGCGTGATCAACTCCACCGCCGGCGTCCCCATCGGAGAATTTTCCCTGCCCGCGAACCAAGGGCCGCTCGCCGGCCGCTACAAAGTCGACGCGCGCCAAAACATGAACCGCTGGCTCAGCAACTCCTTCAGCGGCGATCTCGTCGGCGGACGCGGTGGCAGCCTCACGCCCGAAAAAATCCACTTCGGCCATCACCGCGTGCTTTCACCGAGCATCGACGACCAGCACTCGTTCACCAAAGTCCGCCCCACCGACACCACCGACTACATCGTCGAGTTCAAGCCCGACGCCTCCGCAAACCTTGACCTGAAAATCGAAGTTTTCTCCTCGGCGAAACCCGCCCCCGCCGCCCGTCCCACTTCTCCGCCCGACTCCACCGCTCCCATCGGGGGCCTCGTCGGCGGCCCGAAAAATCCCGGCCAGCTCGCCTACGTCGAGCAGATCAAACTCACGCCACCGGGCCCGGTCGCCGGCATCCCCGAACCGATTCTCCTCTGGCCCGCCGGTGCACCGGGCGCGCTCGCCGACGCCAACGGCGGGTTCACCGACGAAGACAAACCGGCGCTCTACGCCTTCCCCGCGCCCGCCGCCAACAACACCGGCGCCGCCTTCCTCATCATCCCCGGCGGCGGCTTCACGAATCGTTGCATGGACAACGAAGGCGTGCAGGTCGCGAAATTCCTGAACCGCCATGGCATCGGGGGCTTCGTCCTGCGCTACCGCATCGGGCCGAATTATTCTTCGCGCGAGCATTCCACAAAGGATGGCCAGCGCGCCCAACGCTACGTGCGCGCCCATGCCGCCCAATTTGGGATCGCGGCCAATCGCATCGGCGTCATCGGCTTCTCCGCGGGGGGCAGCCTGATCGCGGACGCGTTCTACAACAACATCGGCGAAGCCGATCCGACCGCCGCCGATCCGATCGAGCGGGTGTCCGCGCGCGCGGATTTCAGCGCCATGATCTATGGCGGACGCAATCTCACGAAGCCCGCCGCAGCGCCGCCGACGTTTTTGTTCAGCACGGTGGAAGACGGCGGTGGTCTCGGTGCCGTGGTCACTGCGCTCACCGCGCTGCGTGGCACCAACATTCCGACCGAAGCGCACGTCAACCAAGTCGGCCCGCACGGCACGGGCCTTTCCCTCGGCGATCCCCAGCTCGGCCAGTGGCCCGAGTTGATGATCAAGTGGCTCCAGACTGGCAAATTCCTCGTGGGCAATCCGGCCGGCTCACGTTGAGCAGCAGAAAATAAAATGAGAGGGGAATGCCCGCCCACGGGGGCATCCCAATTTTGCCCACGCGGCGGGTTTCGGCGGAGCGTGGCTCGTCCACGCCCGGGTTTCCAGCGGGCGCGCACGAGTCACGCCCCTACGACTGCCAGACCCTGAGATGCGCCCCCTATTGTTTTTTGCGGCTCGCGCCAGTGGCGGACTCAGAAGCTGATGCTCGTAGTCAGCGTGAATTTCCGCGGGTCGAACTCGGTGAAAGTGCTGGTGGCCTGATAGCGTGGGTTGCCGTTGAGGAGCTGGTTGGCGTTGAGCGTGCCATAGCCGGACCACTGTGGGCGGTCGTCGTCGAGGAGGTTGGCCACATTGAGCTGCACGCGGGCGCGGAATTTCTGGCTGATCCGCCAATCGTAGCTCGCGAACAGGGAAAACTGCGCGGTGCTCCGCCCGTAGAGATAATCAAACGCGGCGTCGTGGGTCTGCTGCACCGTCGGTGCGGTGGTGATGTTGTATTTAATCTGCGCATCGACGGCGCTCACCTTGCGCTTACCACGGAGTTGCGCGCCACCGCCGAGGTTCAGGCCGCGCAGCTTGCCGTCCCGCGCGAACGTGTAGGCGGCGGTGAGGTTGCTCTGGTATTTCAGCGTGCCGTTTTGCAGTGACCCACTCGTGAGGCCGTTGAGGAAATCCTTCACCGTCTGGATATCCAAACCAATCTGGGTCGGGCTTTGCACGGTCTTGCCATTGAGCACCGCACCGACCGCGGCCCCGGCCCCGGCCTGAAACTCGGGCAAGTTCTTCGCGAAGTAG
>JANOAF010000564.1:0-15740 GCA_031411015.1 Opitutaceae bacterium | reverse complement strand
GCCTGCCGGTAGTTACGGACCGTGTAAGCGGAGCAACGCCGCTCGTGCGCGAGATGATCACGGAAGGGTGTCCACCATTCGGCGATCACTTCCGGCGGCACAGGTAGGGCGGGTCGCTGACCCGCCCTGGCTTTCGCTGGCGAGCTGACTGCACGCGATGGCATCGGTTGAGCCGTGATGGTTGTTCAAGGGCGGGTCAAACACCCGCCCTACTTCAGGCTGGCGCGATTGCCGCTTCGACCTCGCGCATGACTCGGGTCGCGTGCAGTCGCAGCGCGCCCTCGGGGTCGAGGCCCTTCGCCCGGGCGGCGGCCGTGATTTCAAACAGCATCTTGCCCAACGTCGCCTCGTCGAGCTGCCGCCCGAGCGCCTCGACTTGCGCACGATCCACGCTTCGATCCGCGGGGAGTTTTTTCTTTTCGATCTGCTTCCACACGGCTTCGGCCAACATGAGCGAGGGAAGGCGGGGCGGGAGTTCCTTGAAGATCGCGGCCGCGGGCGCGACCGGTCCGTGCTTCTTCTCGGTCGCCTTGATCTTCTCCCACTCGACGATCACTTGCTCGGAGGTTTCGAGTTTTCCCGAGCCAAAGACATGCGGGTGCCGGCGCACGAGCTTGTCGTTGATGTCACGCGCCACGTCCTCGAAATTAAAAATGCCTTTCTCCGCGGCGATCTGCGCGTGAAAAACGACTTGGATCAGCACATCGCCCAGCTCCTCGCGCATGTGCGGATAGTCGCCGCGGTCGATGGTGTCGATCAGCTCGCTCACCTCGTCGATCAGGCACCGCACGAGGGTCGCGTGGGTCTGCTCCCGATCCCATGGACAGCCGTCGGGCGCACGCAGCTGCGCCATCGTGGTTTTCAAATCGTCGATCGCACTCATGCGCGCAAGGTGCCACGGAATGCACGGAATACACGGAAAAAGGGTGCGGCACGAAGTGCGATTAGCCCGGTGCCTGCGGTCGCACGGGCGTCGCACTCCTCGACTGAAACCACCGGTAAGAGGCCCGTGCCACTCCCAGCATCGGCCTCACTTCCAATTTCATCGCGAAAAGCCCACGGTGAACTTCGGCTTTGAATTCTGTGTGTTCCGTGTGTTGCGTGGGCACCTGTATGTCCGACAAGCTCACCGAGATCATGGCCTGGAAACGGCGCGAGATTGCGCCGTTGCTGCGCGAGGTCACGGAGGCGGAGCTCGCGCGGGCAGACGCCGGGCGACCGCGGCCGCCCTCGTTTGCGGCGGCGCTGCGCCGGACCGATGGCACGCTCGCGATCATCTCGGAAATCAAGCGACGTTCCCCGTCCGCCGGCGACATCAAGGCCGGGGCCTCCTCGGTGGAGCAAGCGCAACGTTATCAGGCCGCCGGGGCCGACGCTCTTTCCATTCTCACGGATGAAAAATTCTTCGGTGGCACGCTGGCGGATCTCCAGGGCGTCACGGCACACTTCGCCAACCACCCGCCGGCGCGCCCCTGCCTGCGGAAGGATTTCATGGTGCACCCCGTGCAGGTCCTCGAAGCCTGCGAGGCCGGGGCCAGTGCGATCTTGATCATCGTTCGCGCGCTGAATGACGACGAAATCAAAACGTTGTTCACCGCCGCCCGCGCCGCCGGGCTCGACGCGCTTTTCGAGATTCACAATGAGGCGGAGCTGGAGCGCGCCCTGCGGCACGGCGCGACGATTATCGGCGTGAACAACCGCGATCTCGCCATCTTCAAAACGGATCTCGGGCTCAGCGAACGGCTGATTCCGCTCTTTCCGAAAAACATCACGGCCGTCAGCGAGAGCGGCATCTCCACCGCCGCCGATGCCGCCCGCGCCCGCGGTGCCGGCGCTCATGCCGTTCTCGTGGGCGAAGCCCTCATGCGCGCCGCCGACCCGGCGGCTCTTGTCGCCGCTTTCCGCGCCTCACCACTCCCATGACCAAACGCCCCCTTTCCGCCTACGCCAAACTCGGCGGCTTCTATTTTCTGCCGCGCTCGCTGGATAAAATCCGCCTGCACGCCCGCGGCGAACTTCACCCCGATCACTTTGAATTTATCGGCAAGGGCTTTGACGGCCGGCTCTGTCATTTTCTGGGCATCAGCTATGAGGACCTGAAAAAGCGCACGCTCGCCGGCGGCACCGACGAAGATATCCTCGTCTGGATTCACCAACACGGTCGCAAGCTTACCGAAGTCGATGCCCTCATCTGGAACGGCTTTGCCTCGAAACGCGGCTGGCGCGACGACGCCACCCCCGGCCTGGAGAAGAACAAAGCCGGCGACGGACTCGCCCATCGCACCGACCTGCTAACGTTTTTCGACTACTACGAAGTGGATGAAGGCCGCGCGCCGCGCTGATTTCGCCCACCCCGATGACCAAGCCGTCTCATCCGCAGCTTCTGCCGCGCCGCGAATTTATTCGCCGCCTCGGTTGGAGCATCGCGGCGGGTGCGGGACTGATCATTTTTTCGCTCTCCATCGGGATGATCGGCTATCACACCCTCGGCGGGCTTTCTTGGGTGGATGCCTTTCTGGATGCCTCGATGATCCTCTCGGGCATGGGCCCGATCTCGCAGTTGCAGAGCACGCCGGCGAAAATTTTCGCCGGATGTTATGCACTCTATAGCGGCATCGCACTGCTGACGACAGCCGGCTTGATTCTGGCTCCGGTGATTCATCGCGCCCTGCACCGGTTTCACCTGGAGGACACAGCACCCTAGCCCATGCCTCTTTCCCCGTCCGCCACCCGCGATTTGCTCGCGCAACTCGGCCACACGCCGAAACGCTTCCTCGGCCAGAATTTTTTGATCGATGGCAACATCGTCCGCAAATCCCTCGAACTCGCCGAGGTTCGCGCCGGCGACACTGTCGTCGAAATCGGTCCTGGTCTCGGCACGCTGACCTCGGCCCTGCTCGAGGCCGGGGCCGACGTGTGGGCGATTGAAATGGATCGCTCGCTGCACGCGCATCTGGAGACGACGCTCGCGACGCGTTTTCCGCAGTCTTTTCACCTGCTCGAAGGTGACGCGGTCCAGCATCCGATCGCGGGACTTCTGCCTAGCCCGTCCCAGCGCGACTTCAAAGTCGTCGCCAACCTGCCCTACGCCATCGCCACGCCGTGGCTGGATGAAGTGCTGGGCGGCCCCCTACCCGCCCGCCTCGTGCTCATGCTCCAACAAGAAGCGGCGCAGCGTTACTCCGCGCAACCGGGCACGAAGGCGTTCGGCGCGATTTCCGTCTTCCTTCAAGCCGCCTATGTGATCGCGCCGGGGCATCGCGTGTCGGCGGGTTGTTTTCATCCGCGGCCTGACGTTGAATCGCACCTGCTGCACTTGGTCCGCCGACCCGCGCCGGTGGTATTCACCGGTCCCTTCAAGACCCTGGTGCGCTCATGCTTCCAGCAACGCCGAAAGCAAGTAGGCGCGCTGCTCCGCGCCCACTGGCCCGCAGGTGCGGCCGATTGGCGCGAAGTATTCCGGGAGTGCAAACTCTCCGAGCAGACTCGACCGGAAGCCATCCCGCTCGTCGTGTGGGAAAAACTCTCGCTGGTTTTTCCACGCTTGGCTTGAAAGCTCAGGCGTTGCCACTAGTCGTTTACGTCAAAACCCATGCTTCGCCTCACGCTCGCGCTCATTTGCTCCGCCACTCTGCCCCTCGCCGCCTCCGCCCAAGGCCTCGAAGGCAAAGTCGAGGGCAAGACCTACATCTCCCCGACCGGCACCTTCAAGGTGGCCATCCCGGTGCTCCCTGAACTCGGCGGCGACATCACCGATACGCCCAACGTCGTAACGTTTCAGGACGACTTCAACACGCACGTGAGCATCGCGGCCTTCCCGCAAGACGCCACCCAACGCTGGGAAAATTCCACGCGCGGCGTGAAGGACTACCTGATCTATTTCTTCAGCAACTTCGTGCTCTCCGATTTCAAGCAGACTTTCGAGGGCGTGCAGATTGAGAGCGCGAAATTCGTGCCCGGCACGATGGAAGGCGCGCTGCTCACCTATTTGCTCGTGCCCGGTGGCACGATGTTTGCCGACCGCGTGCCTCAGCTCAGCGCGACCAAGGTTCCGGTCGCCAAGCGCGGGAACCTGCTCTTCGTGCGTGGCAGTCACGTGTTCGTCATCAGCACCGAGCTCGCCGAGCGCGTGATCGAGGGCAAGAGCTACAGCAAGACGACGGCCGAGGAAGATGAGCTGCTGCGCACCCGACTACTCGATATCCTCAGCAAGATCAGCTTCGCCAAGCTTCCGGCGACGGACGCGGCGAAAAAGTGAGGGCGCCGGCTTGGCTTCCGCGCTGAACATGAGCGCGTTTGTCCTGCGTCCCGCGACCGCGGCTGATCTGCCCGCCATCGTCACGATCTACAACGCCACCATTCCTGGCCGGATGGTCACGGCGGACTTGGAACCGGTGACAGTGGAGTCCCGCCAAGCGTGGTTTGACGCGCACCAGAACCCCGCGCGCCCCCTGTGGGTGCTGAGCGACGCCAGCGACACCATCGGCGCTTGGCTGAGTTTCGACACGTTTTACCCGCGCGCCGCCTACGATGGCACCGCGATGATCGCGATCTACGTCGCCACGACTCACCGCCGGCTCGGGCTTGGGAAACGACTGCTGAAAGAGGCTCTCACGCACGCCCCCGCGCTTGGTCTGCACACGTTGCTCGGCTACATCTTCGGCCACAACGAGCCGAGCCTTCGGCTTTTCGAGGCGCATGGTTTCATTCGCTGGGGGAACCTTCCGCGCGTCGCCGTGCTCGACGGCGTCGAGCGCGACCTCGTGATCGTCGGACGACGAATCGGTCAGTAGGTCGGGCTTTACGCCCGACGTGTCGGCGATAAACCCCCAGACATGAAATTCACCGCGCTGCTCACGCTCGCCTTCACCACTACGGTCACGGCGGCCGAAAAGCCCTACGGCCTGGTCATTCACGGCGGGGCCGGGGTGATTGAGCGCGCCACCCTTACAGCGGAACGGGAAAAGGAGTATCGGGCCAAACTCACCGAGGCCCGCGAGGCGGGCTACGCCGTGCCCGAGCGTGGCGGCGCTGCACTCGATGCGGTTGTGGCGGTCGTTGTCTTGCTCGAAGACTCGCCACTCTTCAACGCCGGCAAGGGCGCGGTGCTCACCGCCGACGGCACCTGTGAACTTGACGCGTCCATCATGGACGGTCGCACGCAGGCCGCCGGCGCAATCGCGGGGGTCGGACGCATCAAGAATCCGATCACGCTGGCCCGCGTCGTAATGGAGAAATCCGCGCACGTTCTGCTCACCGGCGCCGGCGCCGAGAAATTTGCACAGCAACAGGGCTTCGCATTAGTGCCGAACGAATATTTCCAAACCGCGCACCGCCGGGAACAGCTCGAACAAGCCAAGCAGCGCGAGGCCACCAAGAAAACCAGCGGTCTGCTCAACGCGGACCACTTCGAACGCGTGGCACGTTATGGAACCGTCGGGTGTGTCGCGCTTGACCGCAGTGGCAATCTCGCGGCCGGCACTTCAACGGGCGGCATGACCAACAAAAAATTCGGCCGCGTGGGAGACGCCCCGATTATTGGGGCCGGCACCTACGCGAACAATGCAACCTGCGCCGTCAGCGCGACCGGTTGGGGCGAGTATTTCATCCGCGTCGGCGTCGCGCGCGACATCGCCGCGCAGCTCGAATACAAAGGCGCGGCGCTAAAGGACGCCGCGACGGCGACCCTCGCAAAAGTCGGCGCGCTCGGCGGCGATGGTGGCGTCGTCTGCATCGACAAGGACGGCAACATCGCGCTGCCCTTCAACTCCGCCGGAATGTATCGCGGCTACCGGCTCTCGACCGGGCAGGCGGAGATCGCGATTTTCGGGAAAGAATAATCTCAGTCTCCGGTTGTAGGCGGGGTCCTATCACCCCGCTCACTTCGCGATCCAAGCGGCGTGAGGGCACCCCGCCTACAAGAAGAGATCAGAGATCAAACGTCGTCGTAAAGATGAAGAGGCGCGGGTCGATGATGCGGTAGGAGTAGAATCGGCCGTCGGGGTTGATGGCGACGCCCTGCAGGCGACCACTCTCGGTTGCGTTGCGCACGTTGAGCTGGAAACGCGTGCCGATTTTGTTGCGAAACAACCTCGTGCGATAGCTCAAGTTCAAGTCCACGCTGCCCGTCGGTTTGTCGAAGCAGGGCTTGTTCTTGTCGAGCTTGCGCACGACGCCATCGGGATCGGCGGCGGCGGCGTAATAACCGATGGCGGCCTTGCTCGCCCACCGATACGAACCGCCCACTGAGCTATTTTTCAGCCACGGATGTGACTCGGCCAGCGCCCCGAGGCCGGCCAGTTGGAAGTTGGTGATGAAATTGAATGTGTATTCCTTGAACTGAGGTTTCCGCTTGCCGGAGTTGGCATTGGCCTGGCCGAGCGGCGTGGCGACGTTGGTGGTGAAATAATTCACAGGCTGGCCGTTGCTGCCCGTGGAGGTCGTCCACCACAGATTGCCGGCGCCAGGGAGTTGGCCCCCGCCCGGAAGAGGATCAATGGGGATACGCACAGTCGTCCAAAACGGCAGGCGCTCATCGACGAACTTTTGCATGAAAACCGATATATTGGAATCGATCGCCTCTCCTTTCGTGCCGGTCGTCTTGACGGTCCAATAGCGGTTGGGGTTGAACTGCAATTCAAGTTCCCAGCCGCGCGACAAGGCGTCGTTGGCGTCGGAGATACTTTTACCCGCGACGCTGTTGATGTAGGAAGTGGTCTGGCCGATGAGCGCGGCCGCTTTGTCCTGCGCCTGTTGGAGGGACAAGGCGGGGTTGATTTGCTGATACCAAGTGGTGGCGAGATCGTAGAGGCCGAAGGTGAGATTCTGGCCCGAGTTATCGAAGTCGATGGCGAGGGCTCGCGTGGCGACGACCCCGATGCCGGAGCGCGTGTTGACCTGCACCGTCTCGTGATGCGTCACCCGCATCGAAAAGCGGTTGTCGAACAGGTTCAGGCCGACGCCGTATTCCTTGGATTCCCCCGTCGGGTTGGGGAGTTCTTTCAGGTAAAGATTGTAGGCGGTGTCGGCCGGCTGAAAGGAATCGGAGCGGTTGTAGTGAAAGGTAAGCCCGCGGAGCGTCTGCGCGGCGAAGCGCATGAGACCCGTGCCTTGCGCCGCGGGACGCTCGATCATCGCAAAGTCGCGGAACGGTTTTACGACCACCCCCTTGGTCGTGGTCTCGCCCGAGCGATAGCGCGGGATGCCGCCAAAATTGTTGAGATTGGCCTCGTTGAGATAATTGTTGACGACGTTGGTCGGCAAATTGTCGCGCGTGCTCACGCGGTCCTTGCGCTGACCAAACGTGGTCACGATCCGATCGCCCAGGAGAAAGCTTTGCAGGCTGCCGCCGGCCGTGCGGACCTTTTTCTTCTGCTGGCCGAGGGCGAAATACACTTCCTGGATGTCCACGGGCTCGGCGAGATTGTAGGAAGTCGAGGTCGCACCGGCGTAGGAGGCGACGAATTTTCCGGTGTTTCGCACCGCGCCCGAGTTGGCATATTCGATGCCACCACCCCTGGTGTTGCCGAAGTAATAGAGGGGATACATGAGACCGCCGTTGTTGTTGACGATGCTCGTCGTGGGCGCGGCATTGAGTAGCACCGGGTTGAGATTCGGATTGTCCACCACCGTGTCGTGGTAGCGCAGGTTGCTCGGCGCGGCGATCGTGAGGCGGAACTCCTCGTAACCGATCGCGCGGTGGAACCCGAGCCACTTGAGGAGGTTTTTCTCCCCGCGTAGATCGAGCTGGTAGGCGAGCTGGGCGCGATAGCTGTCATTGAAAACCGGCTTGCGGAAGGATTGCGGATTCACGCCGCCAATGAAGGGCCGCAGGAAGTAGGGATTGGGGCGCCCGTCAGGGAGACGCTCGTTCACATCCATTTGCAGCGTGGTGCCGACACCGTCGAGCTGACCGATGAACTGGCGGCGATAGTCGGATTGATCCTCGCGCCTCCAAGCCGCGTTGAGGTCAAGCTTGTGGCGGGGGGTGTTAATGAAGGACTGGTCGAGGCTGGCATTCAGTATGGTCGCCCGGTTGATCTGCATGCCGGAAGCGGCCATGTTGATCTCCTCCCAATCATAGAGCGCTTTGTTGGTCGTCCCGGCAATCTTGTAGAGCGGACCGGCGGCGAGTTCGCCGCTGACTGAGACCATCTGCTGGGCCGTCGTAAGGCCGAGCGTGGGATTGTTGACGTTAGCGGCCTTGGTGATGAGTTCGATTTTCCCGTTGTCGATGAACTGGAGGATACGGGTGTTGCCAAAACCACCGGCCAGGCCGGCGGGTATCGCGGTGCCGGCCTGACGCACGCCATTGATCGTGCCGGTCTGCGTAATCGGATCCCACGTCGGGCTGCCGCGCGATTTCCACAGCGAAATGCTGTCGCGGGGTGTGAGGGAGTTCGCGCGCTGCGCGAACTCATGGAAGTGCTCAAGGCTGGCGTTGATCGATGTCGTGCGAAACGGCTTGTAGGTGAGCGCGTATTGCTGGCGGTTCGTGCGATCGACCGACGGTTTGCGGACGTAGCCGGTCTCGTTGTAGACCGCGGAGAAGCGGAAACCAAGTTTGTTGCTGATGAGCGGCCGGTTCAGATCGATACTCGCGCGATATCCGCCATAGGAGTCGAAACGCGTTTGGATGCTGGTGACGCTCCGGTTCACATTGCCGCGGCTCTGCACAAGATTAACCGTGCCGCCGGCGTCGGCGAGGCCGGCAAGGGTCGAATTGGGCCCACGTGCGATCTCGACGGCGTCGATGTTATACGTATCGATCGGAATCGTGCTGCTGGCGGTAAAGCCACCGACGGCAATATTGGCGGAACTAAGACCGCGGATGCGGTTGGCACCGGTGGGATTGCCGGCAACGTTGTCCCAAACGCCTTCACCACGATTGTCGTTGGTGAGATCGGTGAACTGCCCGGTGCCTTCGGTGCCGACCTCGTAGAGGAAAATATCGTTGATATCGAGCGCCGCGGTGTCGAGGAGCTGCTGTTTGGTGACGACGGAGATCGAGCCGGCAATATCCTCAAGCTTCGAATTCAGCCGCGTGCCCGCGAGTGTGCTGAAGGCGGCGTAGCCCTTGTCGTTGCCCCCGCTCACTTCAAAGGGCGAGAGCTGCAACACCTCGTCGGATTTGTTACCGCTGTCGGCTGGTTTGACGGCCTGGACAGCGCGCGTCTCGTCGGCGCGGAGGGCGGCGAGTTCGTCGGCATCGAGTTTGCCATTCTTGTTTTTGTCGTAACGAGCCAGTGTCTTGGCGTCGGGGGCCGCAGCCGGCGCGACTGCTTGGGCCAACATCCGCGATGGGCTCAGAACGATCGCGAAAAGACCGGCGGCAATGAGCGTCCGGCGGAAAGTGGCACTGAATTGAGGCAGGAAGGAGTTCATGGGATAATCTTCTGGTTGGGGTTCACGCGTCGCGGTCAGTGCGCGGGCGTCTTGTTGGGTCACGAACAACAATCGCAAGCCGCCGGACGAGACGATGAAGCCGTGAACGGACAGTTCGGCAACGGGCGGGCGGGAAGGCGCCGTCCGCGCCTACCGCGAAGATTCCGGCGGCGGAGCCATTCGGGTGTTGCGCACATCGCCGCCGGCGGCCGCTGGGTTGGGCGTGGTGTTGCCCGGGGCGGGAGCCGCGGGGCCCCGCCCACCCCGGCCACCGCGAGCGGGCGGCGTCGCCTCGGGCGGCGGCACTTCGGTCGGCAACTGATCTTTGCACAATTCCAGAATCTCGATCGCGCTGAGGCCGGACTGCGCCGCGCCGTTGGTGCTGATGCGCGCAGCTTCATCGACCGGGTTGAGGGCGAGCGGACCATCGACCCGGGTCGTCGTCACTGCGCCGCTGCCAAAACGAAGCAGCGAAGCGACGGCGGGCTTCGCGAAAGCCGCGTTCTTGGTTTTCGCGTAAACGTAGGCGGCGAGCCGTGGCGTGCCCTGGGAGTTGCTTCCTTGCTCGCCGAGGTAGGCTGCGTCGGCGCCCTCGGTGCCCGTCTCTTTGTCGCGCTTAAGCACCTCGGCCGGCGCACTGCCGAGCCGGCAATACTGCAGCCACATTTTCTGCCAGCCGGGATGATCCAAGAATTCGTTCAATTCGAACACGACCTGTGCTCCGCCTTGAATCGTGCTGAGGTTGTAGGTGCCAATGACGTCGGAGACTTGGAAGAGCTTTCCCGTTTTCGGATCGTAGCCATAGACGAGGTTGCGGCCGGATTTCAGCCAGTAGGGCATCGCGAGAAAAGACTCCACGCCGGCGAGAATCTTGTCGCGCCACTTGGTGTCACCGGTGCGCTCCCACTCGGTCGCCCAGTTGCCCGCGAAGGCGAACCAGTCCGGGCCGGCGCGCAGTCGCGCGGGATGCTTTTTCTCCTCGTCAGTCGCCGGCTGCGCGAGCCGCATCGGATCGAAATCCAGCGTGCGGTAGTCGGCGTTCGCGACTTCGCGCATGAGGTCGCCCGTGCGCTCGTCGGTGGTGAGGTAGTAATAATAGCGCTTGAGGTAGGCCATGCTGATGCGGGCCTCCTTCGCGCCGCAGCCCCAGTGGCGGACGTTGTGCCGCGAGCCCAGCCCGGCGAGCGCACCGAGATGATAGCAATCCACCTCGCTGGTGTGGCGCGTCATCGCCTCGGCCATACGGAAAATATCCGCGCGCCCCGTGCGCACGAAACTCAGCCACAGCCACATGTCGGTGCCGAGTTCGGTGTTGTCCCACGCCATGCCGCCGAGGTCGTAGTTCCAAACATGCCGCTCGCGGTCGTAGCTGTGCATCACGTCGCCGAAATCCCAAAAGCCATACCAGCGCTGCTGCCCGACTTGGCTCAAGTAGTAGGCGAGCGTGGTCTCGAGCTGCTCCTCGACGGCACGTTTGAACGGCGTCGATTTGTCCGGCAGGCTCCACACCCCAAAAGCCCCCGCCGCATGCAGGTGCGGCGGAGTCGCGGCGAGCACGGGCAACTGCGCGCCGAGCTGCGCCATCGCCACGGTCTGCTCGCGGGTCGGGACGGCGCCACTTGCGAATAGCGTCAGCTCACTCGTGCGCGCGACGCCGAGCGGTGTGCTCAGGCCGGGCTGCACATCTTCATAGACGGCGATGAGGCCGTGCGCGCGGGTGTCGTAGTGCCGCATGTCCATCGCGTCAGCGTCGGGTGACCAGAGCCACACCCGCAGCGTGGCCTCACTCGACGCGGCGTTGGCCACCTCCAGCGAGGCCGGATGCGACTGCCAGAAATTTTTCACGCTCACCCCGAGCCCGCCACTCACATCGCCGACAAACACCAGGCCCGACGCGCGCTTGCCCGCCCCGCAAGGAATCCACGCGCTCTGCGGGTTCGTGCGCTTCACGACCGAGAAACCATCGGCGTTGGGCTGCACGAGCTTGAACGAATCCCACACCGCCCAATCCGCCAGCCACCCTTGGCTGCGCTCACTAAGCGCGGCCTTGTTCGGGATGCGTTTTCCCGCGAGTTGGTCAGGGTAAACGTTGCCACCGCCCGGCGTCGGATAGGAAACCGTCGCGTTGCCGCGGCCCACCGCAGGTAGAATCGGCTCGGCCCACAGGCCGCCGTCTTCGCCGGAAAAGCGCACGTGACGGTTCTGGATCTCCTCGCGCAGCGGCACGCCGAATTCAAGTCCGAGCCCGCGGATGAAGTCCTTCTGATCGTCACCGTCGTAAATGATCGTGTGGACGAGTCGCACACTTTCCTGCCCTGCGTAGAAATAAAGCCGCACCGTAAACGGGAGCCACTCGCGCGAGCCGGTCGTGGCCTTGTGCACGCCCTCGACCTTCAACACCGCGCGCACGGGGCCCGACTGCTCGACCGTCACGGTCTTGATCTTGCCGGAAAATTTCTCGCGCCTCGGCGCATCTTCCGCGCCGCCACTCGGGCCGTTTTGCAGGATGCACACGAGCCGGCCATTCCGCGCCACCTCGCGGCCATCGACCGAAAGCGAGTCGATCAGGTTCGCCCCCCATTGCGTGACGCGCGCACGAAGTTTGCCGGTGTCGATTTCGATCCCGGTGTCACTATGCCGCACGCGGACCACTGGGCCTGAGCCGGTCGCAGGGTTTGCACTGGCAACGCTGGCCGCGGTCTCGCTCGCGCTGAGTTGGAACGGCCCGGCGCTCTCCGGACCCGCGACCGTGGCGAATCCGCTCCATTTCAACGACCCGTCCGGCCAGGTGGCGAGCGGCCACGTTTGCAGTGGCAGCGTCTTGCCGTCGGCCGTGGCGAGGGAAAATTTCTGGGCCTTCGGCACGGCGCCCTTCGGCCACGGCACGCCCCAGCTCACGCCCGTCGCGGCGGGCGCGGGTGTTTTTCCCAGCCAATTGATCTCGACGGGAGCGAAGGCAGCCGGCGCGGCGGATGCGACGGCCGATGAAATGACAATCACAAACAGTCGGAAGAGGGGGGCAGAATTCATAAGGGGAAATGAAGAGGACGCTACGACGTGAGACCAACGAAGGGGTTGTTGGCGGCGCAGCGTTAGAGCCTCGCTTTGTCCGCGGACAGTCAAGCCCGCGGTCCGAACCCGCAGCACATTCGTCGAGATTGAAGCTGGACTGTCCGTCTGCCATCGCTCTGGTCCGCGCCCGCATTGCTTGTCTCCCTGATCCTTTATTTCGCCAAGCCCTGACTCACTCATGACCCTGCCCTACACCGCACTCCTCCGCCTCCTGCGCACCACCTTAATCGTCGCTTGTTCACTTACCCTTGTGCATCGCGGCATGGCCCAGCCTGCCACCGGCACCATCGCCGGCACGGTCGCGAACTCCAACACCCGCCAATTCCTCGCCTCCGCCGAAGTCCGCATCGCGGGCACCAATAACGCCGCGCTCACCGATCGCGACGGCTCGTTTACGCTGCGCAATGTCGCACCGGGCAGCGTGCAGCTGGAGGTAAGCTACGATGGTCTCGATACCGAAAAACGCGCGGTTACCGTCAGCGGTGGGAAGACGTCGCGTGAGGAGTTCAACCTCACCACGGGAATCTACAAACTTGCCGCCTTCACCGTTGCCGCCGAAGTCGAGGGCAACGCCGCCACCGTCAACCAGCAGAAAAAATCCGATGTGTTTATCCAGGCCATCTCGGCCGATACGCTCGGGATTTTGCCCGACGGCAACATCGGGGAGTTCCTCCGCTACGTGCCCGGCATCCAGGTGAATTTTACCAACGCCGACGCCTCCAATGTCTCGATGCGCGGCCAGGATCCCGAAGCCACGCTCTTCACGTTCGACGGTCAGATCCCCGCCGCCGCCGGCACTCCACCGCGTTCCAGCACCGGCAGCAGCGACGCCTCGAGCCGCGCCTTTGAATTCAGCTCCGCCACCATCGCCAACATCGAAACCATCGAAGTCTTCAAGGCCCCGCCGCCATGGATGTCGCCCTCGACGGGCGGCGTGATCAACGCCGTCACCAAAAACGCCTTCGCCCAAAAAGGCCGTCGCTTCGCCACGACGTTCACCCTCTCAGCCAACAGTGAGATGCTCCGGCTCGGCCGCGTGCCCGGTCCCGGTGCCCGCCCGACCTACCGGCTCAAGCCCGGCGGCGGTGTCAACTACTCGGAGGCCTTCCTCAACAATACGCTTGGCCTCACGCTCTCCTACTTCGAGAGCAACGTCATCAACCCGCAGCACAACTACGCGATGGGCTACTCGCCCGTCGTGGCCGGCACGGTCGCCAATCCCGTCAACGAAAACTCCCGCTACAACGTCAATACCTTCACCCTCGTCGACGGCCCGCAGGTGAAAAACCGCCGCACCCTCTCCCTTGGCGGTGATTACAAGCTGGGCCAAAACACGGTGCTCAAACTCAAGACCAGCTTCAACGGCTTCCTCAATCAGAGCCGCAGCCACACCTTCCGCGTCCGCCCCGGCACGATCGATGCCGCCTCCACCACGACCGATGCCACAATTCGCAACGCCCTCGTCGATGTCTTCGACGACTACAGCGATCAGGTCGGTAACAGCTACGGCTACGTCGGCAGCATCGAGCACAGGCTCGGCGCGTGGAAATTCGACGGCTCCGCCAGCTACTCCAAATCCGACTCCAAGGTCACCGATCTGCCGTCGATGATTCAGTCCGTGCAGTTCAACCTCGTCGCGGCGCAGGGCGTCGTCGTGCGCATGACCGCCAACCCCGAGACCCCCGCCCCGCTTACTCTCGTCCAAACCGCCGGCCCCGATCTCTACGATCTGCGCAGCTACACCAACACCACCGGCCTCTCGCTCCAGACTTCACCGCGTTTCCAAAATGACCGCACTTGGAATCTGAAGCTCGACCTCAAGCGTAATTTTTCCAGCGGCCGTTTCCCGTTTGATCTTCGCGCCGGAGCCAGTCTCTACCAACTCCACCGCCAGAAGCAGGCCGGCCAGATCGTGCTCAATTTCCTCGGACCGGACGGCATTGCCGGCACCGCCGACGACGGCCCGAATTCGCTCAACGCCTCGCTCTTCGACGGGGCCGACACCTACGGCGACAAATTTCTCTACGGCATCCGCAAGCCGCCGCTGCTCGATCCCTACAAGGTTGCCGCCTACATGCGGCAATTCCCACTCGCGATTCAGGACATCGCTGCTGCCAACATCGCGCGCCGCTTCACGAACAGCCAGTCGATGGCGCAGGACATCACGGCCGCCTACGTCGCCAGCACCGTAAAGGTCGGGCCCAGCCTCACCGTCACGGGCGGCGTGCGCGGCGAACAGACGGAAAATTTCCTGCGCGGCCTTTACCGCCAGAACTCCCTCGGCAACGGCCTCACCGGCCTCGCGCAGCAGCTCGCCCTCTTCTCCCAGACCCAGCGCGTCACCAGCAAGTATCAGGATTATTTCCCGAATTTCCAATCCACCTATCGCTTCACCCCCGACCTGCTCTTCCGCGGCGCCATCACGCGCTCGATGTCGCGCCCCGGCGTGCAGAGCCTCTTGCCGAATACCACGGTCAACGACACCGCGCTCATCCCGAGTGTCACCATCAATAACGCTGCGCTCTCGCCGACCTACTCGCGCAACATCGATCTCCAGCTGGAACTCTACACGCGTCCGGCTGGCAGCGTGACGCTCGGCTGGTTCCGCAAGACCGTGACGAATTATATCATTAATGAGACCACCGTCATCGAGCCGGGCGACGACAATGGCTTCGAGGGCCAATATGCCGGCTACAACCTCAACACGCAGGACAACGGCGGCAAGGGCCAGTTCGAGGGCATGGAGCTCTCCGTCCGCCAGAGCCTGCAGCCCTACCTGAAGTTCGTGCCGGAAATCTTGCGCGGCTGGGAAGTTTTTGGCGGCTACAACAAGAACATCAAGGGCGAGGCGCCCAACCGCGCCGGAGTCGTCACCAAGCCGCTTGCCCCGAACTACTACGATTGGAGTGCGAACTGGGGTATCACCTACATGAGCCCGCGCCGCTTCTTCTACGCCAACGTCCGCACCACCATCTTCCCCGAGGCGATCACGACGGCGGCGACGACGACGAACCTCCTACCCGTCTTCGAGTCGAGCCACCAGCGTTGGGATGCCACAATTCGGCTCCAGTTCACGCGCACTTACTCGCTGGAGCTCACCGGCTCCAATCTCACGAACGATTCGTGGCGCAACTTCTACCAAGGCGGCCGCAACACCTCGCGCCGCACGTTCGGCACGCAATACAGTCTCTCCTTCAAGGCCAACCTCGACCAACTGCGCCTGCCGTTCCTGAAGTAAAGTTCAGCGCTTCGCGTTCGTCAGAAAATCCGCGATGTCGCAGCAA
>JANOAF010000563.1:0-2323 GCA_031411015.1 Opitutaceae bacterium | reverse complement strand
TTGCAATGTTTGATGGATTGCAATTAATGTCTTTAATGGGGCTTGCTGGCGTGCTTGAGCTGGTTGGAGGCACTTTGGTAATGATAGGTTTGTTTACTCGACCAGCTGCATTTATTTTATCGGGTCAAATGGCGGTGGCTTATTTTATGGCACATGCGCCAGGTGGATTCTTACCAATCTTGAATCAAGGTGAGTTGGCTGTTATGTTTAGCTTCGTATTCTTGTACTTTAGTGCCGCAGGTGCTGGTGCGTTTAGTTTAGATTCCTTGCTTAAAAAATCTTGAGTGATGCGTCAACTCCCAGTAGTGCGCTGGTAATTTTGCAAGCCGACCAATAATGTCCGCCAATCATATACAACTTTTAAATTTTAAGAGCTTTTCGGGTGAAACATCACAGTTTGTGGCGGCCCCATTTTTATCACGGGTTTGCGAATGCTGCCCATCACATGCATTTCACAGGGTTTACAGTCAAACTTTAAGGTAAACCTGTCGTTGCCGTTGATAAGCGTCATCGGTTCTGCAGTCACTGTGCCTTGCACGCCAATTACGCCTTTGGCTTCTTTTGGGCAAAGGCCGTGGCTAAAGCGTAGGCAGTGCTTGGTAATCATCAACGGTACTTCGCCTAACTCTTTGTTGGCTTCATACGCGTGTGCAATCAATTTTACGCCGTGTTTCTCGTAAAAAGTGCGGGCTTTTTGGTTGTAAACGTTAGCTAAATAACTGAGTGTATCTTCTGGGAAAATAGCTGCTGGCACTGCAGCTGGTTTGAGTGGCGGGCGCACATAGGCGGCTTGGCGCACTTTCTGTAATTGCTCAATGGCGTCACGACGTAAGTTATTCACCACTGAGGCAGGTATAAACCAAGCTTGGGTGGTCTGAATATAGACTTCAGTTGCAGTAAAATCGGTGCTGCCTAGTTTGCTTAAATTATCACGTAAGCTGGCTTCAGCTTTTTCAATATTATCAGCACGTTGTTTTTCTGCTACCGTTTGCACAGTTGTACTCAAGCCTGTTTCGTCAGTCACGCTAAGCGTAAAGCCATCGCTAGTTTCTGCAAAAATCATTTGTAGTGCGATTTTGCGTGTAGCAGAATCTTTTTCTAGCAAGCGCATAAATGCGTGGTCGCGGTTACGATACACCGTCATGTTGTTTCTAATATCGACAGGCATTTCATTAGGATATAACTTTTTTCCATCCACGGTATTCACACGTAAGCCGACTAACTCTTTATGCACATCAAAAAAGCATACGCCATCACCATTGTGCAGTTGCGTATCTGTTTCAACTTCAAAAAAGTCTTTACCGATTTTGCTTACTTTGCCTAAAATTTCGCCTGAGAATTTAG
This sequence comes from Opitutaceae bacterium, assembly GCA_031411015.1. Lineage (GTDB taxonomy): Bacteria > Verrucomicrobiota > Verrucomicrobiia > Opitutales > Opitutaceae > ER46. Next base: position 979 of record JANOAF010000563.1, on the reverse strand, counting down.
GTGTATCAAACGCACCAATGTCACCTTTGCGACCGTTTACAAAGTAATCCGTCGCACTGCGGTTAAAGGTTTTTTCAGGTTGCGGTGTGAATGTGTAAGTGCTGACGCCGGCAGATGATTTTGCTAGTTCTGGCGATTCGTTGAGGATTTCATCCAACATTTGGCGGTAATGCGCGGTGGCGTTTTTAACGTATGGTAAATCTTTATAACGGCCTTCAATTTTGAAGGAGCTCACACCAGCATCTATCAAGGCGCGCAGATTCGCGCTTTGGTCATTATCTTTCATTGAAAGGTAATGTTTATCTTTACCAATAATGCGGCCTTCTTGGTCTTCCAAGGTAAACGGTAAACGACACTCTTGTGAACATTCGCCACGGTTAGCACTGCGGCCAGTATGTGCGTGGCTAATAAAGCACTGTCCGCTAAATGCCACACAAAGCGCACCGTGAATGAAAAATTCTAAGTTGCAACTAGTCGCATCCGCGATTTGCTTGATTGTGCGTAAATCTAACTCGCGTGCTAAGACAATTTGCGAGAAACCAACTTGGTCTAAAAACACGGCTTTTTCAACGGTACGAATATCAGTTTGCGTACTCGCATGAAGCTGAATCGGTGGTAAATCCATTTCCAACAAGCCCATATCCTGCACAATCAGCGCATCCACTTCAGCATCGTAAAGTTGCTGAACCAATTCGCGCGCACCTGCTAATTCGTTATCATGAAAAATCGTATTCAGCGCCACAAATACTTCGGCATGATAACGATGAGCATGTTTCACCAAACGCGCAATATCCGCCACTGTATTAGGTGCTTTCGCACGCGCACCAAATGCTGGGCCGCCAATATATACCGCATCCGCACCATGATTAATGGCTTCAATGCCGAAATCAGCGTTGCGTGCAGGGGCGAGTAATTCAGGATGGCGACGGGTTTTTTGCATGTCATGTAAGCAATGATATTAGCGAATACCGAATTTTAG
>JANOAF010000562.1:0-2040 GCA_031411015.1 Opitutaceae bacterium | reverse complement strand
TTCAATGCTGTGAGGCAGCGGGCGGACGTCAGTTGATGTTGGCTTGGCGGGCAGCGGCACTTCCGGCTCGACGAACACCTCTGTGAGCTCGCTCATGCCGGACCCTCGATTTCCGCGCGGCACGCTGCGAGCCACTCGTTCAAATCCTTGTGCGGCGCCACGCTGAACGGCCGCACCCAAAGTGCCCCGGCACCGAGTAACTGCGCTGTCCAGTTGCGCTGGGCGCGCTCTCCAGCGGGATCGCGGTGAGGGAACATCCAGATGCCCTTGCCGGCGAAACACGCGAGTGCGTCGGCGTGAAGGGCAATTCCGGCACCTGCGACGCAGACGGGAGCGATCTTGTCCGCCTTTCCTTCCCAGAACGCCAGCGACCACGCGGCAAGAGTGTCGGGGCCGCCTTCACAAAGTGCCACGAAGGGTTTGGCGCCGATGTCGGCGGCTCCGATTGGCCAAGCGGCCTGCGAGCCCGATAACGACTTTGCCTTCTTGGCACCAATTGAACGCCACGGCTTCCCGTCGAGTCGGCGCGCCTGCGCACAGCGATGCGATGAATCCAAGAGAACCCACGCTGTTACCGCCTCGCCCATGTCGAACATCTCAGCGAAGCGTAGCATCCCTGCGCGCACGGCTAGTTCGAGACCGGCGAAAAATGGAAGCTGGCGAAGGTCTGCGAGCGAGGAAAGTTCGGCCACGGTGGGTATTCGCAAGGCCGGTGGAGCAAGTTTGCGGGGCGCGGGCGCTGGTCGTAGTCGCGGACGCTGGGTGAAGGTGGCTTTGCTATCGAGTCCAACGATGGCCGCGATCTGACGACGGTGCTCCTTGTCGCCCGGGTATTGGACACACCCCCATCTGCCCGCACCATCTTCGAAAATCACGAGGTGCTGGGCTGACTTGTCGCCGCCGGCCTGAGCACAGGCCGGACACTGAGCTATAAGTTTGTCGCCACGCTTTTTCGCCCTTACCAGGCGTGGGAGGTCGAGGCCGCGACATTCGCGGCCCACGGCAACGTAGTCTGACGCCCCGCTCACTTCGAGCCTCGCTTTCCGAAAGACCGTCGCAAGTTGAGCCGCAGATGCCGACGCCAAGCGCGCGCCGAGATGGACTTCGGCCTGGGTGGAATCGGTTTAGCCACGGTGGGACCCTCCCGATCCACAGGCGTTGAGATAATTTTCCCAATCGCTCCGCCGGATGCGGACGATGCGATTGCTCAGTCGCGTGGCGACAAGCCGCTTTCTCGCGATTTCGAGCTGGAGGAAACGATAGCAAACGCCGGCCTCCTCGGCCGCGTCGTTGAGCGTGAGCAGTGCCCGCGCCTTGGTTTCAGGAGGCCGGACGGCGTCCGGCTCTATGGTCGATGATGGTTTTGCCATGTCGCCGGCAAACCGAGACCTCCCCCCGCGGACAGGCCAGAGGTTGCAAAAGCTGCCTCACCGTTCTTCACCAGCCGCATTAACGCTTCTCGCTTATCACAGGCTACTTAAAATTAATAATCAAATCCGCGAAAATTTTTGAGTGGTGCGCGTCGGTTGCTCGCCTCACTCGCATTGATTACTCCACCTATGAGACATCCGCTAGGAGGACAGATATTTTCGCTGTTTTCCCCTCTGAAAGCCGAGGTTGCATTAGCTAAATAGGTAAACGCGTACGGGAAATGCGGCGCAATTTCTTGGTTCTTGGGAATGACCGACCTCCTCGAACAAATCCTTCTCCCGCTCCTTGGCTTCATGCCGTTCCTGTCCGCCATGCGGACGAAAACTTCCGGCAGCCGCTCCACCGCCTCCTTCTTCCACTGGCTCACCTGCGTTGGATGCACCCCATGCCTCGCCGCAATGGCATGCACCGGATCAATGTTCTTGAGCGCCTCCAGCCCGACTTGGGCCTTCAGCGCGGGACTATGCTGCCGTCGCTTCTTGGACATGAATCGTTTCCCTGATGATTTGTGCTGAGGTCTTCATTTTGATTTTTGTTCTTACTTGAATACCGAGACACGCAGCTTCTTCCCCAACCCCGAAATGTCCGTGAGACCGCCGATCCAGCGCG
>JANOAF010000561.1:0-5495 GCA_031411015.1 Opitutaceae bacterium | reverse complement strand
CGGGCCGCGGCCGGTCCGGCGAAACCCGCGGCCGGGCACCGCGGCGGCGGCGGCGGTCCCGGGCGCACCGTTTGCGGGCGGCAGGACAAGGGCGGGTGCGATCGGCTCGGCGACGGCCGGCTCCGGCGCGACGGGCTTGGGCAGCTCTGGGAGCGTGGTGTCGATCTTGACCGTGGCGAAGGTGCGGCCGGCGACCGTCGTCTCGGCGACGACGCGCGGCTGCGTCGGGATGGTCTTCGCGACGATCGACTGCGCGGCATCGAGATATTTCTCGAGCAGCATCGGCGAGACGCTCAGCACGTCGGCGATGTTGTCGAAGCCGTGGCCGGTGTCGTCGGCGGGGAATTCCTTCAGTGTATCGAAATCCACGCCCGTGAGATCGCGGACGGTGTTGCGATACTCCGTGCGGTTAAGCCGGCGCACGGTCACCCGGCCCGGATCGGGTCGCGCAGGATCGAGGGCGAACGCCTCGCGTTTCACCCACGCCATGAGCCTCTCGGCCTCGGCCGGCGGCAGCGACTCGGTGGCGTCGGCCGGCGGCATGACACCGGAGCGGACATTCTTAAGCACGTTGAGCCACAGCTTGTGGTCGTGCAGGCCGGCGGCGTCCTTGACGCGGTCGAACGCTACGTCGCCCTTCTTGTGCCCGTCGCCGTGGCAGTCGTAGCAATAGCGCGTGAGCAGCGGCCGGATTTCGCGCTCAAAGTTTTCGAGCCCGGGCTCCGCCGCGATTGCTGTGATCGCTGCGCAGGCTGCAGACAACGTAAGCGCGGTGGTGCGGAGAACAGCCGGGAGGTGCAGCATCGGAGCGAAGCGGATGGATTTTATGGGGGGTAGCGCGATCGCGCGACCTTAAGGGTCGTCGGGCAAGACGGACGACGACCGTTTTCGTTGCCAAGCCCATTCTCCGCGGAGGCGTGATCTCCGCAGGCGGCCAGTCAGACGGAGAAAACAAAAAGGCCCGCCGAATGGGCGGGCCTGCACGGTAAAGCTGTTGCTCAGACTTTCCAACCGTCGCGGTAGCGATCGCGGGTGAGCCAGGCCGAGTCACCGCCGCTGGCGAATTTGTTCTTCGCGGGATTCCACTTGGCGTTGGCGCCATAGTGGTAGGCGAAGTTCATCACGTGGCACGCGATCACGGAGCTGGCGCCAACCTCGACGTCGCAGATCGGGCGCTTCCGCGAGACGACGCAGTCGAGGAAATCCTGCAGGTGGCTCTTGCTGTTGTAGAGCTTCACCTTGGCGTCGGCCAAAAACTCGCGCTGGGTGAGCGTGACTTCGCGCTCCATCGACGTGCCCTTGTCGATTTCCTTGTCCCAGAATTTGTGGACCGTCTTCTCGCCCATCACCAACTCGAACTTGCCGCGGTTCACGTGGCAGGTGCCTTCGGTGCCGTAAAAGGAAACGCCCTTGCCGCGCACGTGGGTGAGCACGGTGCCGTCCGCATAGATGAGCTGCGCGCCACGCTTGGCGGTCTCCCAATTCTGCGGCGCGCGGACCTCGACGGGGCCGTTGCCGTCCATCCCGAGCGCCCATTGCGAGATGTCGATGTGGTGCGCACCCCAGTCGGTGATCATGCCGCCGCCGAATTCCCACGTCTGCCGCCAGTCGGGGAAATTGTCGTGGAGGCCGCGCGGGCAGAGGAAGGGATTGTAGGCCACGAGCGGGCCCGGGCCGCACCAACGGTTCCAATCGAGCCCGGGCTCCATTTCCTCGGCGGGTTTCGTGTAGGGCTTCGCCGGATCGCCGAAGGAGACATTGACGGCGCTCACGCGGCCGAGCACGCCGTTGCGCACGAGTTCGCAAGCGGTGCGAAACTCCATCGACGAACGCTGCTGCGAGCCGACCTGAAAAACGCGATTGGCCTTGCGGACTTCCTTCACGAGCTCGACGGCCTCGCGGACGTTGTAGGTGACGGGTTTCTCGCAGTAGACGTCCTTGCCCGCGCGCACGGCGGCGATCGCGATGTAGGCGTGCCAGTGATCGGGCGTGGCGATGAGGACGCAGTCGATGTCCTTGCGCGCGATTACCTCGCGGAAATCGTTGTAGGCGTCGCACGATTTGTAGGACTTGTCCTCCTTTTTCGCATAGGCGTCGTCGACGCGCTTCTTCGCGGCCTCACGGCGCGTGGTGTCGACATCGCACACGGCGAGCACCTGCACCTCGTCACGGCCGATGAGCGCGCCGAGGTGGCCCTTCATCTGTTTGCCCATGCCGATGCAGCCAAACGTGAGCCGCTTGCTCGGCGCGGTGGCCTGCGACCAGACGCGGCTCGGGAGGATGAGCGGCGCGGCGGCAAGCAGCGCGGAGTTTTGGAGGAAACGGCGGCGAGTGGAGATGGGGAGGGGCATGGTGGGCAAAATCGTAGACGGATAAACGGTGCGGAGAGAAGCGTTCTTTGCAATCCAGGCAGCTGGTCGGCGCAGCCGGCAACGGCCGAATGATCGTAACTCACCCGACGGACGCGGTGGGTCAGTGCCAGCCGATGCGGGCTTGTTTTGTGGTGAGGTCGACCCAGATGGAAGCGTGGGCGAATTCGCGGGTGGCGGTAAGGCCTCGCCATATGGCGTCGGCTTTGGGCGGGCCGAGGGGGCGGTCGAACTCTGGGTAGGTGTCGAGCATGCCGTGAGTGTCCATGTAGCCCCACGAATAGCAGAAGTGCGAGCCGGGTTGCGCGGCGATGAGGAAGCAGGCGAGGGGAAACGTGAGGCGCTCGCCCGCGAGTTTGAGCAGCTCCCCGTGTGGACGCTGCATCATGTCCTGATCGAGCCAGTTGATGCCGGGTCAGCCTTTGATCACGACGAACTTTCCCTTGGCGGCGGGATTGCGCTGCGTGATGCGCCGCGCGGAATGGGCGATGCCGGCCTCGGTGCTCCCGTGGACTGCGAGCCCGTGGCTTTTTCCTGCGCGATTAGGTTGCGGTGGCGCCCGACGAAATCGACTTCGGTCTCAGTGAGGTCGGCAGATCGTTTGCCGAAGTGCAGATTCAGAGGGACGCGGTCCCAAGTGAAGCCGTGAAACGCGGTCGTGGTCGCAGCCGGATGGGCGAGTTCGGCCGCAGTGGCCAACGATGCGACGACCACGGCAGCCGCGAGGTGAAGAGCGGCTCTCACCGGGACGGGCTGATTTCCTGATAGTCGGAACTGGCAGTGAGTTCGCCGCTGCGGGCGTTCACAAACCATGCGGTTGCCCCCGTGGGAACCGCGGCGGTGACGAGCCAAGTGTCGCCTCGCTGCTCGAGATGGGCGGGAGATTCGGTCCACCTGCGGCTGCCGGTGAAACCGGTGTCGGTGGTGGTGATCAACACGGCGCGGTCGAGCGGCTTTGCAGAGGTGAACCCGACTTGGACGAGGCCGTCTTTGCGTTCGACGCTCGTCTGCGCGCACCACGGTTTGCCGACCCCCGCAACGCTCTCGGCAAATGCGTAGCTGTCCGGCGGGTTCCAGCCGGCCGGGTGGGAGTGTTTCATTCCTGGAATGAGCGCGACCAACCGAGGGCCCGGTGCGGCGCGGTAGGACGCCGCCTGACAATCGAGCGGAAAGTGGGCGTCCTCGGGCCAGGAAAGCCACAAGGTGGGCAGGCGTGCGCGGGCCATGCGCTGGATCGGATCCCAGACTTCGCGGTAGAGGAGATTTTCCCCGAGCGCGCGGCCGTATTGGTTCGCGGCGTCGGCCAGGTGTCCGCAGCCGTAGATCGGGATCGCGAACGCAAACCGTGCATCAATCCCGATCACCGTGGTCGTGATTACGCCGCCCCAGGAGATGCCGCACACGCCCACGCGGCTCGCGTCGATTTCGGGGAGCGAGCGGAGCAGAGAATTCGCGAGCACGACATCGGCGACGGCGTGATACATCCACTGGTCGGCGAGCGGCTCGGCGGAGTCGCCGTAGATGCCAGTGCGCGCCGGACCGGCGAAGTCGTGGCGCGTCCACTGCGCACCGGCGGGCGCGCTGGGAATGCGTTGATCGGTCTGCCCCTCGACCGCGATCGAAATGGCGGCGAAGCCGTGGGCATTCCACTTCTGCACCCACTCTTTGAAAGCCGTGCCACCGCCGCCGTGCACGAGCACAACGCCGGAAACTTTGCCGGCGCGCGCGGCTGGCAGGCCGAGCCACGCGAATACGCGCGTGGGTTTTCCCCGGTAAGGCAGTCCCTCAAAAAAAAGCGGCTTGATTGAACCGGTGGCGGCGAAGCCTTCGGCCGCGTGGACGGCGGGTGGCGATACCAGCTGACCGAGGGCCGCGACTTGCTCGCGCTGCTGAGAAAAATCTGCGGCGAGGGTGTGCGCTCCGCACGCCACCAACCCCAACCAAAACGACAGCGGAGTGCGGATTCGATGGCTTCTCGCTCGAGTCTTCATTTTCCAGACGGGATAGTGATTCTCTCGTGCGTAAGATCACCACCGGGATTTGCCGGGACGCGTGGTTTGGCGTTGGTCGGCAAGGGTCCCCAGATTTCGGCGAGGAGAGCGAAGATTTCGGGCTCGGCCTGTTTGAGTTCACCGGCGACGAAGGGATAAAAATCATTCGAGCCGAAATAGCTCTCGGTCATCTCGGCGAAGAACTCCTTGGCGTTGTTGAGCCCGTAGTGCTCGCGCATCGCGCCATAGCTCGTGAGGACCAACTTGTATTTGCCGCTGTCGCGAAACTGCTTCCACGCGGCGACGAGACGCGGTTCATCGAAGCCGAGGACTTGGTCGTGGTAGGCGTGTGCGAGTTCGTGCAGCACGACCCACGGCATGCGGTGAAGATCGAAGGGAGCAAGGAAACCTTCAGCCGAAGGAATGTGGACGCATTTCGCGAGCGCTCCACTGTAACCCTTCTCCGTCAACCAGCCGCGACTCGGGTGATACTGCATCGGGCGGAGCTCTCCGTAGTCGCGGTCGAGTTGGATGGTCACCGCACGCAGCTTCGCGAGCGCCGGTTCGGGCACGACAAACGCGATGGCGACGAGGCGGGCGGTGAGCAGTTTCAACGCGCGGTCGCCAAGGGCCGCGTTGGCGCCGGTGAGCAAGCGATCGTCGATGCGCACGTTCCAGCCCTCGAGGTTGCGCGTGGTGTGGGCCGTCGGCAACGCGGGTCGCTCGGCCGCGAACACGCTGAGGGCGCAAACGGCCGAGGCGAGGAGGGCCAGGAGGTGTTTCATCGGCAGTGAGTCAGCGGCAACTTCCGCAGCCGGTGCCGCAGGACTTGGCTTTCAGTTCGCCGAGACGGCGCTCGATCGCGAGCGAGGCGGGCGTGATGGCGAGGCCGCCGAGAGACGTGCAGCGATGTTCGCGGGGCATCATCGTGGAAACGTTCTTCGCGGCGTCGACCACTTCGTCGAACGGGATGAGCGGATCGAAATCGGCGAGGGCCATGTTCGCGCAGGAGACGGCGTTGCTCGCGGCCATGACGTTTTTCCCGAGGCACGGCGCCTCGACGCGATTGGCGATCGGATCGCAGATGAGGCCGAGCATCGATTGAAACGCCAGCGAGGACGCGGCCACGGATTGC
>JANOAF010000560.1:0-20448 GCA_031411015.1 Opitutaceae bacterium | reverse complement strand
TCGATCTCGCGGGGTTGCAGAAGGACTTTGCGGTGCATGGCCGGCGTGACGGCGCGGCGTGGACGCTGGCGTTCGTCTCGCGCGACCCGGCGTTCGCCAACCTGCTCGGCACGCTGACGGTGAGTGGTGAAAACCAAAACCTCCGTTCCATCGAAATGACGAAGTCGCCGACGCAACGCATCGAGATCGCGATTCGCGACACGGTCGAGGATGTGCTTTTCACTGGTGACACTTTGAAGCGCTTCTTCCGATGATGGGTGGCCGTGGATAACGCCGCGCTCCGCCTCCGTCGCTTCGCCCGTCTCGCCCTGATCGCTTTCGCGGTGGGGTGCGCGATCTGGCTGCTGCGGCTCGATCACGCGCGGAAGATTTCGACTAACGTCCTCGACCTCATCCCGGCGGCGGAGCAGACACCGGAGCTGGGGATCGTCCGCGGGTTTACCTCGGGCGCCCAGGCGCGGGTGATGCTTTTTGCCCTCGGCGAGCCGGGCGCGCCGGAGCGATCGCCGCTCGCCGCCGCCCAGGCGTTCGCTGTCGGCCTGAAAAGCTCCCCGGCGTTTGAGCAAGTGATCGTATTGGGCGACCCGGCGGCGCAAAACGAACTCGGCCGGCAGCTCTTCGAGCACCGTTTCGAGTGGTTGCTACCCGCGTGGCTGGCGGCCCGTGAGCGGGAATTTTTGCGCGGGGGCGAAGCGCGGGAGAAATTTTCGGCGTGGCTCGCCGACCGCGTCGCCGCGGATTTGGAAACGTTTCTCAGCCGGCCCGAGGCCGCCGCGATGCAGGAACTCATCCCGCGCGATCCGTTGCTGCTCGTGCCCTCGCTGGTGGATCGCGTGGGACTGCTGGCGGCGTCGGGCGGCGGGGCCGAGGGTCATGCGCTCGTGTGGGCCTTGATTAAGGGCTCGCCGTTTGCCGAGGAGGGACAGGCACCGGTCTTCACCGCAATTGAGCAATCGATGGCGCGGGTGCGCGCGGAATTTGCCGGCGTCGAGTTGCGTTGGTCGGGCGTGAATCGTTTCGCGGCCGCGAGCCGGACACGCATCGAGGCGGAGGTCGGCTTGCTCAACCTCTGCTCGATTGTCGCGGTGCTCGGCGTGAGTTGTCTGCTCGTGCGGCGGATTTTCAAGCTGCTGCACCTCGTGCCGATTATTCTGCTCTCGATCGCGGGGGCGTGGACGGTGTCGACGCTGCTATTCGACCGGTTGCACATTTTGGTGGTGGTGATCGGCTCGCTGCTCAGCGGCGTCGCGATCGACTACGGTTTTTATCTCTATATGCAGCCGTCGCTGCGGCCCGACGAACCTTACCCGGAAAAACTCCGGCGCTTGCTGAAGCCGCTGCTCGCGAGCTGCCTCACGACTGTCATCGGGTTTTCGCTGCTGCTTCTTTCCGAGCTGCCGCTCATCCGCCAGATTGGCGTCTTCGTTTCGGCGGGACTGATCTGCGCGCTCGGGGCGGCGATGCTTTATTTCGCACAGCTTGAGCGTCCGCTCCTCGAAGGCCGCTCGCCGGGTGGATTCGCGGGGGCCGGCCGCGGGGCGCGCTGGACGGTGCGGGCGCTGGCCGGGTTGGCGGTGCTCGTCGCGTTGCTCGGCCCGCTGCGCCTGCAGTGGCGGGACGACGTGCGGGAACTCGATCTGCCGTCGCCGGAGTTGCACGCCAACGACGCGGCGGTGCGCGGACTATTCGGCGAATCCGCGTCGCGCTCGATTTATTTGACGCACGGAGCGACGCTCGCGGAAGCGCGCGCGCGCCTCGCCGCGTTTCACGCCGCGCTCAACCAGTCCGCCCCGGGCGTCGCGGCCGCGAGCACTGGCGTATTGCTGCCGACCGAGGAAGACTGGCGGGCGCAGCCGGAACGCACCGCGGCGCTCGCCAACTTCGCGGGTGATTTGCGCGCGGCCCTGACGCAGCGGGGTTTTACCGCCGAGGCGTTCGAGCCGTTTTTCGCGAACTGGGAGCGCGCGCGGGTGCGTGCGCCGGAAGAAACCTACCCCAAACTTGCCGTTGACCTCGATCGGGCTCTGGCCGGGCCGCTCGCTTTGCTCGGCAACACGCGCACGGCGCCCTTCTGGTTTCTCACCGTGTTCGATCAACCCGCCACGGGCGAGTTGCCCGCCGCGTTGCACACGATCGGGTTGAACCAACTGCAATCGCTGAACGAACTCTTCACGCGCTACCGCTGGTCGGCGCTGCGGCTCAGCCTGATCGGCCTTGGGCTCGTGATTGCCAGTGTGTTTGTAATTTATCCCGTGAGGCGTGGGCTGCGGATCGCGGTGATTCCGGCGGGCTCGTGTTTCTTGGTGTTCGGCCTGTTCGGGCTCACGGGGCAAACGCTGAATCTTTTTCACCTGCTCGGCGCGTTCCTCGGCGTCTGCCTCTCGCACAACTACGCGATCTTCTCCTCGGACAGCGCCGCGATGGGCAGCGCTCCACCCGTGCCCGTGCGGCTCTCGGCGCTTTCGACGGCGGTGTCGTTTGGCGTGCTCGGCTTCAGCCGGATTCCGGTGATTCACGCGCTGGGCATGATGGTGGCGTCGATCGTAGTGGTTGCGCTGGCGATCGTGGAGCTGGAGCCGCTGGCGCACGGCGAAAAACGATGAGCGGGACGTTGCTGAGCGCTTGGGAGAACACGGTGCGGACCGCGCCTGGTGCGATCGCGTTGATCGATGCGGGCACGGGGCAGAGTTTCACGCGCGCGCAACTCGACGCCGAGGGCGATGCGTGGTGCGCGGCGCACGGACGCGACCTCGCGGATCGCGCGGTAGTGTTGGCCGAGCCCAACGGCGTGGCGTGGTGGCGGGTGTTTCTCGGCCTGCTGAAGTGTGAAGCGATCATCGTGCCGCTCGACTCCACGGAACCGATCGCGGTGCAGCGCGCGACGGCGACGCGACTGCGGGCGGCCGGGTGGTGGAGTGGGGGCGAATGGCACGCGATGGCTGACGGGCCTGCGCCTCGCGCGCGCGACGGGCGACGGATCGTGAAGCTGACCTCGGGCTCGACGGGCACGCCACGGTCGCTGGCTTTTACGGATGCGCAGATGCTGGCCGACGGGCGGCAGGTGTGCGCCGGGATGGAGATTCGCGCGGCGGACGTGAATTTTGCGCTGATTCCGCTCGGTCACTCTTACGGACTCGGCAATTTGGTCGTGCCGCTGCTCGCGCAGGGCACGGCGCTGATCTGCGGTGCCACGGCGCTGCCACACGCGATGGCTGAGGCGATGGCCCGGTGGCGGCCTACGGTGTTTCCCGCCGTGCCGGCGTTGCTGCGGGCGCTGGCGGTTTCCGAGGTGAAGCCAGGGGCGCTCGCGTCGCTGCGCACGGTGATTTCGGCCGGGGCCCCGCTCTCGGCGGAGGTTGCAACGGCGTTTCACCTGCGCTTCGGCCGCAAGGTGCATAGTTTCTACGGCTCCAGCGAAACCGGCGGCATCACCTACGATCGCACGGGCGACGCCGCGCTGAGCGGATGTAGCGTGGGCCCACCGCTGCCCGGCGTGCGGCTGGTGCTGGGACGTGGAGGGCGATTTACCGTCGAGAGCGCCGCGGTGTTCACGCTCGGCAATCGCCGTCGGGCGGCCGATGGCTTGGGCGCGCACCGTCCCGCGGATCTCGCGGAGATTCCGCCGAGTGGTGAACTCACGCTATTGGGCCGTGCTGGTCGCGCGGTGAAAATCGCGGGTCGCCGGCTCGACCTCGCTGAGGTCGAGCGTGCGTTGAAACAGCTACCGGGCGTGCGCGATGCCTTCGTGGCGCTGCACGCTGATCGGGCCGAGGCGCTCGCCGCCGTGGTGGCAGCGGATGAGCCCGGCGAGTCGCTGCGTGTCGCGTTGCGCGAACGCCTCGCCGCTTGGAAAATTCCGAAGAAAATCGTGACGGTCGCGGCGCTTCCGATCACCGCGCGGGGAAAAACGGACGTCGCGCTCGTGCGGGCGATGTTGGGTCCGTGACTTCGTTGTAGGGCGGGGTCGCCGAACCCCGCCGGGTTTGAGATCAGGTGCGAATCATTTTGCGTTCGCAAATCCACGGCGGGGTTCGGCGACCCCGCCCTACAACGGGCCAACGGTGACGCCTACGCCTCGGCCAAGATCGTCGCCTCGATCTCGACCGCCAGCGCGACGCGGCAAATATCGGCGTGGAGATAAGTCACGATGTCACCCCTCCGCAATAAATCACGATCTAGACGGGATTGCACCGCAGTGAGGTCGGCCGCGTGACGCAGGTAGATTTTGAAGTGCCGCTCCTTCATGCGGCCCGTGCCAAGATCGTCGCCGAGGCCGGCGGCGCGAGAAATCAGGCGTAGATTGTCCAGCGTGCAGTCGAGTTGGGCTTCGAGAGAACCGGGTGCAATCGTGAGGTGGCCTTTGATTGCGGCGGTGCCGGAGACAAAGGTCCACGTGCGCGCGCCGTCGCGGACGACGGTGGCGCGCGCGAAACTCGGCGCGCGCGGGCCGTGCTCGGGCGGATAGTGGTAGGCGGGAATCTGCGCGGGATTCTCGAAATGGCGCGGAGCGGTGGCGCTCGCGGCGAAGATCACGTCGAGGTGCGAGCCACTGCTGCCGACGGCGGACGCGGCGGGCAGGAGCCGCTGGAATGCGCCGCCGAACTCGTTCTCGAACGCCAGCGAGCGGCCCTGACAGAACGCGCGATAGTGCTCCAGGCCGCCACTGAGTTCGTTGATCCGCGGCACGTAGTTCCAGATGCGGCAGAGGTGGAGATCGCGGGCGGCGGCGAGCACGCGGCGATAGAGCGCCTGCGTGTGGAGCGCGAGATCGCCGGTTTCAAAGGGCGCGCGCGCGTGGCCGAGGAGCAGTCCGCCGGAACGAAAAAGCTGCACGCCATCACGCGTGCCGGCAGAGGTGACAGCCGGAAAGATATTCTCCATCGGCGCGCCGGCGAGCCACGGCAAGTCGAGGCGCAGAGTCAGCGCGTCGTTCGCGGTGCCCACGGGTGAGCCGGAAAAACCCACCAGCAAAGGGGGCAAGGTGCGGACGAGAGGAGTGGGGGACGAGACGGGCATGCGGATGCGACGCGTTACTTATCGAATGAGGTTAGCCTGAGATTCATGGGGATGTCCTGCTTCACGTATTTCACCCAGCTCTCCGGGATGGCGGGTTTTCATCATCCTGGATTGGTGGGGATTGCCGGAGTTGGTGGAATAATTCCCACTTCCTTGGTGGTGGAGATGAGCGTCAGCGTCGAGCGCCAGCCACTTTGTTCGCAAGAGTAGCACGAGGTTGACGTTGGTGTTGACCTTGAGCGCTCAGCCTCGGTCGGGGCACCTCCCGCGGTGATGATAGCCATTTCGACATCGTTGATTTTGAGACCGTCGGAAATGCTGCCGGTGCCGGCAAGCGGACCGAAATCCTCGGCGGCGCGGACGGAAGAGACCACGGCAACGAGCAACAGCTGCAAACGAGCGTGGCGGAGCACGTGGTTCATGATGATGGAGGCGACGAAGTTCCGCAGGAAAATCCCGGTGTGATGGTGGCCAGAGCTGAGAGCGGCCCCGCCAGCCGGTCAATCTGCAAGGCGGTCGGACCTGCGCTGCAATGCTACCGCAATTGCTCCACCCGCGGGAGCACGCAGGTGAAATTTCGCCGGGTCACGGCCTCGAGCAACAGCGCCAACCCCGCGACGCGCACGGCGGCGCGCAAGCTCGGTCCCTCGTGCACGAGCACGATGGCGCCCGGATGCAAGCGGTCGACGGTGGCGGCGGCCATTGCTCCGGGGACGCGACTGCGACAATCGCCGCTGCGAATACTCCAGCCCACGCACTGGAGATCGCGGGCGGCAAGGGCGCGGAAAAGCAGCGGGGGCTTGATGCCGACGGGCGCGCGAAACCAGCGTGGCCGCACGCCTGATTCGCGCAGAGCTGCAAGGGCGCGGTCGAGTTCCGTGGCGAGCCGGCGCGGCGAGGCGCACCAGAATGTCGCGACCGGATGCGTGTGCGTATGGTGTCCGATCTCGTGGCCGCGACGGACGATCTCGTGGACGAGTTGCGGCCAGCGCGCCGCACGTTTGCCGATGACGAAGAACGTCGCCTTGGCTCCGTAATGGTCGAGCAGGTCCAAAATTTTCGGCGTGTCGTCCGGGTCGGGGCCGTCGTCAATGGTCAGCCAGATTTCACGCCGTTCAGTGGCGAAGCGCGTGAACACGCGGCCGAGCCCCTGGGCGGACGGCGCCAAGATCGCATACAATAAAAACGGATCCGGGCCGAAAAAAAACAGCAGGGCCGCGGTGTGTTGCGGGGTGAAAAACCAAAGCGCCACCGCCGTGATTTTTCCGACGCCGGCAATCACTACGATCAAAGGAATCATCCGGAACGAAGCAGTTTATAGTCGAGAGCGGAGAGCTGGAGCGGAGAACCCAAGCCCCAGAGGGCGGGCAGGCCGAGAGATGCTTCGGAGCTGCGCACTCTTTGGTTTTGCTCTCAGCTCGGGACGCTCGGCTTTCAACCTCATTTTTTCGGATCATCCCTCGCTCAGAACTTCCACGTCCAGCCCGCGGTGAAACCCAAGGCATCGATGCCTGGATTCGGTTTCGTCTGCCCGCCATTCGACATGTGTTGAAACATCACGCCCGCGCTCCAATACGAATGGCGTCCGGCGGTGTGCTCAATGCCGCCGCGAGCAAACCAGTTGAACGTGAAGTCCTGCCCCTGCGCGCCTTTCACGCCCTGCGAGTCGAGCCAGCCGAAACCGCCGCCGGCGCCGCCGTAAAGATTCCAAGTGCCCGCCTTGTTCCACCACTCGATCGAGGGAGAGCCATCGAGCGCCACATAGCGGTGCTCCGGCCCCTGCTGCACCAACGTGCCAAGCAGCGTGAAACGATGGCGCAGCACGACCCGGCCCTCGCCGAGCGGGCGGCCGAACACTTCGGGCGAGCGCCATGAGAGCTGCGTCGGGATGAGACGGTAGCTTAACGGCGTGCCTGTTCCTATGCCCCAGAGCAGGCCGCTCTCAAGCGATACGGCGGAGGTCGCCCACGGCTGGGACTGCGCCGGTGCGACCGTCGAGCCCGCGCCAGAAAAAAATAGGACAAGCGCGTAAGCGCGGAGGCAGGAAGGAGGCATGATTTAATTTTCGGACCGACCGGTTGGGTTGGTCCGACTGCAACCCACCGTATCACCAAACGCAAAGCCCATCGATGTGCGCAGCCGAGCCGTCGCGTGCCCAGCTATCGAGCTGCGCCTGATCCTTGAGTTGCTGGCCGCGCGCGCGCGGGACGGCGGCGAAGACGTTGCCGCACTCGGGCAGCGCGGTCATGTCACCCCAGAGTTTCTCGAATTGCGCGACGGGATAAACGTCTTCCTGCCCGTGGCCCCACCGCTTCTTCACGTCCTTCAGCGTGACGTAGGTCGGCACGCGTGCCGCCATCGCGCGCACGGCCGCTGCGGTGCGCACCGGATCGGCGAGCTCGGCGCGCGTGAGTTGGAAGAGCGCGAGCAGCCGCTCGATGTCCACCCAGCACGAGTTGGTCGAGTAGTAGGTGAGATTGAATTCGTCGTCCTCTCGCGGCAGCGCGAGACCTTCGACCATGCGCAACCGGCCGTCGACGCGCGCGAGTCCACCGCCGTGATCCTCGATCCGGCGGGGAATCACTTCCCAGCCGAGCGTGGCGCCGGAAGCTTGAAACCAACCCACAAGCGCGGGGTCGAGCGTGGCGCCGAGGGTGTCGATGTTGTGCACGAGGAGCGTGCGCAGCCGCGGGTGAGCGGCGAGCAGACGCGCGAGCGTGCCGTTTTTGAGAAGATTCGGCAGCTCGAACCAGTGGCCGACGGGATGCAGGCACTGGCCGGGGAGATTGGCGGTGTAGTCGTTGCCCTCGCCGGCGGTGCGCGCCCAGCCGGTGAGCGCGGCGCGCACGCTCTCGCGCATTTTTTCCTTCTGCTCGTCGAGCCGCTGCTGCGCGGTCTCCTCCCACGCGAAATGCAAATCGCGCACCGTCGGCACCAGCCGAAGGCCGATCGAGCGGCCCGGCGAAAGAAAAACCGTGCGGTCCCACGCATCGCCGTGATGCGCCCGGAGATGGCGCTCAGTCGGGGCGTGCGTGAGGTAACTCGTGGTGAAGACGTGCGGCACGGGCGCGCCGAAATCGCGCGCCGTGCGCCGCGACTTGGCGAGATGGACGTCGATGAATCCGCGGTGGTGCCCGGCGAATTTTGCAAACGGGTGCAGGCCCTTCACCACGCCCGCACCCTGCGTCCAGCGGCTGCCGACACCGGCAGCGTAGGTCACGACGGCGCATTCGCCCCGACGCAGCGCGGCCGCGCCGGCGGCGCGCAGAGCGGAGAGTGAGGTGGCATGGGCGTCCCGCCCGTGATTCGGAGCGGAATCCACGGGCGAGACGCCCGTCCCACAGTCGAACAACTCGCTCGCCGCGACATCTTCAATCTTGGTGCTGGGCGAGAGGCGATTCATCGCCAGCCCGATGCGGCCCGCGCGGAGATCGGTGCGGATTTGCTCGTGCTGCGCGCGGTCGAAACCGTTTTGCGTGAGCAGCGCGTCGAGGTGTTGCGTCGTCCGGTCGCCCGAGCCGGCGGAAGGCAGCATTCGATCGAGCAGCGAGGGTAGCGCGCTGCCGAATTCCGGGTGCGTCCGCGCCGCGCGCGCGAACTGCTGGAGATCGGCGCGCTCGCGTGGCATGAGATCGCGGGCCTCGCGACGGAGCCAGCCGGGCACGGCGTGTTGATAAAAAGCCACCGGCAGTAGTGCTTCGGCACCGGTGAGCAACGCCGCAACCGAACCGTGCTCGTTTATCGCAAAATCGTAAACCACCGGGTCCATCGCGAACGGCAGGGAGCTCTCCAGCTCGCGTTTCGTTGCGAGCATGATTTCGAGGAGCTTCACCTGCGCCTCGGCGCGGCGTTCGGGGGCGAAGATGAAGCCCATGCCCCCGCCCGACATGCCGCCCAGCATCCAGAATCCCCAAAAATCTTCGCCGAACGCCGCGCGGGTGCGCGCGATGAGCTGCTCGGTGTAGCGGTTGCTCACCCACGGGATGATCGTCTGGAGCGGGCCGAAGAAATTTTCCGTGAGCGCGCGACCGAGTCCGCGGATATCACCAGCGGCGAGTTTCGCGAGGATATCGTCGAGGGTGGCGACGGCCTGACGCCGCGCGGTCCACTCGGGCTCGCTGCGCAGGAGATATTTCTCCGTGGCCATCTCAAGAATCGGGCCGACGTTTTGCGCCATGCCGCCGTGGACGAGCACGAGCGAGTCCTGCAATTTTTTCCGCGCCTCCGCGGAAATGCGATCGACGCCGAGCAGGGTGTGACGCGGCAGCAAACGCCCGCGACTCACGCCGTGCTCTGGATCGCCCGGTTGCACCGGCGCGCCCTCGATCAGTTTGATGCCCGGCCAGAGCCCACCCGAGTCCTGCCAGCCGCCGCCCGAACCACCGATCCATTCGCCGAGGATTGCGCGGGCGGCGACGATGCGGCGTTCGCTTTCTTGCATCGGGCCCGTGAGCGATTGCATCTGGCCGGTGGCACGCATGCACACGCCGATGAGTGCGCCGAGGAGATTGGTCGAGACCGCGAGCCGCGAGCCCTTGGGGATGCGGTTGACGTTGCTGACCAACTCGAAGCCGCGACCCGGCCCGAAAATCGTGGCCAGCAAGTCCGCGAGACTGGCGCCGGAGCGCTCGATGCCAGGAGGCACAAGCCCAGCCGCGATCACGGCGGCCTTGAGCAGGCCGAGATAATCGCGGCCGAACTCGAACACATCATCGAGCGTCGTCAGGCAGGCCGAGGCTTCGAGGTCGACACTCGCGAGCCGGATCACCGGCTCGTCGATGACGCGAAAGAACGCCTCGACGGGCGGACGCGTCGTGGCGTCGCGTCCATGCACGCCGAGATCGACGGAGATGTTGAGGACGCGCGCGCCCTCGGGGAAATCCATGCCGAGGAAAAAAATATCGCTCCAGCCGCAGTGCGTGAGGTCCATGCGCACCGGCGTGAGTTCGCGCAGGAGTGGGCGGGGCGCGTCGGCGTTTTCGCCCGCGAGGAGTTCACGGCGCACCCGCAACGGCTGATCGAGCGGATGACCGAGGCGGAACATCCACGCGTTGCCGTGGGTGGAGCGCACCGTGCGGCGGACTTGGTCGGCGAGCGTTTGAAACGCGAGCGCATGGTGCGCGGATGCGAGCGCGCTTGAGAGCGTTTCGCTGGGACCATGCGTGCGCTGGGCCGCGAGGAATACCGCGATCGCTTCTTCGAAGCGGCGCCCAAGCAAGTGGCGGAAACCCTCATAGGGCACGCGGCCGGAGCGCGGCAGCTCGGGGCGCGCGGGCAAGTGATAGCGGTGAATCGCTGTGATGAAAAACAGCGCGCGCACCCGCTGGTAGAGATTCGTCTCCCGCCGGCGGTAACCGTCGAGCTCAACGCACGCCGCGAGCAGCTCCGCCGCGCTGCGCCCCTCGCACCACCGATCGACGGCGAGGTCGCGCGTGGCGGGATCGGCTGAGGTGATGAGATCGGTGACGCGAGGAGTCAGCATTTAGGAAGGAGGTGGCGCACGGAACACACGGAAGACATGGAAAAATGCAGTGCGGGGCCTCGGATTTTTCCGTGGGTTCCGTGGGACAGGATGGGTTTACCTCACCGCCAGCAGTTCGACCAATTGCGTGAGCACGCGATCGCGATCGCGGCCGGAGAGCGAGAGGGCGAGCTGTGCGAAGAGCAGGCCGTAGGGCGCGCCGATGTCGAAGCGCCGGCCGGCGACGTTGAAGGCGAGGTAACGCTGGCGGGCGGCGAGCGCGTGGAGGGCGGGCGAAAGTCCCAGCGCGCGATCCGGGGCGGCGCGTTGGTGTTCGTCGAGCAGCGTGAAGATTTCCGGGCCGAGCACGTGCATCCCGAAGAAGCAGAGATAAAATCCCGCGCGCAGGCCCGGCACGATGAGCTGCTGCTCAGCGGCGGTCGGTGTGGGTTTTTCCAAGACGGCCTCAACCTGATAGAGCGGTTTCGCGCCCCCGACGAGCCGGCCGCCAATCGCGCCGAAGGATGTCAGCTGGCTTTCGCGTGTGGGCTGCACGGCGGAGACGGGGGCGTTCTCCGCCGTGGCCACGTCGATCAGCTGGCGCGCGCAGCTCATCGCCGGCAGCGACGAAACGTGGAGGTGATCGCCGACGAGGTGGAGAAACGGTTCGTCGCCGACGAACTGCCGGCCGCACAGGACCGCGTGGCCGTAGCCGCGAGGCGCGTCCTGCGCGATGAAGCGGACGCGGGAGCGGAGCGCGCCGCACGCTTCGGCGTAGGCGGGTTCGTCGCCGGGGCACACCACGACGCCGAACTCCTCGATACCCGCGCCGTCGGCTTCCTCGAGCACAACCTGCAGCGCGCACTTTGGCTCGCCCTGCGGATCGATTAGCGTCTGGAGGGGGAGCGTGCGCTGGCGGGGGTTGGCGGCGGTGATGAGGACTTTGCGGATTCTCATGGGCAGGGAAAAACGAAGGCTGAAGCTGCAACGTCGCGTGCGGCGCGTCGAATCCGAACCCGAGCGGTTGTTACGCTCCGCCGTGCGGCTGACTGTGGACTGACCACTACGGCTTTCGGGTTTGGTTTCGTATCGGTGGGCCAGCCCGCTTGCGGGCGCAGTTTGGCGCGCGCAAGTGCGCTGACCTACGGCAGAACCATTTCTGCGATCAGTCCGGAAAGCCGTGGATTGACCACGACCAATTGACCCCGCGGATTGACCGGGGAGGGTTTTTCGCTACTTCTGACCCTCTATGCCGAAAAAGTCCGCCGCCCGGAAACCTGCCGCGCCCCGCGTGTTGCGCGGCACCGTGTTCATCACCCGGCAGGTGCATTTCAATTCCGCGCACCGGCTGCACAACCCAACGAAGAGTCAGGCGTGGAACGTGAAGCAATACGGGCTCTGCACCAACCCGCACTGGCACGGCCACAACTACGTGCTCGAAGTCACCGTGCGCGGCGAGCCCGATCCCGAGACCGGCTACATCGTGGACCTTGCTGAGTTGAAACGCATTTTGCACCGCGCGGTCGTCGATCCCTGCGATCACCGCAATCTGAACACCGACGTGGATTTTCTCCGCAACGTGATCCCCTCGACGGAGAATCTCGTGATCGCATTTTGGAATGAGATTACGCCGCTGCTCCCGCCCGCAGCCCGGCTCCACCAAGTGCGGCTTTACGAGACACCGCGCAACTTCGCCGACTACCGCGGCCCCGACGACGCCCGCTGAAAATACTTCCTCCGCCACCCATGGCCGCGCCCGGTTGTTATCGTCACCAACCGGCCGGCCGTCTGACCAACTGAAAAACGACATGAAGAAAAAACCGATGTATTTGCACGAGTCGGCCGGCGGCGTGCCGCCGCTCATGAGCCGCCGCCACGATGCGAAGTTCCGCCCCGACGCCGCCTACCGCGCCGCGTTGCCCGACATGATGGAGGCGGTGAACGCCGCCGAGGGCGCGCGCGTGCCCGTCCAGCAGGTGGGCTGCGCGAATTTCCGGTTGCCGCTAAAGTTTCGCGCTGCGAACGGAAAATTCCACACGCTCGAAACCAGCGTGACGGGCACCGTCTCTCTCGAGGCCGGGCTGAAGGGCATCAATATGGGCCGCATCATGCGCTCGTTTTACGAGCACGAGGACGAAGTGTTTACCTTCGAGGTGCTGCGCAAACTGCTGCTGAAATACCAACGGAAGATCGACGCGTTTAACGCGCGCCTCCGCCTCGTGTTCTCCTATCCGATGCTCCAGCCGAGCCTCCGCAGCGGGCTGGCGGGCTGGCAGTATTATCGGGTGGCGTTGGAGGCGACGATGGACCGCGCCGGGAAATTTCGCCGCGTGATCGAGTTCGATTTCGTCTACTCCTCGACGTGCCCGTGTAGTGCGGAACTCGCCGAGCACGCGCGGGAAACGCGCGGCGTGTATGCGACGCCCCACGCGCAGCGCTCGAAGGCGCGTGTGCGCATCGAGCTGGTGGCGGGCCGCACCGTGAGCCTCGAGGAGCTGCAACAGCACTGCGCCAACGCCCTAAAAACCGAGACGCAGGTGATGGTGAAGCGCGAGGACGAGCAGGCGTTTGCCGAGCTGAACGGGGCGAACATCAAGTTCGTTGAGGACGCGGCGCGCCTGCTCTATCGCGAACTCGCGGGCGACAAGCGCATCGCGGATTTCGAGGTGGCCTGCTCGCATCTGGAGTCGCTGCACTCGCACGACGCCGTGAGCGTGATCTGCAAGGGTGTGAAGGGCGGTTTCACGGCGGACTTCATGGATTTCGGGTCGCTGGTGTGCTGAGGAGCGGCAGAATTTCTGCCCACGGAACACACGGAATACACAGAAGAAATGCCGGATAAAACGGATGTTTTTTCCGTGTCTTCCGTGTGTTCCGTCGGCCACTGTTCGACGAATGAATAAACCTGTCGTTCTCATCACCGGTGCCTCGCAGGGCATCGGCGCGGCCATCGCGAAAGTGTTTGCGCGCGAGGTGCGCGGCGTGCGGCTCGCGCTCGTGGCGCGGAATGAGAAGAACCTCGCCGCGGTCGCGCGTGGGTGTGCGAAGCACGCGAGCGGCGGGACGAAGGCGGTGGAGATATTCCTCTGCGACGTAAGCGAAGAAGCAGCCGTGGCGGCGATGACGGCGGCCGTGACGAAACGCCTCGGTCCCGTCGACGTTTTGATCAACAACGCGGGCGTGTTTGCCGGCGCTCCTTTCGCGGAGACGCAGGTCGCGGAGTTCGACCGCATCGTGGCGGCGAACTTGCGCAGCGCCTTTCTCGTCACGCGGGCGTTTGTCCCCGCGATGCTCAAGCGTCAGCGCGGCGATGTTTTCTTCATGAGCTCGATTGCGGGCCTCGCGGCCTACCCGAATGGCGCGGCCTACTGCGCGGCGAAGTTCGGCGTGACCGGCCTCGCCCAAGTGCTGCGCGCCGAGACCAAGGGCACGGGCGTGCGCGTGTGCTGCGTGCATCCCGGTGCGACGTGGTCGCCGTCGTGGAGTGCGAGCGGAATCAAGGCCGAGCGCATGATGCCCGCCGAGGATGTGGCGCGGGCATTCTTCGATGTCTGGCGGCTCTCGCGCCGCACCGTCGTCGAAGAGATCGTGCTGCGGCCGCAGGCGGGGGATGTTTGAGGCGGACGATTGGTGGCGGACGGCGCGTTGGGGGAAAGTTTCCGCTGCCGTTTCAGCGTGATGCGCGTCGCCATACCTCCGCGTGCAACAGGCCAAAGTTAAATTCACGCCGCGCTACCAGCTCGAAACCGTGGGCGCGTAGTTGATCATCCGGCGGGGTGAGGCGCCGGGCGGGCAACGCGACCGCAAGGCGGAAAAACGCATACATGAGAAAATGCGCGGCCTGCGCACGCCAGCGGGGAACACCACGGGCCGGCAGCGCAAAATCGGCGACTAGCCAGACCGCATCCTCGGTCGCGCAGCCCGCGAGGGCGTCGATTACGGCGGTGAGTTTTTCCGGCGCGAAGCAATCGAGGAAAAAACAGGTGACAATGGCGTCGAAGCGTCCGGCGGGCTGCCAGTCGGGCAGGGTCGCTCGATGCCATTGCACGCGGTTGGCAGCGGGCCCGACCCGGCGACGCGCGCGGACGAGCATGCCGTCGCTTGCTTCCACGCACGTGAGCGTGGCCTCCGGGAACCGCGAGACACAGGCGGCCGCAAAGCGCCCATGACCCTCCCCTGCGCTCAGGATATTTTTGCGATCACGCAGGGCCTCTAGCCCGGCCGTGCGGGCCCGTTGCAGCAGGCCGCCGGCGAGGATGGCTTCCATCCAATCGTAGTGCGGCGCGAGCCGGTCGAAATTCATGCCCAGTGCCAGATCAGGCCGGAAAGGACCGCCCCGCCTGCATAGGCCGCGACATCCCAAGGATCGCCGGTGGCGTGTGCGAAAAAGTGCGGCGCGACCAGTTCGGCGGCGACGGACCAGACGGCGACGTGCAGCGCAATCTCCGGCCAGCTCGGCTTCCCGTCCGCGTCACGCAAGCCCAGCCGGCGCTGCAGCCACAGCACCAGTGGCAGCGCAGCTGGAATAAGCAGGACGTCGTTAAAGTAGGAGCGGAGGAAAATCCCGCGCAGCGCTAGCGGCAGAAGCCAGCGATTGGTCGCGTAGCACGCGCAGGCCATGAGGCACACTGGATCGCGCGCGTAGCCGAAGCGTTTCACAGCAGCGCGGCGATCATCAGCCCGGTGGACAACGCGAGCAGGAGTTTGAACGAGAGCTTCGTGTAGTCGGGCTGCGGCATCGGAAACATGCCAGCAGCATGGCCGCGTGGGGTGAAAGGGCAACGCTGCGGAGAGCGTTGCTGCGTCCTCCGCTTGCCCGTGCCTCCAGGGTGTTTTCAGGACACAGGCGAGCACCCCGCCTAGTCAGAGTAAGCTGCCCTGCTCGCCACCCGCCGCGGGCTTGAGCCCGACCGCAGTGTAGCCTTTTGCCGTCAGCACGCGGCCCTGGGGGGTGCGCTGGAGGTAGCCTTCTTGGATGAGAAAGGGCTCATGCACTTCCTCGAGGGTTTCGGCTTCCTCGCCGACGGCGACGGCGATGGTGCTCATGCCGACGGGGCCGCCGCGGTAATTTTCGGCCATCACGCGGAGCATGCGCTTGTCCATTTCGTCGAGGCCGGCGGCGTCGATTTCCAAGAGCTCGAGCGCGGCGGCGGCGGCAGGCTGCGTGATCTTCCCCTTGGCGCGCTCCTGCGCGTAGTCGCGGCAGAAATTGATCAGGTTGTTGGCGACGCGCGGCGTGCCGCGGGCGCGCGTGGCGATTTCAGCGGCGCCGGCATCGTCGATGACGACCTTGAGCAGCGCGCAACTGCGGCGGACGATGCCTTCGA
Organism: Opitutaceae bacterium; assembly: GCA_031411015.1. Classification (GTDB taxonomy): domain Bacteria; phylum Verrucomicrobiota; class Verrucomicrobiia; order Opitutales; family Opitutaceae; genus ER46. The sequence continues at coordinate 4,644 of JANOAF010000560.1, read as the reverse complement.
GCGTGGGGCGGTCGTAGTAGTCGAGACGCGTCTGCAACGTGAAGCGCGAGCGCAACGGCGCAGTTAGCAGGCCGCTGCGCGTCGTCGCGCCGACAAGCGTGAAACGCGGGATCGTGAGGCGCACGCTGCGGGCGTTGGGCCCCTGATCGATCATGATATCGAGACGGAAGTCCTCCATCGCGGAGTAGAGATATTCTTCGACTGTCTTCGGGATGCGGTGGATTTCGTCGATGAAGAGGATGTCGCCCTCCTCGAGATTCGTGAGCAGCCCGGCGAGGTCGCCGGCCTTCTCGATCACGGGGCCGGACGTGACGCGCACGGCTTTGCCCATCTCGTTGCCGAGGATGAAGGCGAGCGTGGTTTTGCCGAGGCCGGGCGGGCCGGAGAGCAAGATGTGGTTGAGCGCTTCACCGCGACGTTTCGCGGCACCGACCATGACTTGCAGACGCTCGACGGTTTTAAGCTGGCCGGTGAAATCGGAAAACGAAAGCGGCCGCAGCGCGGCCTCCACCGGTGAGACGGGCGCGGCGAGCGTCGAAGAAATGTAGCCAAGGCCTTTGGCTTTGTCGTCAGCGGGCATAGTCGGATTAAACGCAAAGACGCGAAGTCGCGAAGGTCTCGCGAATAAAAGACCGTGGCCGGGCTGAGTCGAATGAGCGATTTCCTTGCTCCGAACTTTGCCTCTTCGTGTCTTTGCGTTTCATCAAAATCATTTCCATTCCAATTCCGCCCCGAGGCTGCGGAGGTTTTCGACGAAGCGGGGGTGGGCGCGCTTGATGATCTCGGCGTTGCGCACCACGGAGCGGCCGGGAATCGAGGCGGCGACCATCGTCAGGGCGACGGCGGCGCGGATGACGTAGGGCGAATCGACGACGGCGGGGCGCAGCGGACGGTTGCCGAACACGACGATGCGGTGCGGGTCGCTCACCATCGCGTGGGCGCCGAACTTCGCGAGTTCGGGAATCCACGAGAATCCGTTTTCATAAACCTTGTTCCAAAAATGAATCGTGCCCTGGGCGCGCGTGCTGAGCGCGATCATGAGCGGGAGCAGGTCGACGGAAAAATACGGCCACGGCGCGGCCTCGATTTTGGTGAGGAGGTTGCTCGTGAACGGCGTCTCGATCGTGAGCTTCTGACTGCGGCGCACGATGGCGACGTCGCCCTCGTGTTCGACCGTGACCCCGAGTTTGGCAAACGCGCGCGTGATGAGATCAAAGTGATGCGGCAGCGATTTGTTCACTCGCACTTCACCGCCGGTGATCGCGCCGAGGGCGAGGAAGGTGACGACCTCGTGGTAGTCGGTGCTGATGGTGATGGTGGCGCCGTGGAGTTTTTTCACGCCGGTGATTTCGAGGCGCGAGGTGCCGAGGCCCTTGATCTTGGCGCCCATCGCGACGAGCGCGGCGCAGAGATCCTGCACGTGGGGTTCGCTGGCGGCGTTGATGAGCGTCGAGGTGCCCTTGGCGAGCGCGGCGGCCATCCCGAAATTTTCCGTGACCGTGACGGACATGTAGTCGAGCCAGTGTCGCGCCCCGCGGAAGCCACTGGGCAACGCGATCACGAGCGGATCGCCGTCGTTGATCGAGGCACCGAGGGCGCGGAGGATGTCGAGGTGCGGATCAATTTCGCGCACGCCGAGCGAGCAGCCCTTGGTGTTGGCGTGGATCGTGATCTTGCGCAGCCGGTGCAGCAGCGCGGGGTAGAGCAGCACCGTGGAGCGCATGTTCTGCGGCAGCTCGTCGTTCGCGAGCGCGTTGCGAAACGTCGAGTGATCGACGCGCATCACGCCTTTCTCGCGGTTCCATTCGATCTGGGAGCCTTGCGCGCGGAAGAACGTCACGAGCTTATCGAGGTCGGTGATTTCGGGGACGTTTTTCAACGTCACCGGCTCGTCGGTGAGCAACGTGGCGCAGAAAATCGGCAGCACGGAATTCTTGTTGCCGGAAGGCGTGATGGTGCCGGAGAGCGGCTTGCCGCCGTTGACGATGAGATCGGCCATCGGAAAAGCTGAGAGTTGAGAGCTGAGAGTTGAGAGACAGAACCGCGCGGCGCGGAAAAGAAAAAGGCGTCCGCGGGAAGCGGACGCCTTTGAAATGCGCGCGGTGCGACGCGCTCGGCAAGGTTTAACGCGACAAGTGACTTAAATCGCGCCGCCGCCCTGCTGGCCTTCGGGGCGCGGACCGCGATCGTTGCGATCACCGCCACCTTCACCGCCGCCCTCGCCGCGGAAGCGGCCGCGACCGCCGCGCCGGCGCCGACGGCGCGGGCCGCCGAATTCACCGTCGCCGTGCGGTTCGCCGCCTTGACCACCTTCCTGGCGCTGGCCCTGCGGATCGCGCGGAGCGCGTTGGTCGTCGCGCTGACGTCCGTCGCCGCGACCGCGGCCGCCTCGGTTGCGATCGTAACGTCCATCGCCGTCGCGCCGCGGCTCACGGTCGCCGCCGGTCGGAGCCGGACTGGCGGACTTGGCCTTGCCACCGCCGAAGAGGTCTTTCAGCCAGCCGAAGAAGCCGCCGGATTTCTTTTCCGGTGCGGCCTGCGGCGCGCGTTCGCCACGAGCGTGCTCACTGCGGGGTTCAAAATTGCGATCATCACGCCGCGGCTCACGGGCCTCGCGCGGGTCGCGCGGTTGGCGCTGCTCGCGTTGTTCGCGCGGATCGCGGGGCTGGCGGGGCTCGCGGACATCACGGGGGTCACGCGGTTGACGGGCCTCACGTGGGTCGCGCGGTTCACGGGACTCGACCGGACGAGCTTCACTGGCCTCGCGGTTTTCCCGGCGTTCGCGGGAGGTCTGAAAGGTCGGCCGCTCATCGCTGACTGGAGCCGATGAGGCGGCGGGCGCGCCCCAGTGGGTCGCGGCGCGGCGCGGCGTCTCGGGCGGGAGGATGTTCAGCTCGGCCCGGGCCGCGGGTTCGGACGCGGAGGTGGCAGGCGTGAACGGAATCAACTCGGGCGCTTTCGCCGGCACCGGCGAAGGTGCGGCAGGCGGCACCGGAGCGATCGCGACGGGAGCCGGAGCGGGCGTGGGAGCAGGAGGAGCGGCCGGGGTCACCGGCTCGTTGGCGCGAGGCGCGTCCACGGTGGTTTCACCGGTGAACGGATTTTTGTATTCGGACTGCGCCGTGATGACTTCGAGCGACGACGGCTTGTAGCCGGCGGAGGCGGACGAGGTGCTGGACGCGGTCGGGGCGGCGGGCTTTTTGCCGCGCGCGAGGCCGGAGCCCCGCGTGGCACCGAAGGTGCCAAACGGCTGGGTCGCGGCGGGGGCGGCACCGCTCGCCGCCGGGGCGGGAGCAGGCGCCGGAGCCGAAGCGCCGGACGGATCTTGATCTGACATGTGCTGTGTTTGTGCTGAGGCGCTCATCCCGAAAGACGGGAGAGCGGCCGGTTTGGGTGAGCACACGGAGCGCGGGTAAACGCGTTCGACGTGTGCATGAAGTGACTACCCTCGCTGAGACGGCCCTGAGGGGCAACTGCAAATTCCGACGAGAGCGAGGGCGGGGCACACGCAGTTTTTGCAGGACGGATGTGCGGCGGGTAGCGCGGTCCGCCTGACCGCGATTTCCGCATCCGCACGGGCAGGCGGCCCGTGCTACGGCGCAGCATGCCATGCGTGCAAGAAAACGGGATGCGCGGCGAGGGCGGGCTTGCCAGCGCCGCGGGCGGTTCGCAGCGTCGGCGACCATGGACAAACTTGAGGAAATTTTCCGCATGCAGGACGCGCTCAATGCCCGCATCGGCGTCAATCTGCCGCCGCCGACCGACGAGGAGAAGGCCAAGTGGATTCTCAACTACACGCGCGCGATGCAGCAGGAAACGGCCGAGCTGATCGACAGCGTGCCGTGGAAGTGGTGGGCGAAATACCAGAAATTCGACGAGCAGAACGCCAAGGTCGAAGTCGTGGATCTGTTCCACTTTCTCGTCTCGCTCGCGCAGACGCTCGGGATGACGGCCGACGATGTTTACCAAGCCTATCTCAAGAAAAACGCCGTGAACCACCAGCGCCAGGAGAGCGGCTACGTGAAGAAGGACGAGGCGGACTCCAAGCACATCTGAACGACGCTCGCGCGCGCCGGCATTGCGAGGTCTCAGTTGAGTTACCTCACCTCGGGCGGAGCCGTGATTAAAGTGAGGTCGAAGCGGCCGTATTGCACCGCACCCTGGGCCGGCGTGGCGACGTAGGTGCCGCGAAAATCACGGGCGTTGAGCACGCCGCGGAATTTCACGGTGATCCCGCCGTCGAGGGTTCCGCTCAGCTCGCACCAACCGTCCGCGTAGCGGCCGCTCAGCGCGCCGGTGCCGGTCAGCGGGGGCGAAGTCACGAGCCGGGCGGAAACGGTGTCACCGTCGAGCGTGAGTTCGAGGCGCGCGGGAGCGGAAGCTTCGGCCGTGGTATTCGCGAGGGTGCCGGTCAGGAGGAGCGTGCGGGGGGCGGCGGCCGCGATGGCGGCGGCGGCGAGATAGCCGAGGAAAAATTTCACGGAGTGGCTTTCGTGGCGGGCGTTTTTTTCTTTTCCACCTCGGCTTGCACCTTGCGCATCAGAAATCCCCAGGTGCCGGATGATCCGCTCACGGCCTTCGCGAGCAAATCGTAGAGCGGCGCGGTGTCGGGTGCGCCGGCCCGGCCGCCGAGCGTGAAGGTCT
>JANOAF010000559.1:0-1791 GCA_031411015.1 Opitutaceae bacterium | reverse complement strand
GGTCGGCGTGGTTTCGTCCACGGTGTCATACTTGTTCCCGCCGTTGTCGGAGTAGAATACGATGGCGGTGCGGTCGGCGAGGCCGAGCCGATCGACGGCGTCGAGCAGTTTCCCCACGGCGTCGTCCATCGATTCGACCATCGCCGCGTAAGTGGGGCTGCGCTGAGCATCCTTCGGGTTGTTCGTGGCGCGGTATTTTTCGATCAGGGCCGCCTTGGCGTGGAAGGGCGCGTGAACCGAAAACTGCCAGTAGTTCATGAAGAATGGGCGGTCTCGATTTTTTTCCATCCATTTCACCGCCTCTTCGCTCATTCGGTCTTCGATGTGCTCCTCGGGATAGTTTTCCTTGAAGTCCTTGAACTTCCACGGCGCGACGAAACTGCCCGCTGGTGCCGGCCCGGACCAATGCGGCAGGTCCACGTCGAAGCCCTGCTGCAATGGCGAATACGGCTCCGGCCCGAGGTGCCATTTGCCGAAATGCGCGGTGGAGTAGCCGGCAGCTTTGAACGCTTCGGCGAGCGTGTGGTAGCTCGTGTCGAGGCGCGTGGCGCTGTCGCAGATCAACGCCTTCGCGGTGGGCGCTGCCTTGTCTTTCACAGTGGCTTTTAAGCGCACCTCCGGCACGTGGCAGACGGGCGCGGTGATGCCGGTGCGCGCGGGGCTTTGGCCGGTCATGATGCTGGAGCGCGTCGGCGAGCAGAGCGGGCTGGCCGAGTAGGCGCGCGTGAAGACCGTGCCGCGTTTCGCGAGGCGCTCGAGGTTGGGCGTCTTGTAATATTGCGTGTGACCGTAGAGCGTCGTGTCGCTCCAGCCGAGATCGTCGGCCAGGATGAAAATGACGTTTGGCGTCTCGCGTGTGGCGGAGGCGGCGTGCGCCATGGCCGCGGGGAGTGCCAGAGCTGCCGCAATGACGGCGAGGAAGCGTTTCACAAAATTTGAGTCACTGGGGAAGTGGCGGAGGGCGGGTCGGAGACCGCGCCCTGCTTTAGAACCTGAATGCTGTCGTGAAGAGGTAGGTGCGCGGTTCCTTGAGATTGTAAACGGCGGTGGCGGGCGTGTGCTTGCCATCGCGCGTGTCGACGTCGATCAGTGGGTAAATAGTGTTTTGATCGAGGACGTTGCGGACGTTCAGCTGCAGCCGCCAGTCGATGCGGTCCTTGAAGATTTTCCGCTTGTAGGTGATCCACGCGCCGAAGTTCGCGTAGGCGGGGGAGTAGAACGGGACGGTGGGATCGAGGATCAACTTGGAGTCTACAGCGAATCCGTTGATGGCCTTGCCGCGGGCGTTCATGCTGCCGCCGACGGACACGCCGCCGAGTGGCAACCCGGCAATCTTGGCCTCGCGGGAGAAGTCGTAGCTCTGGACGAGGTTCAGCGTCCATTTGGCGGCAAAATTGGAGGACGGGCTGTTCTTGATCGCGGCGAAATTCACCAGCGTGTTTTCGATGTCGGCGACGCGCAGCGCGACGGTGGAGCCGTTGGCCGGCTGGCTCTGCCACTCGGGGTGGGATTTAATGATGGGGAGATATTCCGCGAAGTATTTCGCAACGATGGTGCCGCGCGTGGAGGTGGTGTTGTTGCCGCGGACGCTGCCGTTGAGCGAGGCGCGCCACTGTTTGCTCGGGTTGGCGGTGAGGCCGAACTCCCAGCCCTTCGAAGTCGTCGAGACGACGTCGGCCCATGTCGTCGCGGTCGAGGCGTAGGGGTAGGTCCGGTATTTGTTGTCGCCAGTGGCCACGGCGATCGCGTTCCACACGTCGTCCACCTGCTTGAAGTTTCCGGCGGCGTTGC
>JANOAF010000558.1:0-1929 GCA_031411015.1 Opitutaceae bacterium | reverse complement strand
TGCTCAGCGTGCTTACCGAGGAGGTGCCCGTGGTGCCGGAAGCCGAGCAGCTCACGCTCACCGAAATCGGCGAAGGCTTCTGGCGGGCCATCGGGCGCTACGGCTATATGCAGTCGCCCGACGCCGGCGCGCTGATGGAGCGCCTGCGGGAGCGCGGCGTGCCGCTGCATCCGGATCGCGCGACGTATTTTTTCAACCGCGAGATGATCATCACCGGCGGCAACGCCAAGATGTGGGAGTGGCAGAAGAGCCTCTACAGTTTTCTCAGCCGCAACGCCCGGCCCGCGAAAGACTATTTCCAAATTCCGCCGTCGCAGATCATCGAGATCGGGCTGCCGCTGCAGCTCTGAGGCGGACCGTTGCCGTTGAATTCAAGATCGCCCGCAAGTTTGTCGGGTTTGAGGTGGGCCGTGCGCTCCGCGCGCGGCAGGGGCAGGTCCACCCGCGTTTGCCGCGCGCGGAGCACACAGCCCACCCTTCCGACTGCATCGTTCCGGCTGAAACGGGAAAGCGCCGCTAGCGCCACTCGTGTCTTGGGTAGCGGCGTGAAAGTTCGGCTTTGATCTTCGGGTATTGTTCGCGCCAGAAATTCGTGAGGTCATCGGTCACTTGAATCGGCCGGTGATTCGGCGCGAGCACCTCGAATTTCACGGTGACGCGCCCGTGACCGATGGTGAACTTTCCCTCGATGCCAAACAGCTCCTGAATCCGGGCACTCATGATCGGCGCCCCCTCCTTCGCGTAGGTGAGGCGCGCCTTCCGTCCGTTGCCCATCACCAGTTTCTCCGGCAAATAATCGTCGAGCACGGCGAACTGTTCCGCCGTCAGCCAGTCGCGCAGCACCGGCATCACGGGTTTGTCTTTGAGGCCGCGGTAGCCGAGCTCGCCATAGCAGATTTGCTCAACGAGGGTCGCCCGATCGGCCTCCGTGAGTGGATTAACCTCCAGCTCGGGAAACCACTCTGCGAGCCGGTTCACGCGCACGATCCACTGCTCAACGGTGTCATCCCACGCTTCGAGCTTCAGGCGACCCGCCAGCACCTCTTTCGTGAGCAAAACCGCCGCGGCATCGAGCGGCGCATCATCGGAACTCGATTTGGATTCCAGCACGAGATCGCGAAACCGCCGTTCGCGCCGCGTCACGACGCGCTTGATCTCGGAATCGTAGCTCACGCTCTTCGCCTCCACAAAGTCGCCCGGAAAAATCTCCTTCAACCACGATTCCTCAATCGCCGTCGCCAGCGTGAGGAGCGTGTTCACTTCGCCGTCCCCCCGCCCAATTTCGCTGATTTCGGCGGCAACGAGCAGCGCTGTTTTTTGAATCGCGCTCTCCCGCGCCAGCACGCCGCGGCGCGCGTGGACGAGTTCGCAGCGGAGAGTCCCCGCATCAAGCCGCCGCGCGAGTTGGTCGGAAAATCCCGCAAGCACGCACTTGCGCACGGCCGCGCTGTCGATGCGCCTTTCCGTCACGTCGAGCCCCTCTTTCGTCGCGATGGCGAGAAACTGCTCGAAGAGCGGACCGACTTGCCGCGCACCTTGCGCGTGGATGCCGAGGCGGCGGCACGCCTCGAGGCCATAGTTCGCCTGATCGGCGTAACGCCACGCGCGCATGAGCAGGAAAAAATCGCTCTCGTGCTCCTCGCCGAGGAGATCGTCGCGCGCCTCCTCGGTGCGCTTGTCCACGCCGCGAATGAGAAAACTCCGCCCCTGCGTGAGCGCGGCCATGAGCGCGACGGAGCGGACACAGCCCCGCTCCTCCGCCGCAAGAAACATCCGCGCGTAGCGCGGGTGCACCGGGAACCGCAGCATCTTCCGGCCGAGATCGGTGATGCGATTTAGCCTGCTTGATGTAGGCGGGGTGCCCTCAGCCCGCATTTCACCGAAGCAGGGTGAGGGCAGCCCGCCTACATCTACCGCCGCCAACGCCCC
>JANOAF010000557.1:0-20667 GCA_031411015.1 Opitutaceae bacterium | reverse complement strand
CCACTGGCAGCGAAGCCAAGCGCGGCGAGGGCGGTGAGGAGAAGGGCGGATATTTTTTTCATGCAGCGGGGCGTGAAGAGATCTTAAATCCTCTAAAACGCAACTCGCCTTGGGGGGGCTTCACAGAATCAGCATCGCGTCGCCGTAACTGAAAAAACGGTAGTCGCGGGCGATTGCCTCGGCGTAGATCTCGCGCAGCCACGCGATGCCGTCGGTGGAACCGGGAGTGAGAAACGCGGACACGAGGCAAAGAAGGGTGGAGCGCGGCTGGTGGAAATTGGTGATGAGCGCATCGACGCCGCGAAACGTCCGAGGCGGAAAGATAAAGATGGCCGCCTCACCAAAGCTGGGACTGGCTCCGGGGTGAGCGGCGGAGTGCTTCGCGAGAAAATCCTCCACCGAGCGAACCGCCGTGGTGCCAACGGCGATGCGCCGGCCGGGGTGCGGGGGAAACAGCATCCGCTGCGTCACCGCGGGAATCTCGTAGAGTTCGTGATGAATCTCGTGCGCCTCGACCGTCTCCGTGGTGATGGGCTTGAAGGTCCCGAGCCCCACGTGAAGCGTGAGATCGGCGGCGAGCACGCCATGGGTGCCGAGGGTGGCGAGCAGTTCGGGTGTGAAGTGCAGGCCTGCAGTGGGTGCGGCGACGGCCACCGTGCGCGAAGGATCGGCATAGACGGTTTGATAGCGGTCGAGATCAGTAGCGCGTTGCGTGGAGTCATGAGCCGTGGAATCTGAATCGCGCGAAATGTAGGGTGGCAGCGGCACCTCGCCCAAGCGGGTCGCGATCTGGACGATGGGCCGATCCCCCACGGTCTCGAATCGCACGATGGCGGAGCCGTCCGCTTCGCGCGCGACGATGGTGGCGGAGAACTCACGGCTCGTGTGCGCGAACGTCGCCCCCACCGGAAGTTTCCGGCCCGGCTTGATGAGGCAACGCCAGGCATTCGCTTCACCGTCGATGGGCCGGAGGAGGAAGCACTCGACTTGGCCGCCGGTGGGGCGCTGCGCGTGCAGCCGGGCCGGCAGGACGGCGGCATTGTTTCTAATTAGGACATCACCGGACCGAAGGAATTGCGGGAGATCGCTGAACGTGCGGTGCTGCAACACGCGTGTCGCGCGATCCACCACCAACAGCCGCGATTGATCGCGGCGGGCGGCGGGGTGCTGCGCGATGAGATGCGGCGGCAGGGAGTAATCGAACAGGTCAGCGGCGAGCGGAGGCAAGAGGTTCAGCCCCGGCGCAGGCGCTCGGAAGCGCTGGAGCCAACAATCGGAATCGAACCGATGACCTATTCATTACGAATGAATTGCTCTACCAGCTGAGCTATGTTGGCGCGCGCGAGAAGAGCGGAAAAAACCCGCTGCGACAGCAAGCGCAAGCACCATTTTGCTGCTTAGGCGGCAGCTTCGTCGCCGAGATCGATGCCGGGAGGCAAGACGGTGACCAAACCGATCCGAACTTGCTCCCAATTAAACGGCTTGAGCACGACGGCGTGCGCGCCAAGTCCACGGGCGAGTGCGAGACAATCGGAACTTGAGATAAACTGTCCGCCACCGGAGATCGCGACGATGCGGGCATCGGGCTGAGTTTTGCGCACCGCGGGGATGAGTTCAAAGCCGTCGCCGTCGGGCATCATCACGTCGGTAATCACGACGTCGAAGTGCTGGCGGTTGAGCAGGCGGAGCGCGTTTTGGCCACTATCCGCACACGTGACGAAGTGACCGCGGCTGCCGAGCCACCTGACGAGAAGATTGCGGATGCCCTCCTCGTCGTCTGCGACGAGGATGGAAAGAGATCCGGTGGAGCTGGCATTCATCAACTCTCTGACCGTGCGGCGAAGGACTACGCACTACGAGCGGGAACCTCGCGGCGCGGTTTCAAAACGGCGTGAAATTTGACGGGAGGACCGTCTCCGCCGCGGTCAGTTTTCCGGTATTCGGTCATCGCGCAGGCGGCCTTGAAGGCGATGCTGTAACTTCAGTGCTGCGATCGCCGAGCGCAGGTGGTCGCTGAATAGGCGGAGCCGGCGGTTCACATCGAGGGTCTCCAAGAGTCGTTGCTTGAGCCCAGGGTCGCTGCAGAGATTGAAAGCTGCGATGTCCACAAAGGTCTCGGGATCCTCCACCGTGGTGAGAAACGCCGCCAGTTCGGGCGGTCCGACGACACCGAGTTTCTGGCTCACGTGGACGAGCCGGGAAAGCTCCTGCCGCAGCGAAAAATTTTCCTCCGCTTGTGCGCCGGGCTCGCTGCGCAACGCGCGAATCTGAATCTTCCGATAGGGATCGTCGCGCGTGATACGGCTGATTTCCACGCGACACAGACCCTGAAGCAGCAGGTTCGAGGTGCCGTTGTCGTTCTTCTGACAGGCGCGAATGATGCCAACCGACGCGACGCGATGAGCCGGCTCGAACGCGATGGTTTCGTCCGGACTATGGTTTAGGCCGGCGACAGCAAAGAGCCGGTTGGAAGCGAGGACGTCCCGTAACATTTGCCGATACCGTGGTTCGAAGATATGGAGCGGAAGCAGCGCTTGGGGGAAGAAAGTGGTGTTCGGCAAGGTCATGACCGGGACTTCGTCGGGTAGCGTGATTTCCATCTCCATGGTGGTGAACTTAGGAATGGATCGGAGAAATTCAACTGTGCCAGTGATGTGACACGGGAGTCGGACATGTGCGCCCAACTGGGCCAAGCTGGCATATTCTTTCGCACTCGTTCGAACACGGCGTGGACTCTGGAACTTTCTAAGTAATGCAGAATAACGCTTAACATCATTATTGGTAGCCCGGGCACATGCGTTGCTAAACGTTCGGCATGAGCCGCATTCTCGGAATTGATCTAGGGACCACCAACTCCTGTATGGCGATCATGGAGGGCGGCGAGCCCGTCGTCATCCCCAACGCGGAAGGTGCCCGCACGACGCCCTCGGTGGTCGCCTTCACCAAATCGGGTGAGCGCCTCGTGGGCCAAGCCGCCAAGCGTCAAGCCGTGACGAATCCGCGCAACACGGTGTTTTCCGCGAAGCGTTTTATCGGCCGCAAATTCACCGAGGTCCGCGAAGAGGCGAAGAACATGCCCTTCAAGACCGTCGAGGGCAAAAACGGCGACGCCTACATCGAGGTTCAAGTCGGCGACAAGACCGAGCAGTTCGCGCCACAGCAAATCGCGGCGTTTGTGCTTGGGAAATTGAAGGCCGATGCCGAGGCGTATCTCGGCGAGAAAGTCACTCAGGCCGTCATCACAGTCCCCGCCTATTTCAACGACTCGCAGCGTCAGGCCACGAAAGATGCCGGCAAGATCGCGGGACTCGAAGTGCTCCGCATCATCAACGAGCCGACCGCCGCCTCGCTGGCTTACGGCCTCGACAAAAAGAAGGACGAGAAGATTGCGGTGTTCGATTTGGGCGGCGGCACGTTTGATGTGTCTGTGCTGGAGATCGGCGATGGCGTGTTCGAGGTGAAAGCCACGAATGGCGATACGCATCTCGGCGGTGACAATTGGGACGAGTCGCTCATCGGCTGGCTGGTCGATACCTTCAAAAAGGAAAACGGCATCGACCTGCGTAAAGATCCGATGGCGCTCCAGCGCCTGAAGGAAGAGGGCGAGAAGGCCAAGATCGCGCTGTCGTCGGCGCAGACGGTGGACATTAATTTACCGTTTATCACGGCGGACGCTTCCGGTCCGAAGCATCTCAACGTCCAGCTTACTCGCTCCAAGATGGAGCAGATCTGCGAGTCGCTCTTTGACCGCTGTCTCGCGCCGTTCAATGCGTGCATGAAAGACGCTGAGCTCACTTCCGCGCAAATCGACGAGCTCGTGCTCGTCGGAGGCATGACGCGCATGCCGAAAGTCGTAGAGATCGCGCACAAGCTTGGGGGCAAACCGCCCCACCAAGGGGTGAATCCCGACGAGGTTGTTGCTATCGGCGCAGCCGTGCAGGGCGGCGTGCTCAAGGGCGAAGTCCGTGATGTGCTCCTGCTCGATGTGACGCCGCTCACCCTTGGCATCGAGACCGCCGGCCAAGTCGCTACGGCGATGATTCCGCGCAATACCACCATTCCATCAAAGAAGACCCAGACTTTTTCCACTTACTCGGACAACCAACCCGGCGTCGAAATCGTGGTTCTGCAGGGTGAACGTCCGATGTCGCGCGACAACAAGGTGCTTGGCACCTTCAAGCTCGACGGCATCCCGCCCGCGCCGCGCGGCCAGCCGCAGATCGAGGTGACGTTCGATATTGATGCCAACGGTATTCTTCACGTTTCGGCGAAGGACAAGGTCACCAACAAAGAACAAAAAATCACGATCCAGGGTTCGTCCGGTCTCTCCAAGGAAGAGGTCGAGAAGATGACCAAGGAAGCGGAGCTTCACGCGGCCGAAGACAAGCAGCGCAAGGAGGCCGTCGAGACCAAGAACCAGCTCGATACCACCATCTATCAGTTGGAAAAAACGCTCAAGGAGAGCGGCGACAAACTCCCGGCCGACAAGAAAACGGCAATCGAAGCCGCGCTTGTCGAAGCCAAGAAGGATCTTGAGAGCAACGATCCGGCGAAGATGAAGGCCTCGATGGATAAACTTACGGCCCTCGGCGGTGAACTTTATGCCGCGGCGCAGAAGGCCGCTGAGGCTGCCGGTTCCGCCCCGGGCGAACCGACCACCGACGCAGCGGGCGAGGAGCCCAAGGCAGCCGGCGCGACCAAGAAAACCGAGAAGAAGGCCGACGTGGTCGATGCCGACTTCGAGGTAGTTGACGACGACAAAAAGAAGAAGTAAGCCTCCCAACCCTTTTGTGTCTCCGCTGTGCTTTCGCGCGGCGGGCGCACTTTGTTCCACACCCAGAAACGACAGTCCTTCCTTCAACCCAAAACCAACCAAATATGGCTAACGTTAAAATCAAGCCCATCGGTGATCGTGTTCTCGTCGAGCACCTCGAAGAAAAAGAGCAGGTCCGCGGAGGCATTATCATCCCGGACAGCGCCAAAGAAAAACCGCAGGAGGCGAAAGTCATCGCCCTCGGGACCGGCAAAAAAGGCGAGGACGGCAAAGTCACTCCCTTCGAAGTCAAAGTCGGCGACCGCGTGCTCATCAGCAAATACGGCGGCACCGAAGTGAAGCTCGAAGACAAGAAATACACACTCGTCCGCGAGGACGACATCCTCGGCGTAATCGCTTGAGTTCCGGTTTCCGCATCTCTCAAAACCAATCTCTATCTAAACTCACATGGCAGCCAAACAACTCCTCTTCGACGAGGCCGCTCGTCAGAAAATCCTCCGCGGCGTCGAGCTCCTCTCGCGCGCGGTCAAAGTCACCCTCGGGCCCAAGGGCCGCAATGTCGTCATCGACAAAAAATTCGGTTCGCCGACCGTCACCAAGGACGGCGTCACCGTCGCCAAGGAAGTCGAGCTTCCCGATCCCTACGAGAACATGGGCGCGCAGATGGTGAAGGAAGTCGCTTCCAAGACCTCCGACGCCGCGGGCGATGGCACCACCACCGCGACCGTGCTCGCCGAGTCCATCTACAAGGAAGGCCTCAAGAACGTCACCGCCGGGTCCAACCCGATCTTTCTCAAGCGCGGGATCGACAAGGCCGTCGAGGCCGCGATCACCGAGCTCGCGCGCATTTCCAAGAAGGTCAATGACCGCGAGGAAATCCGCCAAGTTGCCACCGTCTCCGCCAATTGGGACGAGACCATCGGCAACATTATTGCCGATGCCATGGACAAGGTCGGCAAGGATGGCACCATCACGGTTGAGGAAAACAAGTCCATCGAAACCACCCTCGACGTCGTCGAAGGCATGCAGTTCGACAAGGGCTACCTCTCGCCTTACTTCGCGACCAACGCTGATGCGCAGGAAGCCGTCCTTGAGGACGCCTACGTGCTCATCCACGAAAAGAAGATCGCGAATCTCCAGGAGTTCCTTCCTCTCCTCCAAGTTGTCGCCAAGAGCGGCAAGCCCCTCCTCGTCATTGCCGAGGAAGTTGAAGGCGAAGCCCTCGCGGCTCTCGTCGTGAACAAGATTCGCGGCACGATCAACGTGTGCGCGGTCAAGGCCCCTGGCTTCGGCGATCGCCGCAAGGCCATGCTCGAGGATATCGCTATCCTCACCGGTGGTCGCTGCATCACCGAGGACCTCGGCATCAAGCTCGAGAGCCTCACCATCGCCGATCTCGGCAAGGCCAAGCGCATCACCGTCGACAAGGAGAACACCACGATCGTCGAGGGTGGCGGCAAGTCCTCCGACATCCAGGGTCGCGTGAAGCAAATCCGTCGTCAGATCGACGAGACCACTTCCGACTACGACCGCGAGAAGCTCCAGGAGCGCCTCGCGAAGCTCGCGGGCGGCGTCGCCGTCATCAACGTCGGTGCTGCCACCGAGGCCGAGATGAAGGAAAAGAAGGCCCGCGTCGAAGACGCGCTGCACGCCACGCGCGCAGCCGTTGAAGAGGGCATCGTTGCTGGCGGTGGTGTTGCGCTGCTGCGCTGCGCCAAGGCCATTGACAACGTGAAGCTCGAGGGCGACGAGGCGATCGGTGCGCAAATCGTGCGCCGCGCGATCGAGTCTCCCATCCGCATGCTGTGCGCCAACGCTGGCGTCGAAGGTGCCGTCGTCGTCGGGCAGGTGCTCGCCGGCAAGGGCAACTACGGCTACAACGTCGCCACCGGCGAATACGAGGACCTCGTGAAGGCCGGCGTGGTTGACCCGACAAAGGTCACCCGCACCGCGCTGCAGAACTCGGCGTCCATCGCCGGCCTGCTCCTCACCACCGAGTGCATGATCACCGAGATCCCGGAGAAGAAAGAAGCTCCGGGCGGCGGCGGCGGTCACGGCCACGGCGGCGGCGGTATGGACTACTAAAAAATTGCCAACTGGGCGGAGTGATTCGCCCAATTGTTTCTCAAAAAGCGCGCCGTGCAAACGGCGCGCTTTTTTATTTCCCTTCCTCGGGGGCTTTCCTTTCGGCGGCTTTGCGATCCCAATCTCTCGCCGTGGTTTATCTCGTTCGCTGGGCGATTTGCTGTCGGACCAGTGCCAGATTGGTCCGCGCGGCCGCGTAGCTCGGATCGAGTCGCAGGGTCGTCTCGAATTCGACGGCGGCCGCGTCGAGATCACCCAGTTGTAGTAAGCAAAGCCCGGCGAAATTGTGGCCGCCGGCGGATTGCGGATTAAGGGCCAGCGCGCGGCGCAGGGCCGCCAAGGCCGGAACGATTTTTCCACTCGTGTAGAGAACCGCGCCGTAGTTCTCGTGGGCAGCAGCGAGGCTTGGATTGATTCGGATTGCCGCCTCGAAGTGGGGTAGCGCTTCGGCCGCTCGCCCGCTGTTGGCGTAGGCGGCGGCGGCGTTATTGTGCAATTCCGCGGAGTTCGGGCTTCGCCGAATGGCATCCCGCAGCACATCGATTGCCGCCGGCGAATTACCCGCGGATTGATACGCCGTGGACAGGTAAACAGCGGCGCGCTGATTGAGGGGACGCTTGGCCACGGTGTCGCTCCAGATGGCGACCTCGCTGCGGAAGTCGTGATTCCGCGCGTGCGTGAATGCAGCCAGTGCGACCGCACAACCGCCGAGCACCCCCAGACCCAGTCGGGGAAAAAATTTCCCGACCGTGATCGTCGTGGCGCCGATGATGGCCAGCAGCGGGAGATAGAGGCGATTCTCTGCGATGGGCTGACCCGCCGACGGGCACGATGCTGGACGTGGGCGCGAGCAGCAGAAAAAATGCGGCCAGCGGCACGGCCCATGGGAGTTTTCGCTTCAACCCCAATCCCGTCAGCGCGAGCAGCATCGCGAGAATGACGCCGCAAAACAGGAGCGGCCCGATCTCGGGTGCGGGAAGATTCGCCCCGTAGTCGAACACGAGTCCGTCCGGCCAGAATGCGAGCCGCAGATAGCGCACGACCGCGATGCATTCGATCTGGGCGTAGTCGAACCAAGTCAGGCCCTGGCTCAGACCGACCGCGCGTTTGCCCAGACTCGACGCGATCATGAGTGCGGCCAGCGGCAGCCACGTCGCCGCCATTCCCAGATGGAACCGCCAGCGCGTCCGCCACGCCTCCCGCGCGGTTCCGCTCACCCATTGCCAATCGATCAGAAAAACCGCCAGCGGCGCGGTGATCATCACTTCCTTGGTCAGCATCCCGCCGACACAGGCGCCGATTGCGGTTGCGAGCCAGACCGCGGAACCCGTCTGCGCGCCGCGGATAAAACTGTAGAGCGTCAGCAGGTAAAAGAGCCCCATCAGGCTCTCGGCGCGCTGCGAAATGTAGGTGACCGACGCCGTTTGCAGCGGATGCACGGCCCACACGGCCGCGACGATGAGTGCGACGACGCGGCCGGTTTCAACCGACGGTCCGGCAAAGATCCGCAGTAACAAAATCCGACGCACCAGCCCATAGACCACGAAGGCCGCAGCGAGATGGATCGCGAGGTTGACGAAGTGGTAGCCGCCAACCGCCGTGCCCCCGATCGCGTAGTTCAGGGCGAAGCTCAGATTCAGCAGCGGACGTCCGGCGGAGTAAACATCCGGCGGGGGCAACAGCACGTCCCCGAGCGCCGAGAGCGACCGCAGGCTCGCGTTGCCGGGAATCGTCGGACCGTCGTCGAGGAGAAAGGGAACGGCGAAGGTATTGGAGAAGGCCGCCACGATGAGCACGGCGAGAAGCACGCCCGGTGCGAAACGCCGGACTTGATGCCAGAGATCTTGGAATGCGCGCTCCACTCCTGCTCGGCATCAGAATCGCGCGAACCGGGCAACGAGATTTTGTCAGTCCGATTCTTTGCCGCATGATTTCTCCTCCCGGCATAAGGCTCGCGCGGGCGAAATGACTTTGCCTATCCTCGGCGGCATGGAGGTCATCTTTCTCGGCACTGGAACGTCGCAGGGCGTGCCCATGATTGCGTGCGATTGCCGCGTGTGCACCTCGACGGATCCGCGCAATCGGCGCACGCGGGCTTCGGTGCATGTGGTGATGGACGGCTTGCACGTGCAGATCGACGCCGCGCCGGAGTTTCGGCTCCAGTGCCTGCGGGAAAATATCCGGCAGCTCGACGTCTTCATCCTCACGCATGGCCATGCCGATCACGTCGCGGGCATGGACGATTTGAGGCGCTTCTGCGACTTGATCGGAGGCAACGCGCTCACGGTCTATTCGACGGAGGAGGGGATGGGCCGCGTGCTCGCGATGTATCCCTATGCGATGGCCGAGCGCCCGATCGCGAAGGGCTACGCGGCGTTTAAGCTCGAAACCATGCCCGTGTTGCTGGACCTGCCGCAGGGCACGATTCAATCGACGCTTCTCCCGCACGGCGGGCTCAACACCCTCGGGCTCGTCTTCACCGAGCGCAGCACCGGGAAGAAATTCGCTTACTACACCGACTGCAAACGCGTGCCGCGCGAGGCGGTCGCGCTCGCCCGCGGCGCCGATGGTGTTGTCCTCGACGGCCTGCGTCCTTTGCCGCACCCGACGCACATGTCGATCGACGAGGCGGTCGCGGTGGCGCGGGAAATTGGCGCGCCTGCGACGTGGCTCACGCACCTCACTCATCTCAGCGAACACGCGGAGCTGGAGGCCGCGCTGCCGGCGGAGATTCGTCCCGCTTACGATGGACTGCGGCTGACGCTTTGAGGCGCAAAGTTTTTTGCGTTCGCGGGGAGGGGAAACTCATTGCAACCTCCCGTTGCCTCCGGCCGTCTCGGTGTGTTCGCCACGCTTCGACCCCTTCGCATGAATTTCCTCCAGCTCGCCCTACGTCGCCCTCTCACTGTGGTTGTGATGGTGCTCGCCGTCTCGCTGGCCGCCGGCGTCGCGATTCAGCGGATGTCCCGCGATATTTTTCCCGCACTCGGCATTCCCACGATCTACGTGGCGCAGCCGTTTGGGGGCATGGACCCCAAACGGCGCAGATGGAGGGTTACCTGACCTACCGCTACGAATATCACTTCCTCTACATCGCGGGCATCGAGCACGTGGAATCGAAATCGATCCAAGGCGCGTCGATCATGAAGCTGCAGTTTCATCCCGGCACCGACATGTCGCAGGCGTTGTCCGAGACCATCGGCTACGTGAATCGCTCGCGGGCGTTCATGCCGCCGGGCACGCCGGCGCCGTTTGTGACGCGCTTCGATGCGGGCAGCGTGGCCGTGGGCTACCTCGTTTTTTCAAGCGACAATCCCAACCGCACCCTGAGTGAAATGCAGGATCAGGCGCTCAACCGCGTGCGCCCGGCGTTTGCGACCCTGCCAGGTGTGTCGGCACCGCCGCCATTTGGTGGTTCGTCGCGCGGCATCATCGTCAACGTGAACCCGGAGCGCATGCGCGCCTACGGCCTATCGCCGGACGACATCGTGAAGGCCCTCGCCGAGTCCAACACGATCAGTCCCTCCGGCAACATGAACCTCGGGGACAAATATCCGATCGTGGAGATGAACTCGATCGTGAAGAACCCGAAGGACCTTGAGGCCGTGCCCCTGCGCCGCACGGGGAGCGGCGGGGTTTTTCTGCGCGATGTGGCAACCGTAGAGGATGGTGCCGACATCACGACCGCCTACGCCCTCGCGAACGGCCGCCGCACCGTTTATCTTCCGGTCACCAAGCGTTCGGATGCCTCGACGCTTGAGGTCGTGGACCTGGTGAAAAAGAACATTCCAGAATTCCAGAAAATTCTGCCCGACGACATTAAGGTGAGCTACGTCTTCGACCAATCGCCGGTCGTTAACCGCTCAATCAATGATCTGGTGAAGGAGGGCGGGCTCGGCGCAGTCCTCACGGGTCTGATGGTGCTCTTGTTTCTGCGCGACTGGCGGAGCGCCTTCATCGTCGTGATCAATATCCCGCTCGCGCTTCTCGCGGCGGCGTTCGCTCTCTGGATTTCGGGCCAGTCGATCCACCTGATGACGCTGGGCGGTCTCGCCCTCGCGGTCGGCATCCTCGTCGACGAGGCGACGGTGGCAGTCGAAAATATTCACGCGCATCTCGGGCGCGGGGCTTCGGTATCGCGGGCGGCGCTCGATGGCACGCGCGAGACGGCGCTGCCGCGCCTGCTCGCGATGTTGTGCGTTCTCGCGGTGTTCATCCCGGCGTTCTTCATGGTCGGTGCGGCCAAGGCGCTCTTCGTGCCGATGGCGCTCGCGGTCGGCTTTGCGATGATCGCGTCGTATCTCCTTTCGAGCACGCTCGTGCCAGTGCTCTCGGTCTGGCTGCTGCGCGGTCACGCCGGCGCGGTGCGCGAATCCTCGTTCTTTGCCGGGCTGCAACGCACTTATGCGAAGATTCTCGGCGGCGTGGTTGCGGTGCGGTGGCCGCTCGCAATCGTTTATCTCGTCGTCTGTGGTGGCGTCATCTGGACCATCGGCGGCCGGCTCGGCACGGAGATTTTTCCGAAGTCCGACAACGGCCAATTCGCCGTGCGCTTTCGCGCGCCGAGCGGCACGCAGGTCGCACTCACGGAGCAGATCGCGAGCAAGGTGCTGCGCCTCATCGAGCGCGAGGCCGGCGGCGCCGAGAAGGTCGAAATCAGCATCGGCATGGTCGGCGTGCACAACTCCAGTTTCCCAGTTAATCTCGTGCATCTCTGGAATGGCGGCCCCGAGGAGGGTTGGCTCGCGGTGCAGTTGAAGTCCGGCAGCGGTGTGAAAATCGAGCCGTTCAAGGAGAAACTCCGCGGGGTGTTCGCGTGCGAACTCGCTGAAGTGCGCATTTCTTTTGAACCGCAGGACATCGTGTCACGCGTGATGAGCTTTGGCTCACTCACCCCGATCGAGGTCGCGATCAGCGGTTCCACGCTCGCGGCCGGCAAGGCTTACGCCGATCAGATTATCGAGAAACTGAAAACCATTCCCGCGCTGCGTGACATTCAGATCGCGCAGACGCTCGACTACCCGAGCGTAAGCGTGAACGTGGACCGCGAGCGCGCGGGCTTGCTTGGCGTGCAGATGAGCGACGTCACCCGGTCGCTCGTCGCCGCGACGACCTCGAGCCGGTTCACCGTGCCGAATTTCTGGGCCGATCCCGGCACCGGCATCAGCTTCAATGTGCAGGTGCAAATTCCCGAGGCGAAGACGACCGCCATCGAGGATCTGCAAAACATCCCGATCTCCTCCAGCGTCGGAAAGTCGGTGCTGCTCCGCAATCTCGCCACCATTTCGCAGGGCACTTCGGTCGGCACCTACGAGCGCTACAACATGGCGCGCGTCGTCAGTATCACCGCCAATATTTACGGCAGCGATCTCGGGACGGCGATGAGGGATGTGCGCCGCGTCGTGACCGAACTCGGCAAGCCCGCCGACCCACGGCTCAAAGTTGATTACCGCGGGCAAATCGTGCCCCTCGATCAGTTGCTCGATGGATTCCGCTCCGGCATCATCATCGCTGTCATCGTTATTTTCCTACTCTTGGCGGCCAATTTCCAGTCGCTCCGCTTGTCCTTCGCGGTCGTCTCGACCGTTCCGGCCGTGCTCACGGGCGTGGTTGTCACGCTCTGGCTCACCGGCACTACGCTCAACATCCAATCCGCCATGGGCGCGATTATGGCGGTCGGCGTCGCGGTGGCCAATGCGATCCTGCTCGTGACTTTTGCCGAGCAACGCCGTGCCGCCACGGCGAATCCGGTTACCGGTGCCATCGAAGGCGCGAGCAGCCGCCTTCGCCCGATTCTGATGACCAGTTTTGCAATGATCGCGGGCATGATGCCGCTGGCGCTTGGGCTCGGCGAGAGCGGCGATCAAACCGCCCCGCTTGGCCGGGCCGTCGTCGGCGGGTTGGCCCTGGCGACGCTCGCGACGCTGTTCGTGCTGCCGAGTGTGTTTGCGATTCTCACCACGAAGAAAGTCCGCTCGCCCTCGCTCGATCCCGACGATCCGGCGAGCGTCCATTACGCCAAATCCCGCTCTACCTGATCCGTTCGATCCTTTATCGCCATGTCTTCCTTCCGCTTTCTTGCGCTGAGCGCAGCCTTTGTTTCTGTCACCCTGCCAGCGGCGGACGCGCCGGCTGAGGTCACCGTGGTGAGCCCGCGCCGCGGCGACATTCACCGGTTTGTCAGCCTGCCCGGTGGCCTGCGCGCCAACCAGCAGGTGACCCTTCACGCCAAGGTGGCCGGCTACCTCAAGTCGATCGCGGTCGATCGCGGCGATACGGTAAAAGCCGGCCAAGTGCTCGCGGAGATCGAGATTCCCGAGGTCGCAGCCGAACGTGTGCGCCACGAGGCCGAACTCAAAATTGCCAAGATCGAGTTGGACCGGCTCAAAGCCGCGCGCGAGAAAGCGCCCGATTTGATCACGCCGCAGGCGACCGATACGGCCGAGGGCAAGGTGGGCATCGCGCAGGCGACGCTCGCGCAGAGCGACACGATGCTGCGCTTCGCTCGAATCAGCGCGCCTTTTGCCGGTATCGTCACGATGCGCTACGTGGACACCGGCGCTTTCGTGCCCGCGGCGACAGCGGGCAGCGGCCCATCGGCTGCGGCCATCGTCACGCTGATGGACTACTCAACGGTGCGGGCGCACGTGTCCGTGCCGGAAATCGAAGCGGCCCGCGTCAAGGTTGGCCAGCCGGTGGTTCTGACCACCGAGTCGCTGCCCGGTCGCATGTTCAAGGGCACCGTGAGCCGGCACTCGGGTGCGCTCGACGAGGCGACGCGCTCCCTGTTGGTCGAGGCCGATTTTCCCAACGCCGACCTGGCGTTGCGCCCGGGGATGTATGCCACGGTGAAGATCGGCGTTGAGTTGCACACCGGCGCGCTCCTCGTGCCGGCGGCTGCGCTGGTGCGCGAGAAGGCCGCGGCGTTTCTCTTCACCCTCGCGGAAGGCAAAGCCGCCCGCATTTCCGTCAAGGCCGGCTTTAACGACGGCGCGAGTGTGGAGATTTTGGATGGCCTCGCGGAAACGGCGCGCGTGCTCATCCCCGGCAAGGTCGCGCTGGTGGCGGGTCAGGCGGTCAACGCCGTCGAAGCCAAATGAAATTTTTTGTTTTCACCGCTCTCTCGTTCAGCCTTCTCGGCACGCTCGGCGCGGCCGAGCTGCCGCCCGCCGGAGGCGTGATCGATCTGCCGACGGCGTTGCGTCTCGCCGGGGCCAACAATCTCGACGTGCAGATCGCGCGCGAGAAAGTCGCCGAGGCGCGCGCCGCCGGCGAAGCCGTGCAGGCCAAATTTCTCCCTTGGATTACGCCGTCGATCGTGGTGCGACGGCATGAGAATAATATTCAGGCGGTCAACGGCCCGATTCTCGACGCGGACAAGCAATCGCTCTCCGCTGGGCTGACGCTTTCGGCGCAGCTCGATCTCGGGGAAACCTACTTTCAAAATCTCGTGGCGCGTCAGACGGTGCGCGCGCAGGAGGCGGTGCTGGCCGGCCGCGCGCGCGAAGCCACGCTCAGGGCGGCGGCAGCCTATTTTGATCTTTTGCGGACGCGGGCGGCGGTGATTGCGGCGGAGGAAGCCGGGCGCGTCACGACCAGCTACGCGGAGCAGATTGGAGTAACCACCGATGCTGGACTCACATTCATTGGCGATCTGGCCCGGGCGCGTGGAGCGCGGGAACGGGCAGAACTTGCGACGGTGCGGCTCCGCACCGATCAGCGCATCGCGGCCGCCCGGCTCGCGGAATTTCTCCATCTCGATCCGGCGATTGAACTCACGCCGGTCGAAAGCGATCTCGCGCCGCTCAAGCTCGTCGAAACCGGGGGCGAGATTGGCGCGCTGATTTCGCGGGCGCTCGCGGCGCGGCCGGAACTCGACGAGGCGGGGGCGCGACTCCAAGGCGCGCGTAACGCGCGGAAAGGCGCGACCTATGGTCCGTTGATTCCCACGCTCGGCGCGCAGGCGTCACTGGGCGGACTCGGCGGCGGGCCGGCCGGTTCCAGTATTACGCGTGATTTCGATTCGAGCACGGACTACGCCATCGGCCTAAGCTGGCGCGTGGGCCCCGGCGGGATTCTGGATCGGAATCGGCAGCGCGAGACGGCAGCGCGCGAGCGCCAAAGTGAACTCGAATTAGAAAAGGTCCGTGATCAGATCCGGCGACAGGTCGTCGAGCAGCACGCGAAGCTGCGTTCGCTGGCGACCCAGATCGAGCTGGCGCGGAAGGCCCTGGAGGCCGCGGATCAAACGGCGCGGCTGTCGCGGCAGCGGCGGGAGACGGGGGTCGGTGCCGTCTTCGAGGATTTGCAGGCGGAGGAAGAGCTGGCGCGGGCGCGGCGCGATTACGCTTCGACCGTGGCGGATTTTAACCTCGCGCAATATGCGCTGCGGTTTGCGACGGGAGAGTAAGTGCGGCCCCGTCTAGCCGATGGTCGTGAGGTCGGACCCGGGGGCAGCGAAACCGACGACAGCCGCGGCCTCAGAAAGGCCACACGCGCGGGATCACGATTATGGCGACGATGAAGCAGAGGATGTTCAGCGGGACACCGATCTTCACGAAGTCGCGGAATTTATAGCCGCCGATGCCGTAGACGTAGGTGTTGGTCTGGTAGCCGATGGGCGTGGCGAAGGCGGCGCTGGCGGCGACGATCACGGCGATGACAAATGGCCGCGCCGCGAAGCCAGCCTCGTTGGCGATGCCCAGCGCGATGGGAATCATCAACGCGGCTACGGCGTTATTGGAGAGGATTTCCGTCAGCCCCATCGTGACGAGATAGATGCAGGCGAGCATGATCAGAGGTTTGTGAGGCGCGGCGACGATGGCATCGACCCCGAGGACGATGTTCTGCGCCAGCCAAGCGGCGGCGCCGGTGTGCTGCATCGCGAGGCCCAGCGCCAGCATGCCGAAGATGACAAACAGCAGCTTCCATTCAATCGACTCGTAGGCCTCGCGGGGCTTGATGCAGCCGGTCAGGCAGAGAAAAATCGCGCCCGCGATGGAGCCGAGCTGGATAGGGATGTAATCGAGCGTCTCGGCCACGACGACACCGGCGATGGTCGCCAGCACGAGCGGGATGCGCTTATGCAGCGACCACGACGGCAGCGGTGGTTTGTCGAAGAGGATAATGTCGTCGCCCCGGCGCAGCTCGTTGACGGCCTGTTCCGTGCCCATCATGAGTAAAATGTCACCCATCTGGAGGGGCAGGGTTTCAAGTTTTTCGCGGACATTCTGGCCGGAGCGGTGGATGGCGAGCACGACGACGCGGAAACGCTGCCGGAAATTCAGCTCGCTCACGCTTTGCCCGATGATTTCGGAGTTGGGGGCGACGGCTCCCTCGAAGACCACGCTCTCATGCGCCGAGATCTGCTCAAGTCCGGCCTCGGCGGTGAAATCGAAACCGGGCATGGAGCGGGCCCGTGCTATCCCGGAGGGGTGGCACGCGATTACCAGGCGGTCGCCCTCGCGCAGCGGCGTGGCGTCGGGGTCCACCGTGATCGCGATGCCGTCCCGCACGACTTCGATGACGCGAAAACCGCGGGCCTTCACGAGGCCCCCGGCCCGAAGGCTTTTGCCGGCGAGGGGAGAGTCGGCGGGCACAAATGCCTCGGTGAGATACTCGCGCCGCTCTTCGTCACTCAGGATCGAGGTGAGAGTCTCGCGCGCCGGCAGCAGCTTACCGCCCGCAAGGGCCAGATAAAGTGCACCCACGATCGCAATCGGCACGCCCACCCACGCGAGTTCGAACATGTCCATCCCCGGCTCGCCTCGCTCGATCAAGATCCCATTGGCGACGAGGTTGGTGCTCGTGCCGATGAGGGTGGTGATGCCGCCGAGCACGGAGGCGTAGGACAGCGGAATGAGGAATTTCGAGGCCGGCAGGCCCATGCGGCGCGCCAAGTTCAGCACCACTGGCACGAACACGACGACGACGGGCGTGTTGTTAATCCACGCGGAGACGAAGGCCACGAGAACCACGAGGAGAAAGAGCACGAGCGGATAGGGTAGGCCCGCTGCCTTCCCGATGCCGCTGGAGAGGTAGTCGAGCGCCCCGCAGCGGACGAGGGCCGCGCTGATCACGAAGAGCGCCGCGACCGTGATGGGCGCGGGGTTGGAAAAAACCGCGAAGACTTCGCGCATCGGGACCAGACCTGTCGCCGCGATGATCACGAACAAGGTGAGCGCGACGATGTCGGGCGGGGTCTTCTCCCGCACGAAGGCGATGATCGCGCCGACGAGGAGCGCGAAAACGAGGGCGATTTGCCAAGTCATGCGCCGGGAACGTGGCAGCCTCGGCCGGCCGCGCCGAGCGCAAACCATCGGTGGCGTGTCTTACGGTTGGCGTGCGGGGAGAATTTATGCCACGGTTTTGAGCGGCAACGGCCCTTGTTCGCTGTTGCACTGAGTGCCCTCCCAACCGTCCCCCACCATGGCCAAAATATACAACGACATCACCGAAACCATCGGCAACACGCCCCTCGTCCGCCTCAATCGCACCGCTGCCGCGCACGGCGCGCAGGCGGAAATTTTGCTCAAGCTCGAATTTTTCAACCCGCTCTCGAGCGTGAAGGACCGCATCGGCTTCTCGATGATCGACGACGCTTTGAAGAGCGGGAAGATCAACGCCAAGACCGTCCTCATCGAGCCGACTTCCGGTAACACCGGTATTGCGCTCGCGTTCGTTGCGGCGGCGAAAGGGCTCAAGCTCATCCTCACGATGCCCGAGACGATGACGATGGAGCGCCGCAAACTCCTGAAGGTGCTCGGTGCCCGACTCATCCTCACCGAAGGGCCGAAGGGCATGAAGGGCGCGATCGCCAAGGCGGAGGAACTCGCCGCGAAGATTCCGAACAGCGTCATTCTGCAGCAATTCGCCAACCCGGCCAATCCTGCCATTCACCGCAAGACGACCGCCGAGGAAATCTGGCGCGATACCGACGGCAAGGTCGACATCGTCGTCGCCGGCATCGGCACCGGCGGCACGATCACCGGAGTCGGTGAAGTGCTGAAGGCGCGGAAGCCCGGTGTGAAGATCATCGCCGTCGAGCCCGATGCTTCGCCCATCCTTTCGGGCGGCGCGCCCGGCCCGCACAAGCTGCAGGGCATCGGTGCCGGTTTCGTGCCTGCGGTGCTCAACACGAAAATCTACGACGAAGTCATGCGCGTGAAGGAAGCCGATTCGGGCCCCGTTTCCAAGCAGGTCAACCAACTCGACGGGATCCCGGTTGGCATCTCTTCGGGCGCTGCGATCTGGGCGGGCATCCAGCTCGCGAAACGGCCTGAAAACAAGGGCAAGCAGATCGTCGTGATCGTGCCGTCGAGCAGCGAACGCTACCTTTCCTCGTGGCTCTTCGCCGACATCGGTGTCGAGAGCGACTCGGTCGAGGATCTGTTCGCGCCGGCCGGGGCCTGAGGCAGGCCGCGGTAATTTTCCAATGAGCCGGCCTGCGCCGGCTCATTTTTTTTCGGGCACCGCCGGGCCACACCGAACCCCGGGGGGTTCTTTGTGTCTATGTGGTCTGGGTTCGAGGCAAGGACGGGGAAAACAGAATAACTAGAAACCACATGCGCACGGAATCGGATTCGATGGGCAAGGTGTTGGTGCCGGATGATGCGCTTTGGGGTGCTTCGACGCAGCGGGCGGTGATGAATTTTCCCATCAGTGGCCGGCCCATGCCCGCCGCGTTTGTGCGCGGGCTGGGGCTGGTCAAGCTCGCGGCCGCCCAAGCCAACGGGAAACTGGGCCAGTTGTCGGCGGAGAAAAGCGAACTCATCCAGCGCGCCGCGCGGGAGATCGCCGAGGGGCATCATGCCGCGCAGTTTCCGGTGGATGTCTTTCAAACGGGTTCGGGCACTTCGACCAACATGAATGCCAATGAGGTGATTGCGCACCGCGCGACCCACCTCGCGGGCGAGACGACGCGGAGCGGACTGGTGGTGCACCCGAATGATGAGGTGAACCTAGGTCAGTCGTCGAACGATGTGATTCCGACCGCGCTCCACGTGAGCGTCGCGCTCGCGTTGCGGAAGAACCTCGCACCGGCGTTGGCGACGCTGGCGGCAGCACTGGAGCAAAAATCCACGGAGTTCGCGACCGTGGTGAAGATTGGGCGCACGCACTTGATCGACGCCACGCCACTCACGCTCGGTCAGGAGTTTTCCGGCTACGCGATGCAGGCGCGGAAGGCGCTCGAGCGCGTGCAGCGCGGCATTGCCCTGCTCGCGGAACTCGCGATCGGCGGGACGGCCGTCGGCACCGGACTCAACACCCATCCCGAGTTTGCCGCCGAGGTCTGCCGTATCCTCAGCGCGGAAACCGGGATCGCATTTGGCGAGGCACGTAACCACTTCGAGGCGCAGGCGGCCCGAGATGATGCGGTAGAGGTGGCGGGAATTCTGACCGCGGTGGCGGCGAGCCTGACGAAAATCGCCGGGGACATCCGGCTCCTCGGCTCCGGGCCACGCGCGGGTTTCGCGGAGTTGCGGCTGCCGGCCGTCCAACCGGGTTCCTCAATCATGCCGGGCAAGGTAAATCCGGTGATGTGCGAGATGCTCGGGCAAGTCGGGCTCTACGGGCAGGGCCTGATGCAAATCGTGTCCGCTTGTGGCCGCGAAGGCCAACTGGAGCTCAACGCGACGCTGCCGCTGATCGCGCACTGCCTCCACGAAGCAATTCATTGTCTCGCCAACGGGGCCCTCGTGTTTGCCGAGAAGTGCGTGGCGGGGCTGGAGGCTGATTCCGCCCGCGCCCTCGAACTGATGGAGCGTTCGCTGATGCTTGTGACCGCGCTCACCCCGCAGCTTGGCTACGATCTCGCCGCGAGTGTGGCCAAGGATGCGCTGGCCACGGGAAAATCGCTGCGCGAAGTCGTCTTGGCGCGCGGGTTGATGGACGAGGCTTCGCTCGACCGCGCCTTGGACGCGAAGACGATGACGCGATCAGCGCCCTCGGCGCTGAAGCCGCCGACACCCGCCGAACAGGTGTTGGAAAACGAGGGCGGACACATTCCCGAGCCGGAAGCGGTGCCGGCAAGACCGGCCAGCTAAATCAGCTGGTGCGCGTTTCAACACCGGCATCGACGCGAAACAGTGTCGCGGCCGGTCGCTTATTTTTTCACACCGGAGCCAAACCGCTCGATGAGTAGGAGGACGCCGGTTGCCACCGCGAGGCCGCCGATGATCCATACTGGAATCGCCATTCCGGCGAGGATGTTGAGACCGAAAACGATCAGAAAGATTGCGAGGAAAACATGGGCCATGAGAGGGACGGGTTGGGGTTACGCTGCGCGGCAGGATGCCTATTTGGAAATACGGATCTTCGACAAATCTTCGGTGGACTTGGGCCATTTCAGTTTCAATCGCTTCAGCGCCCGCACCACGGTGTCGGCCACCACTTGGTCGCGATACCAGTTGCGGTCGGCGGGGACGACGTGCCAGCGGGCCGCAGGGTGGCTCGTCGCGTTGAGCATGTCCTCGTAGGCCTCGATGTAGTCGGTCCAGCGCTGGCGCGTGGCCACGTCGGCGTGGGAAAATTTCCAGTGCTTTTCCGGATTGGCCAGGCGTTCCTTGAAGCGGGCGGCCTGCTCGCCGCGGCTGAGGTGCAGGTAAAACTTGAGCACCAGCACTCCGTTGGCCACCAGCATGCGCTCAAATTCCACCATCTGCGCGTAGCGCGCTTGCCAAGTTTTTTTTGGGACCAGACCCAGCACCCGCTCGGCGAGCACGGCTTCGTAGTGGGAGCGGTTGAAGACGCCAAAATGTCCGAGCCGCGGCACCGCGTGGTGAATGCGCCACAGGAAGTCGTGCGCG
>JANOAF010000556.1:0-2405 GCA_031411015.1 Opitutaceae bacterium | reverse complement strand
GCCACTCGATTTTTGCCCTCGGGTGGTTCACCAATCGCTGGGCGCTCGGCGGCGCGTTGGCGATGTTGGGTGCGCAACTGCTCTTCACTTATCTTCCGGTGATGAACCGACTCTTCCATAGCGCGCCCATCGGTGCGGGGTCGTGGCTGCGCATCGCTGGTGTTGCGGCCGTGGCGTTCGTCGCGGTGGAAATCGAAAAATGGCTGCGCTTCGGGCGGCGCCGCGCGAACACGGACCCGGTTGAAAAAGCAGCCTGATAAAACGCGCGACGCGGCCGTTTTTTCGCGGGATCTCCGTGAACTGACGGAGCGGTTCGCCGCCCGCCCGGTTACGTTGGGCGAAATCTTGGATGCGACGAAAGGCCGCGGCTTCGATCTGCTTTTGGTGCTGATTGCGCTGCCCTTTCTCACACCGGTTCCGCTCCCCGGTTTTTCGATTCCGTTTGGCGTGGTCGTGGCCCTGATCGGGGCGGCCCGCGGGTTGGACCGGCCGCCTTGGCTGCCGCAGCGGCTGCTGCGCCGCCGATTGCCGCCGCGCTTTCTGTCGGGGCTCCTGCGCACCGCGGCCCGGATCGTGCAAGGGCTCGAATATTTCCTGCGTCCGCGGCTGGCATTCATGAACGACAACTTCATTTGCCGCCGAATCGCGGGGCTGATGATCGCACTCTGCGGGGTGTTTTTGATCGCGCCGCTCCCCGTGCCGTTCAGCAACTCGCTGCCCGCTTGGACGGTGCTGTTGCTGGCGGCCGGGGCGCTGGCCCGGGATGGTCTGTTCTTTATCGCAGGCTGCATGGCCTTTGTCGTGACCACGTCGTTCTTCGTGCTTCTCGCCCTCGGAGGGACGCAGGTCCTCGAAAAAATTCGTCAGCTCCTCAGCGGCGGTTGAGGTGACGGTGGCGGGTTACACCCCATGGCGCACCGCGGCATTCGGGCGCACACTCGTGCAGTCAGAATTTTTGAACTTAACCCGGATTATCTATGCTCCAAAATATCAAGACACTCCACGGTCACAAACTCGCCGCCTCGGACGGCGCGATCGGCCAGGTGAAAGATTTCTACTTCGACGACAAAACGTGGGTTGTGCGCTACCTTGTCGTGGACACGGGCTCATGGCTGCCCGGCCGTCTCGTGCTGCTTTCGCCGCATGCTTTCGGGCGCTGGGATGCTGAGGAAAAAATGCTCCACGTGAACCTCACGCGAAAGCAAATCGAGGACAGTCCCTCCATCGATGCGCACAAGCCGGTTTCCCGCCAATACGAGGTCGACTACTATCGCTACTACGGCTGGCCGACTTACTGGGAGGGCAGCGGGATGTGGGGCATGGGTGGATATCCGGTGGTCATGCCGCCGCCGAAAGCTGAATTGGTGGAAGCTCAGAAACACCATCACCGTGCTGATAAACATCTGCGCAGCACGCACGCCGTCTCCGGCTACCAGATCCAAGCCACCGACGCAGAGATCGGCTCCGTGAGCAGCTTCCTAGTGGACGACAAGAGCTGGGCAATTCGCGCCTTGGTCGTCGAGGCCGGCCACTGGTATTCCGGCAAGGAAATCCTGCTGTCGCCGCTCAAGGTCGATCGCATCAGCTACGAGGAATCGAAGGTGTTCGTGAACGTGACCAAGGCGGACATCGAGCGGACCTTGGAAAATCACCTCGTGCATACGGGCGAGGGAAAAGATTCCCGGGCGGACTTTCCCACCGACTAGGTCCGGTCGCTGACCTAGCCGAAAATTCCGCTCGGAACACCGAACATGAAAGACCACGTCTACAAACACATCGAACTTACCGGCACCTCGGCCACCTCGATCGAGGATGCCGTTGGCCGGGCCATCAAGCGCGCCAACAAAACGATCAAGCACCTGTGTTGGTTTGAGCTGATCGAGACGCGCGGCAGCATTGAAAAGGGCCGCGTGCATCGCTGGCAGGTGACCATCAAGGTCGGCTTCTCCGTGGAAAATTAGATCCGCGTGGTGTCAGCACCGGGCGCGTTGAAGCCCGCGTGCTGCAAGCGAGGGTTTGTTTCACCTGCGGTGAGCCGGCGATCTGCGCCGGCTCTCCCGCAAAGCGGGAGCCAAACGTATCCACGCCATGGCCGACAAAACTAGCGTCTCCTCCGTTTATCTCATTTCGAGGTTCGCGGTCTTGCTTCTCGCGCTGGCGTTTTCCGGATGCGGTTCGGTTTCACGCGGCGTGCCCGCATCCGAGGGCCTGGCTAATTTTGGTCGCGTGAACGGCACGCTTTTCCGCGGCGCCCAGCCCGACGAATCCGGCGTCGCGAGTCTGCAGCGACTCGGGGTCCGCACGATCATCAACCTTCGTCTCCCCGGTGACATGTGGGCCGGCGAAGAGGCGAGCGCGCAGGCGCACGGTCTCGCCTACGTCTCCGTGCCGCTGCGGGGCTTGGG